>NZ_JAAKVA010000004.1:0-291478 GCF_049175415.1 Aeromonas sp. 600527 | reverse complement strand
ACCACCGTGGACCTGGGGGCCAGCGGCCTGGCGGATGGCAAGTTCACCGTCAAGGCGGACGTGACCGACCAGGCGGGCAACCCGGCGACCGACAGCGAGAATGCGATCCTGGACAGCGTAGCTTCCTCAGCACCGACCGTGACCATCGTTGATGACACCAATAATGACCAAATGCTGACCAAGGCCGAGATTGGCAATGATCAGATCCAGGTTCGGGCAGAGGTCAATCATGCTGACTTGGTTGCGGGTGGCAAGGTGACGCTGACTATCAACAATGGCGGGGTGAACAGCACTGTCCAATTGACGCTCAAGGCCGATGGCACCCTGCTGGCAAGCAATGGCAAGAGCTACGGCTATCAGAACGGCACCATCAGCTGGACGGAAACGACCCCGGCCAACGGCAAGTCGTTGACGGTGACGGCAACCCAGACTGACAAGGCGGGCAACGTCTCACTGCCGGGCAGCGACAACGCGCAGATCCTGAATGAAGCGCCGGAGACTGTGAATAAACAGGCAAACGGTCAGGAAGATGCCGCCAGCATCGCCATTCCGACCCTCAGTGGCAGCGACATTGATGGCAACGTGGTGAGTTTCACCATCAAGAGCCTGCCTGCCAACGGCATCCTCTATCTGAACGGGGTGGCGGTGACCGTGGATCAGAGCATTGCGGTGGCGGACGCCGGCAAGCTCACCTTCACTCCGAATGCGAACTGGAATGGCAACACCAGCTTCAACTATGCGGCGGTAGACAACGACGGCGCCGTGGATGCGAGTCCCGCAACCGTGACCATCAAGGTGGATGCGGTCAACGATCTGCCGACACTGAGCATCTCCAACGGGGTTGTCGTCTCTGAAGAGGGGTTGGCAAACGGCATTGCCGACACGGTCGGCAACCCGGATACCACCAATGCCATCAAGGCGTCGGGTACCCTCTCGGTGGGCGACATCGACAGCAGCACACTCAACATTTCCCTGAATGGACCGGCCGGGCTGACGTCCGGTGGGGCCAAGGTCCAGTGGAGCTGGGATGCGGGCAGCAAGACGCTGGTTGGCTACACAGGAGTGATTGGCGGCGCCGATTACAAGGCGGTGGTCGAGGTCAAGCTGACGGCACCCAATGCCAGCGGCAAGGGAGAGTGGACCTATGACGTGACCCTCAAAGGCCCCCTCGACCACGGGGATACGACCTCGGAAGACAAGCTGTCGTTCCAGCTGGATGTGGAGGTCTCCGATGGCAGCGGTGTCACCAAGGGCAAGCTGGATGTCAGCGTCGAGGACGACTCCCCCATTGCCGGCAACAGCGATGCCGTTTCCGTGGTGAAGACCGATATTCCGAACGTGCTGACCGGGCTCTTCGACCTGACCAAGTACAGTGGCAACCAGAGCATCCTGAACATGGCGGGCTTTACCATCAGCGCCCTGGGCTTCAAGTCGGCAACCGATTCCTCACTGGTAACGGCGGATGTCAATGGCTCCAGCTCGGGGCTGGGGGTGGCCAGCGGTGCTGCGCCTTACCACAACCTCGCCAACGAGATTGACTTCCGTCACTTTGCCGACGGGTCGTCCGCCTCCGAGCAGTTGATCGTCAGGCTGGATGCAGGCAAGGTTGCCTACGGCGCCAACATCAAGTTCAGCAAGATGTTTGGCGGCGAGCTCGAGAGCGGGGTCGTGGAGTTCTATCGCGGTGGTGTACTGATCAGTACCCTGGTATTCAACTCCAACGCATCGGGTGGGGAGTTCAACCAGAACTTCCAGGTGCAGCAGGGCGGCTTTGATACCATGGTGATCAAGGCGACCAACAACGGCAACACCAATACCTCCGACAACAGCGACTTCACCGTACAGAGCATCGAGTTCCTCGGTTCCAACACGGCGCAGGCAATCGCCTATGGTTCCGGCACCGTGACCCCGCAGTGGGGGGCGGACGGCAAGGGCTCCATCGGGCTGGTAATGGACCCGGCAACCTTCGAAAATGGTCTGCGAACGGCTTCCGGTTCTGCCATCGCCATCACCGCCAGCGGCGCCAATACCCTGGTCGGGAAGGATGCGGACGGCAACCTTGTCTTCAAGCTGGAGTTTACGCCGGCCACAGGCAAGTGGGAGTTCTTCCAGTATCAGCGTATGTCCAAACCTCTGGGTGATGGTGACATCGACTTCCAGATCCGGGTGGTGGATGGTGACGGCGACGCCAGCATTGGCTCCTTTGCAACCAAGCCTCTCTTCACGCCGCTGGTTCAGGGAGTCTCCAGCGAGAGCGTAACCGAAGGGGGCAATCTGCTGCACAAAGTCACCCTGTCAGATGCGACCCAGGAAGCGACTGAATACGATTTCGCCATTCGTGGTTCGGGCAACAACCCCGCCTCCAACCAGGATTGGGGCAATGCCCAGTTCAGCAATGGTGTGACCTATAACAGCACTACCGGCAAGATCACAGTACCAGCCGGCGTGTCGGACTTCACTGTGACCATCCCGACGGTGAACGATCGCTTGGTCGAAACGAACGAGACCCTCTCGGTGACCATCGGTGGGCAGAGCGGGACCGGCACCATAGTGGACAACGATCGGGCGCCGGTGACCACGGGTGGC
The DNA here is from genome assembly GCF_049175415.1 of Aeromonas sp. 600527. Classification (NCBI taxonomy): domain Bacteria; kingdom Pseudomonadati; phylum Pseudomonadota; class Gammaproteobacteria; order Aeromonadales; family Aeromonadaceae; genus Aeromonas; species Aeromonas sp. 600527. The sequence goes on along the minus strand of NZ_JAAKVA010000004.1, from coordinate 288,892 downwards.
TACAGTGCCGGCAAGGAGGACACGCCACTGGTGCTGAAGTGGGCCCAGTTTGGTGCCAGCGATGATCAGGCCGCTTCTGACCTGAGCGTGCAGATCAACACCCTGCCGCTGAGCGGCAAGCTGGAATACCTGAACGCTGCTGGCCAGTGGATTGCGGTGAAGGTGGGGGATCTTGTCTCCTACGCCGATATCGACAGCGGCCATCTGCGCTTTGTGCCTAGCCTCAATGAATCCAGCAGCAATGCCCTCAATGGTGGCGGTACGACGACGGGCAACCAGCAAGGGGACTACGCCACTCTGGGTTACCAGATCAGCGATGGTGCCAACCTGAGTAACTCAGGCAAGCTGGTGATCGATATCACAGCGGTCGCGGACAAGCCGGTGGTCGACATCAGCCTGACGGGCAACGGCGTCCCGCTTTATACCCAGTACCCGTCGTCCGGCATCTCCACCGGGGCGTTCCAGAGCGGCAACTTCAACAAGGGCAACTTTGGCATCACCAATAGTCTGACCGACAGCACCACCAGTCAGGATCAAGTGGTGGGTGGCAACGGCAATGACTACATCGTCAGCGTTAAGGGCGGCGGCGATTACTTCGTCGGCGGTGCTGGCAATGACGTGCTGGTCGGTGGTAACTCCACCTCAGGTGACACCCTCGACGGCGGTACCGGCAACGATATCCTGGTGGCCGGACTGGGTGGCGACACCCTGTTTGGCGGTGCCGGTACCGACCTGGCCGTACTGATGGGCTCGCGTGCCAACTATGTCATCGAGCGCAGAAGTGATGGCGGCTTCAACTTCCTGGTGAAGGAGAACGGCGTCACCATCAGCAAGTCGCTCTACGACATCGAGCTGGTGCAGTTTGATGACGGTATCTACCAGTTCAACCAGACCGACGGCACCCTGACGGCGGTACAGCCGAGCGTGGTGGATTACCCGCTCGAGATCACTGCTTCCCTGACCGACCGGGATGGTAGCGAGCAGTTCGACAGCCTGGTGCTGACCGGCATGCCGACGGGGTCGACCCTCTATCAGGGCTCCACCGCGCTCGGTACCGTGGGGGCCAATGGCACGCTGACGCTGAGCGGTCTGTGGAACCAGAGTGCACTGGACATCAAACTGACCGGTCTGACCCTGCGGGTGCCGGGCAGCAGTGCCGGCCAGTTCGACCTCAAGGTTGAAGCCATCGCCAAGGAAGTGGCGACCGATCAGACCAGCAGCGCATCGGATCAGGACTCGATCCGCATGAGCTACTTCCTTTCTACCGAAGGGGAGCCGGGCGATCAGAACCGCACCTATGGCAGCGAACACAATATCGTGGTCGGGGATCTGGATGGCAGCGTGGTGCTGCCGGGCCAGAACTACAACATCGCCTTTATGGTCGACAGCTCGGGCAGTATCGGCACCAGCGCCATGAACACCATAAAGAGCCAGTTGGCACAGATCTTCGCCAGCCTCAAGGCGAGCGCAGGTAGCGAAGGGGCTGGTACAGTCAACATCATGCTGGTTGACTTTGATGCTCTGTCGAATGCCAGTATTAGTGTGAACCTGAAAGACAGCAATGCCTTGAATCAGCTGCAGGCTGTAATCGATTCCATGAGTAGCGGAGGGGGTACCAACTATGAAGATGTGTTCAAGACGGTTGCCAACTGGTTCAGTAGTTCTACGGCTCAAAGTAACAGTAATGCCAAGAATCTGACCTATTTCATTACCGATGGTCAGCCGACTTATTACCTCGGTAACGAAGGTTCCAACCCGAGGGTATTGAATTTCTCAGGTAGCAGCTATGACGTCTATCTCAACAGTCTGCTTGGTGGCACCTATATTCCGGGTCGGGTATATAGCTCCAATGGCTACACCATCATCGATAGCGCTGGCCGAGTGTATGCCGATGGTAGATACAGCAACCCGATCGGTTTTATGCGTCCGGATGGTAGAGGGGGATATACCTACTCAACACTGGATGGTGATGGCGGCACTACCTCCAGCTCAACTATCAATAACTCGGTAGCAGGTTTTGGGCTGCTTACAGGGATGGGGGTTACGGTAGAAGCGATCGGACTGGGGGCCAACATCTCCTACAACGATCTCAAGTCCTACGACTCTGACGGCGTCATCATGACCGGCGTCAACGCCAGCGATTTGGCCAACGCTATTCTGGGCACGTCGGTGAACAACCTGCCGGGCAGTGACCGGATCGACGGCGGTGCTGGCGACGATATCCTGTTCGGGGATGCCATCCACTTCGCCGGTATCAATGGTGAAGGCTACGCGGCCATCAAGCAGTATGTGGCCGGCAAGCTGGGCGCAGGCTCGGTGACCGATGCCCAGGTCCATGACTACATCACGGACCATGCCAGCGAGTTCGATCAGTCCTCCAGCAATGACAAGGCGGACGTGCTAATTGGTGGGGATGGCAACGACATCCTGTTCGGTCAGGGTGGCGATGACTTCCTGTTCGGTGGTGCCGGCAACGACATCCTGTTCGGTGGTGCCGGCAACGACACCCTGTATGGCGAGAGCGGTAACGATACCCTGTACGGTGGCAGTGGCAACGATACCCTGTTTGGTGGAATCGGCGACGATAACCTGATCGGCGGTCTGGGCAATGACATCCTGGTCGGCGGGCTTGGCAATGACATCCTCAAGGGGGATGGCGGTGCCGATACCTTCACCTGGCTGCAGGGCGACACAGCCGCAGGCAGCGTTGCCAAGGATTACGTGGTCGACTTCTCCAAGGCGGAAGGTGACAAGCTGGATCTGAGCGACCTGCTGGATCACGATGGTTCTCGTAACCAGAACGATCTGAAGAGCCTGCTGTCGGTGTTCCAGGACAATGAGGGGGTACATCTACAGGTCAAGGAGAGCAGTACTGCGCCGGTGACTCAGGAGATTGTACTGATGAACCATACCTTCGATAGTCTGACGGGGGGGGCCGGTACCACTGCCAACCAGGTGATCGATTACATGTTGACTAACAACATGCTCGATATCGACAAGTAAGCCCAACTCGGGGCAATAAAAAAGCGGCAGAGTAATCTGCCGCTTTTTTTATCTTTGCAGGTAAGTGAAATCAGTTGCCGAGGGTGGCGAACAGGCTCTGCTCCAGAGAGCCGCGGGAGACACAGACCGGCTTGATGGACGGGGCTGGTACGCGCTCGCCTGAGGATTCAACAAAGAACAGCTCGGTGTTGCCCTTGACGTTGACAGTGGCCACGCTGCTGTTGCCGCTCTGGGTGATGATCAGGTTGATCTGCAGGTTCGGGTTGCCCAGTGCAACTTTTGAACCCATGGTACCGCAGTCCAGCCACTCCAGTCCGTCGGCTGATTGGTTGACATTGGCGGTCATCAGGCCGGCACCGCGCTGACTGTTTTCGATGGTGAGGCCGTGATCGGTGAACCATTTCTCGGCGCGAGCCCATACCAGATCCACCGGGATCGCCATCTCCTGGGTATTGTTGGTCGCTTTGGCGACCGGCGGATTGTAGCGATACTCCTCACCACCGTTATTGTCACCAGCACAACCCGCCAGCAACAGCGCCAATGCGCACCCCATCATCTTTTTCATCTTGCTTCTCTCGTCCATTTATCAGGCCATTGGCCAACCGGTGCCTATTATCACCTGAGCGACAACCTCTGTCAGCATGCGTGCTGCATCGGTGTAAACTGAGGGGTTACCGTGGGTGCTTTACAAAATTGGTTTGCTATCATAGATTTGCTCGAAATTCCTCCATAAGCGCCTCTGTGACCAACATGCTTACCCCGGATCTGCTGCAGCAGATCATCGACCAGTTGCCAATGAGTATCTTTTGTCGTGATAGGCATGGTCGCTACCTGTTTGCCAATCGTGAATTTGCCATTGAGGCCAGGCTGGGTTCACCCGCCGAGGTGGTCGGCAAGAGTGATGCCGAGATGCCATGGGGTGATGTATTTCGCACTGAGGATGCGCAGTTGCTGACGGGGGGCGTTCCCTTGCTTCATCAACAGTTGCACTGCAACCGGGGCGGTGAGACCTGCTGGATGGAGGTGCACAAGATCCCGCTTTACACGGCTCAGGGTGAGCCATACGCCGTATTCGGAATGGTCAACGAGATTGCCCAGCGCAAGCACCTGGAACAGACGGTCAAAAAACAGCAGTTGTTGCAGCGTTTTCTGCTCGATGCCATCCCTGACCTGATCCGTTTCGATGATCACAACGGGGTGTTGCTGGAGTGTAACCAGGCATTTCTCGACTTTATTGGTCAGGGGGCGGATGAGGTGCTGGGTCAGCAGATACCATATCGGTTGGCGGCCCCCCAAGGGATGGGCCACGGCGAATGTTGCCTGCTGGATGCCAGCGGGCAGGGGCGGCACATGGAGATCACCCGGGTCGATGTCCCCGATGGTGATGGTCACTCCCTCGGGATCCTGACGCTGGGACGCGATATCACCGGCTTGCGGACCACCCAGGCGCAGTTGCAGCAGGAGCAGCACTACGACAGCCTCACCGGGCTGCTCAAACTCTCCCGTTTCTTGCAGACCAGCCGCCATTTGGGGGGCCGCAGCGCCACGCTGGTGCTGGTCGATCTGCACCACTTTCGTGAGGTTAACGATCGTTTCGGAATCCGGATTGCCGATCGCCTGCTGAGCCAGGTGGCCAAGCGACTACAGCAGTTGGTTCCGCCGCGAACCCTGCTTTGCCGTGTGGCTGCCGATGACTTTTGTCTGCTACTTCCCGAGTTCAACGAGCCTTTGCTGGAGTGGAACCAGCATCTGCAGCAGCAGTTGATGGAGTTCTATCAGGTGGAAGAGCATCGTATCCAGATTCCGGTGTTTCTGGGGTTGGCTCAGGGGCGGGCAAACGATGCCGAGCGATTGCTTAGCCACGCCGAAGCAGCGTTGGCGCAGGGCAAGCGGCAGCAGCAGTACTGCACCCTGTTTGATCCTTATCTGCAGGCGAGACTTAAGCGGCGCCAGCTGATCGCCGCCCAGTTGCCGCTCGCCATCAAGTCATCCCAGCTGATTGCCGTCTATCAACCCATTATCAGCAGCACAACCCATCAGCTTTGTGGCGCAGAATTACTTTGCCGCTGGCCGCATCCTGAACTTGGCATGATCTCGCCGGAAGAGTTCATTCCACTGGCGGAAGAGATGGGGATCATCGGCCAACTTGGTCAGCTGATGCTGGAGTTGGGGTGTGCTCAGTTGGCCCAGTGGCAAACCGCTCGGTCGGATATGGTGCTCTCCATCAACCTTTCGCCGTTGCAGTTTCGTGATCCGGCGCTCTGCAAGCTGGTGCAGGGCTGCATTGCCCGTCATGGTCTGAATGCAGGCCAGCTGGAGCTGGAGATCACTGAAGGAGTCTTGATGGAGAATGCCGATGAGATTGAGACCAACCTGGATAACCTGATCGCCGCCGGTTTTCAACTGGCCATCGATGATTTCGGTACCGGGTATTGCTCGCTGGCCTATCTGCCAAGGCTCAAGGTCGCCACGCTCAAGCTGGATCGCAGCTTCACCCAGGGGTTGGTCAGCAACAGTGCCACCACCGCCATCGTGCGATCGGTCATCGGACTTGGCCATGAGCTGGGGATCCGCATTACTGCAGAAGGGGTGGAAACCGTCGAGCAGCAGTTGTGGCTGACCCAGGCGGGTTGTGATCGGCTACAGGGCTATCTGTTCAGCCCCCCGTTGCCGCCCGACCAGTTTGCCGCCAGTTATTTGTGACAGTCTGCAATAACAGAGAGGCCACCCACAGGTGGCCTCTCTGTTTTGTGGCAGGGATCAATCCTGAAAGTAGGTGCCCCAGCCATCGTAGTCCACCCCGTATTTTTCCAGGATGGGCAGCATCTTTTCGATATCGGCAACGATGGCTTCGACATCCAGTTTGCACTCGATGGTGGCATCGAAGCAGAAGATGGTGGCGCCGTCATCCAGCTCCATCTCTTCGGCATCGGTCACTTCAAATCCGGCCTTGAACAGGTCAACCGCTGCTTTTTCCAAACGGTCGAAATCCTGGCAGGCGAAGTGGTGCTCGATGTCGTAATCCGCATCGGGATTGCTGCCATCGGCCAGCAGTTCGTTGACGATCTCGGTGGTCTCATCACGCCACTCTTGCATATTCAGACTCATGTTGCCTCCAGGCGGTATCATTGCGGCAAAGCATACTCGCAGAGTGGATTCGGCTCAATGTGGCTGACCTGCTGACCCTCTAATTTCTATCATATTGACGCTGCCTGTAGGCATGCAGGGGCCAGCAAGTGTGGGAAAAGGGACTGAAATGGGTGATATATGGCCATGGCGTTCAGTTGTTGAGCGAACGCGCTTTTTATCGTGCCATCATGGTTGACACTCTGCGCAGGAAAGGGTTTAATGCGCGCCGTTGCCCAGATAGCTCAGTCGGTAGAGCAGGGGATTGAAAATCCCCGTGTCGGCGGTTCGATTCCGTCTCTGGGCACCACAATTCCTCCTTAGTTCAGTCGGTAGAACGGCGGACTGTTAATCCGTATGTCACTGGTTCAAGTCCAGTAGGAGGAGCCAAATTCGAAAAGCCCGCTCAATCGAGCGGGCTTTTTCATTTCTAGTTGCTGTTGCATGCCGCCAAAAAGAGCGTCGCACCACAGGTGGCACTGAACAACAGCATTCCGGTCTGCAGCATGCTGCCAGGGCAGGGCTTCTTCTCTCTTTTTCTGGCCCTGATCCACTTCGGTTTCATCACGTTTCCTTATCCATTTTGTCGCACTCCTGTGCAGGCTCGCCATCTTTGTTGAATGGCGCCATGGCGTCAATCTCCCTCGCAAAACAATTAATTCAGCACAGTTGAACCGTGTCTTCTCTGGAGATGTTTCGACCTTTAAGCCATTGTTAACATTTTGGAAAACCTGAGTGACCCTGTGGCCTGGCGGGGATATGATGGGATCAATGATGTTCCCATCCTGACGGAGAGATCCCAGATGAGCAGCCCCTTGAGCTATGTACTGGACGGCATTCATTGCGAGCCGCACTTTTTTACCGTTCCCCTCGATCATGATGAGCCGGATGGTGACAGCATTACCCTGTTTGCCCGTACCCTCTGCCGTAAAGACAAGCTCGATGAGAAGTTGCCCTGGCTGCTGTTTTTGCAAGGGGGGCCGGGATTCGGGGCGCCGCGCCCGACGGCTAACAGTGGTTGGCTCAAGCGGGCGTTGCAGGAGTTCAGAGTGCTGCTGCTGGATCAGCGTGGCACCGGGATGTCGAGCCCCATCCATGGGCATATTCTGGCCAAAATGACACCGACCGAGCAGGCGGAGTATCTCGGCCATTTTCGCGCCGACAGCATAGTGCAAGATGCCGAGTTCATCCGGCAGGAGCTCAGCCCCAAGCATCGCTGGAGCCTGCTGGGGCAAAGTTTTGGCGGCTTCTGCTGCCTGACCTATCTCTCGCTCTTCCCCGATAGCCTGCGGGAGGTCTATATCACCGGCGGCATCGCGCCGATTGGCCGCAGCGCCGAGGAGGTTTACCGCGCCACCTACCAGAGGGTGGCTGACAAGAACCGTGCCTTCTTCGCCCGTTTCCCCCACGTTCAGGGGATTGCCAACCGGTTGGCCAACCATCTGCACCAGCATGATGTGCGGCTGCCCAACGGTCAGCGCCTGACGGTGGAGCAGTTCCAGCAGCAAGGGCTGGATCTCGGTGCTACGGGGGCCTTCGAGGAACTCTATTACCTGCTGGAAGAGGCTTTTATCGGCGACAAGCTGAGTCCGGCCTTTCTCTATCAGGTACAGAGCATGCAGCCATTCAACACCAACCCGCTGTTTGCCATCCTGCACGAGGCTATCTACGCCGAGGGGGAGGCGACTCGCTGGGCGGCGGATCGGGTCAGAGGGGAATTCCCGGCGGTGAACTGGGCACCTGGAAAGGATTTCGCCTTCACCGGCGAGATGGTTTACCCCTGGATGTTCGAGCAGTTCCGCGAGTTGCTGCCCCTGAAAGAGGCGGCTCATCTGCTGGCCAACAAGGCGGACTGGGGCACGCTCTATGACCCGGCCAAGCTTGCCCGCAACAAGGTGCCGGTAGCCTGCGCCGTCTATGCCGAGGATATGTATGTGGAGTTTGACTACAGTCGCGAGACCCTGCGTGGCCTGGGTAGCAGCCGTGCCTGGATCACCAACGAGTATGAGCACAACGGTTTGCGCGCCGATGGTGAAGCTATTCTTGATCGTCTGATCGCGTTGAATCGAGACCGTTAATTGCCGTTATCTGCAACCCGCGCGGGAGTTTGGACTCCCGCGCGGGTTGTTATGAAAGCGTGACTCCCTGAACCTTGGCCCGCGTCACCTGACGATGAGAGGATAGCGGGCTGATTAATTTCCCCCTCTTTCACTGTTTCTGCCGATCCCTCACCATATACTTGCCAAACGACTCTGAATTGAGCGGCAGTCAAATCGATTGACCAGCCCTTGCTCGTTACCATTAGAAAGTCGCTCTACCGCTCTGTATCCCGCGTATCAGATATGCCATCTCTGCATGCCCCACTATCAGGGGGATGGGATGGTTGTGCTTTTCAATCAAGATAAGGATGTATGATGAGAAAGTCTCTGTTGGCCTGCTCCCTGTTGCTGTGCCCTGTCGTGTTTGCTGCCGCCCCCCATTGGGAATATAGCGGTGAGGCGGGGCCTGCCCACTGGGCCAAGCTGACCCCTGAGTTTGGTCAGTGTGCGGGCAGCAATCAGTCGCCGGTTGACCTGAGCGGATTGGTCGAGGCCAAACTGGCCCCGCTGGTACTCCACTATCAGGCGGGTGGCAACACAGTGGTCAACAACGGTCATACCGTGCAGGTCGGTTATGCCCCGGGCAGCACCTTGCAACTCGATGGCACCACGTTTGAACTAAAGCAGTTCCACTTCCACGCCCCGAGTGAGAACCTCATCGAGGGCAAATCCTATCCGCTGGAAGGGCATTTGGTACACGTCAGTGACAAGGGAGAGATCGCCGTGGTGGCGGTGATGTTCGAGGCTGGCAAGGCCAATCCGGCACTGGCGGCAGCCTGGGGTGAACTACCGGCCAAGGTGGGGGAGATCCACACCCTCAAGGCACCGCTCTCTGCTGAGCAACTACTGCCCGAGAATCGTGACTACTATCGCTTCAGCGGCTCCCTTACGACGCCTCCCTGCTCGGAAGGAGTGCGCTGGCTGGTGATGAAGCAGCCGGTTGAGGTTAGTCAGGCCCAGATCGACGCCTTCAAGTCGGTGATGCACCACCCCAACAACCGGCCGGTGCAACCGCTCAATGGGCGCGTGGTCCTGCAATAACACAGCGTTGCAATAGCACAGTAGATAGCAAAAACAACAAGAGGGCCGTCAGGCCCTCTTTTACATGGCGAGGTATCGGTGTGCGATTACAGGCTAGCAGCGATGCGGGCGCCGAGGGCCGCGTTGTTCAGTACCAGCTGGATGTTGGCTGCCAGCGAGTTGCCGCCGGTCAGTTCGCAGACGCGGGCCAGCAGGAAGGGGGTTGACGCCTTGCCCTTGATCCCCTGCTCGTCCGCTTCATGGAGCGCTCGGGCGATGGCCGCGTCGATATCGGCTTTCGGCATGGCGTGTGCGGTCGGGATGGGGTTGGCCACTACGGCGCCGCCCGCCAGTCCCAGCTCCCACTTGAGGCGCAGCGCCTCGGCGATGGCTGCCGGGGTATCGAGGCGATAGTCAACCTTGAAGCCGCTCTCGCGGGTGTAGAAGGCGGGCAGCTCGCCCGTTTGATAGCCGATCACCGGCACGCCCTGGGTCTCCAGATACTCCAGCGTCAGGCCGATATCGAGGATCGACTTGGCACCGGCGCAGACCACAGCCACCGGCGTTTGTGCCAGCTCCTGCAGGTCGGCTGAGATATCGAAGGTCTCCTGCGCACCGCGATGTACCCCGCCAATACCGCCGGTGGCAAAGACCCGGATCCCCGCCATGGCGGCGATGATCATGGTGGATGCGACGGTAGTAGCGCCCATTCCCTTGCGTGCCAGCACGAACGGAATATCCCGGCGGCTGCACTTGGTTACGTCGTGGCCTGCCCGGCCCAGCGCTTCCAGCGCCCCCGCATCGAGACCCACCTTGAGGCGGCCGTCGAGGATGGCGATAGTGGCTGGAATAGCGCCGTTATCGCGTACCACTTGCTCTACCTGACGGGCCGTCTCCACGTTCTGCGGATAGGGCATGCCGTGGGAGATAATGGTGGATTCGAGGGCGACGACCGGTTTGCCAGCGGCCAGCGCGGCAGCAACTTCCGGTTGGATATCGAGGTAAGTATTCAGCATGGGTACTCCTCCAGTATGCGGTCAACGGCGGTTTTGCAGAGACCGGAAAAAACGGTATCGGAACAATTGACGGTGAGGGCGGCACAGCCCAGGGCAAAACGGGTGGTCTGTGTGATATCGAGATCTTGCAGCCAGGCGTGGGCGAGGCCGGCCATAAAGGCATCCCCGCCACCGGTGACGTTGAGCACCGGGCTGCCCAGTATCGGCAGGTGGCCCTGCTGCTCGCCGTCGCTATAGAAGATCCCCTGCTCACCCAGACTGAGGAACAATCGCTTGACTCCGGCGCGGTGGAACCAGGCGGCTACCATGGGCCAAGAGTCTGGCCCGGCGATGGTCATGCCACACAACTGTTCGGCTTCGCTGCGATTGGGTTTGAGGGTGTGGATCTTGCCGAGCCAGGGGCGGATCTTCTCCACCTTGGCCACCGAGACGGTATCGACAAAGATGGCGTGATCCCCCTGTCGTTCGAACAGCCAGTCGAGGGTGTGGATGGCCAGATTGGTGTCGAGCACCCAGAGCTTGGCACCCCCGAGAAAGCCGCCAAGGGGGGTCAGGCGGGCAGGGGTGAGCTGCTCTATGATAGCCATGTCGTTAATGGCGCAGCTCATTTCACCGCTCCCATCGTGAATGCTGAGGTAGCAGGAGGTCGCGTGACCATCGAGCACCAGGGTCTGGCGTACATCGACGCCGGCTCGTTGACTCACCTCTAGCAGATGGTGACCATACTGGTCGTTGCCGACGGCAGTCAGCAACCGGGTATCGCTCCCTAATCGCGCCAGATTCTCGGCGATATTGCGGCCGACACCACCGGCTGAAGTGCGCACTTTGCCCGGGTTGGAGTCACCGAGCAGCAGGTTGTCGTGGCTGGTACCGCATATATCCATATTGGCACCGCCGATCACGACTACATAGGGCCCCTCTCGTAGTACATAGCCTCTGCCCTGCACATATCCCTGCCGGATCAGGCTGGAGATATGGCTGGCCAGCGCAGAGCGGCTAATGCCGAGGTTGTCGGCCAGATCCTGCTGGGCAATCATGGGATCCTGACGCAACAGGGCGAGGATCTCTTGTTCACGCTCGGTCATAGACAAATATCCATTTAAAAACGTTTGTCTATTATTGCTGATAAACGTTTTCTAGCTATCGGGTTATACAAAATTTGTCGGTTCGCGCACAAAAAAACGTCATGTGGGTTGGTTGGTGAACGGGTAAGCCGGCCGAAGTATTTTTCACCGGGCTGACGTTCCATTGCGGCTTATAATGGCCGCAGCAAGATGAGGAGAGATAATGGAAAAGAGTGCATTCTGCTGTGTGGGGCTGGTCAATCCCAAGTCCCCGGAAAATGTCGGCTCGGTGATGCGGGCTGCGGGTTGCTACGGAGTGGATGAGGTCTACTACACCGGCAACCGATTCGAGCTGGCACGCCGCTTTGCCACTGATACCAAGCAGATGGTGGAGAAGATCCCGCTGCTCGGGGTGGATGACCTGATGGCGTTTATCCCGCAAGGTTGTGTGCCCGTGGTGGTCGATCTGATCGACGGAGCCACGCCGCTCCCGGACTACGTTCATCCGGAGCGTGCCTTCTATATCTTCGGACCGGAGGATGGCACACTCGATCCCGCACTCTACGGGGCGGTGAAAGATGTGGTTTATGTGCCGACCCGGGGTTGCATGAATCTGGCTGCCTCGGTCAATGTGATCCTCTATGATCGGTTGGCCAAGGGAATGAGGGGAGAGTAATTAGCGCAACGCTATCACTCAGTTGCAGGGCTGGTCGCCACTTTCTGCTCCAGCTCTTTGATAAAACCCTGATAGTAGTCATAGAGCTGATAGTGCTTATAGATCTCTGCCAAAGCCCCGCTGCGGATCAACTGAACCATCTCCTTATCCCAGAGCTGCAACATCCGGTTGCCTTGCTGGGTATTGGCAAAGATGGGATAGGTCGGGATCCAGCGCAGGAAGACACGATGCAGCTCGGGAGGGATAGCCTCATCCACATAGAGCACGCCGGCAGTCAGGTAATAACGATAACGCTCTTTACCGAGCAGTTGCAGAGCCAGCTCATCGCTATCAATTTCATGCCACAGCATGTTGACCGTAATGTATTTGTCGAATGCCCAGCCTCGTTGCCATATCACGGTTTGCCCTTCCAGACTTTGCTCTCCCTGCCACTGGGGCTGCCATTTTTTGAGCATGAATACGGTCAGGTCATCGGCTGATGCCGCATAGCGAGGCTGTTGTACGCCGGAGACTTCATCGCGATATACCCCCATGGCGATATCTCCTCCTTTTTTAGCAATAATCGCGAGGGCACGCTTATAGGGCACAATATGGGGGATGACCTGGTAACCGTGAGGCTGGTAGATGGCTCGCACCAGATCAAGATAAAGGCCTTTGCCATCCTTTTGACAAAAACCGGGCCAATCATCGCAATAAACGTCAATAGACTCTGCCCGGCAATTAACCGCAGTACACAGACAACAGAGCAACAGACAGATGCGTAGCATGGTCAGAGCTGGCCTCATTGGGGTAGAGGAAAAACACTCATGACCTACTTTATACCATGGCATTGATGGTGACGGCGTACAGAAAAAATCCATGATGTTCATTTTGCGACAGGGTCGAGGGTTATTTTCAATCTGATGGTTATGATGGTCTCAAGATTCAATAGCACCCCAATCAGTAGAGGAGACTGCGTTATGCCATCGATCAAAACTCTGCTTTGTCCTGTCGATTTTTCCCAAATGTCCCGGACTGTACTCGACTATGCCGTATTCATGGCGCAGAGCCATCAGGCCCAGCTCAAGCTGATCCATGTCGTTGACCAACTACACGGCTTTGACAGTTACAAAATTCTTCATATGACCGCTGTTGAGATCACTCACGAAATGGAGCGTCAGGCCAGAACCCAACTCAAGGAACTGATTGCAACCCTCCCTATCCCGGCTACGTTTGACATTCGTTTTGGCCGAGCGGCGGATGAAATCATTATTCAGGCCAAGGAAGACGAGGTTGAACTTATCGTCATGGGCAGCCACGGTCGTTCCGGTATCAGTCATCTGCTGGTAGGCAGCGTTGCCGAGTCCGTGGTGCGTCATGCTCCGTGTCCGGTACTGGTGGTGCGCCAATGATTCACTGTATAGCAACACAATAAAAAACAAGGCCAGCAAGAGCTGGCCTTGTTTTTTATTGTGTTACTGCTAGCCGTGAGCGTAGATGACACTTCCCCCTTTTATGGTATCTATGATGGCCCTGGCCTGCTCCTTTGGCAGGGCTGGGCAGCCCCAGCTGCGGCCCAGTCTGTCATGTTTACGCAGATGGTTTGGGCTGGCATAGGCGGCGCCGTGTACTACGATTGCGCGTTTGCGGGCATTGCAATTTTTGCCTGGTGACAAGCCATCAAGTCGAAGTGAATAGCCATGTTTGCCTAGATAGGTCTCTGCTGTGCGGTATACTCCGAGAGAGCTTTGCCGGGAGTTGAGCTGATTGGAGAAGCGTTCCGCGGCCAGTTCGCCGGAGTTTCGGCCATGACTGACCCAGGTGTGATAAAGCAGTTTGTGGCGTTTCATGTCGATGACGAACAGCCTGCGTTGAGTCGAAGGCTTGCTGTAATCAATGATGGTCAGGATGGTTTTTTGCTTGCTGCGTACGCTTTGATAGCTGACAAGGGCTTTTTGAAAGGTTTGTCTGTCGAGTTTACCGGCAAGCCCAAGCTGCTGGTAGAGATGGCGCTCACTACTGGCGGCGCTATTCCCGCTCCAGCCAATGCTCACCAGCAACAGTAACACTGGCCATAGTGGCCTCCACCGTTTTCCGAGTAACTCTGTCATCCCTGATCCCCTCTTTGCGCATCCTTGCCTGTCAAACGGGCTGAAATTACAGCTATCCGCTCGATAGTTATATGCAAGACCATGAAAACGCGCAATAAAAAAACGGCCGCAGAGCGGCCGGAAGAAAATAAAATAGTAGACATAGATATTACAGGGTATAACTGACTTCCAATCACTTGGAAGCTGTAGTGCAGAGCAACAGCAGCAACAGTGTTATCGCTGTTATTGCTCAGATAGTTGGTGGCATAGCCACCAACTGAATCGAGCTGGTTCAGTTTTCAATCCGAACTTAAGCCGAATCATACAGCGGTAGATACGTACTCGGCGTAACCAGCATCGATATTCTTCTAGTTCCCACTTTCTGGTATGACCGATAGTTGTTCCGACATTTTTGGTGGAAACTTTTTCATTACTATATCAAAGAACAGAGGCACGAAAAAAATAGCCAGAATAGTTGCTGTGATCATGCCACCGATGACACCTGTACCAATAGCATGGCGACTGTTGGCTCCAGCACCTGAACTGATTGCTAATGGCAAAACACCCAGCAAGAAAGCCAAAGATGTCATGAGAATTGGCCGTAGACGCTGTCGAGCAGCTTCAATAACTGCTGATTGTAAATTAGCACCTTGTGCATAAAGGTCTTTTGCAAACTCAACTATTAAGATTGCGTTCTTAGCTGACAGGCCAATTGTCGTTAATAGACCAACTTGAAAATAGACATCATTTTCAAGCCCGCGCACATATGTTGCAACTAATGCTCCAATTACGCCTAATGGTACTACTAATATAACAGAAGTAGGAATTGTCCAACTTTCATAAAGTGCTGCAAGGCACAGAAAAACAAAGAGTATGGAAATAGCATAAAGATACGGTGCTTGTGATCCCGACTTTTGCTCTTCCAGTGATAATCCTGTCCAAGAGACGGTAATACCATTGGGCAATTTTTCGGCTATTTCTTCAACGGCCTTCATGGCGTCACCGGTACTATAGCCAGGGGCTGCCTCACCAACGATTTCGACTGCAGAGTAACCATCATAACGTTCTAACCTCGGCGATGCCACCTTCCAACGGGTGGACGCAAAGGAAGAGAAAGGCACCATATCTCCTTTACTGTTACGAATATACCATAGGTTAAGATCATCGGGAGTCATTCGATAATTTGGCTCCGCTTGCATGATTACTTGTTTTTGGCGGCCACGGTCAATGAAATCATCGATATAACTACTACCCCAACCTGTTGATAGAGTTTCATTAATATCATCAATACTGACACCTTGTGCGATTGCTTTTTCATAATCAATATCGATAATAAACTGAGGGCTATCTTTCATCCCATTAGCTCTTACATTTGCTAGTCGAGGATCCTTGTTGGCATTCTCCAGAAATGTTTTTTCTAGATTCATTAGTTCATTGTGCCCCAGATTTGAACGATCTTGCAAAAAGAAGTCAAAACCAGAAGATGTTCCCAAGCCACGAATAGCTGGTTGATTGAAAGCCATTACATTGGCTTCCTTTATTGAGGAGAAATATTTGTTGGCTCGTTTTATTATGCTATCAACCTGATCGTCTTCATTTTTACGAAGGTCCCATGGTTGTAGTTTTACAAATGCCATTCCCATATTTTGCCCGCGACCAGAGAAGTTAAATCCATGTACAGCTAGCATCATCTGCACATTATTTTTTTCTTCGCTGGAAAAATAATTGTTTACTTTTTCCAAGGTAGCCTGAGTCTGTTTTAGATTGGCTCCATCAGGAAGCTGAATAGATACAAAAAATGAACCCTGGTCTTCCGTAGGCAAGAACGATGATGGTAATACCTTAAATAAACCAAGCATTACGCATAGCAGTAAAACATAGATGAGAGTAAACGTTCCTCCTCTTTTAAGTATTTGTACCAGGCCAGTTTCGTAGTTGATTGTCATTCTCTCAAAATATATGTTGAAAGTCTCAAAAAATTTATTTCTTGTCGAGCTGTCATGTGTCGCTTTTAATAATGTTGCACAGAGGGCTGGCGTAAAAACCATAGATGTAATTACAGATAGCCCCATGGCTGCAACGATAGTAAGTGAAAATTGACGATATATAACACCAGTTGAACCACCAAAGAAAGCCATAGGAATAAAGACAGCGCTTAATACTAGTGAGATACCAACTAGTGCACCTGTGATTTGATCCATGGATTTGCGAGTCGCCTCAATAGGAGAAAGTGACTCCTCCGTCATTAAACGCTCGACATTTTCTACGACGACAATTGCATCATCGACCAGCAAACCGATAGCCAGTACTAATCCAAACATGCTAAGGGTGTTAATACTGAACCCCATAACCGACATAATCCCGAATGTACCTAATAGTACTACTGGAACTGTAAGGGTTGGAATCAAGGTTGCACGAAAATTTTGCAAAAACAGATACATGATAAGAAACACAAGGATGACAGCTTCAAATAGTGTTTCTACAACCTCTTCAATTGATAACTTTACAAATGGCGTCGTGTCGTTAGGATACTCCAATTTATAATCCATTGGGAATTGTTGAGACAATTCATCCAGTTTTTCACGTACCAGCTTTGATGTAAGCATCTCGTTCGCACCAGATGCCAGTTTTATACCTACTGCTGCCGTAGCTTGGCCGTTTAATAATGAAGATGTGTCAAAAGATTCGCTATTTAATTCTACTCTTGCAATATCTTTCAATTTTACATTTTTACCATCAGTTTTTGCCAAAACTACAATGTTCTCAAATTGCTCGCTGGTATTCAAACGACCGCGACCAACAATCGTTGCACTGAAGTCTTGAGCTGATGTGGCTGGTGCTCCACCGAGCTGACCAAAGGATACTTGAGAATTTTGGGATTTAATAGCTTTTTTAATATCAGCAACAGATAAGTTAAGCTGTGCCAATTTATTAGGATCAAGCCAGATACGCATGGCATATTGGCTACCGAATACTTGTAGCTCTCCAACACCGTTGACCCGGCCTAGTGGTTCATAAATATTATTTAATAAGTAGTCTGAAAGATCTGCCCGGCTGACTTTTGGATTGCTGGAGGTAATTGATGCAATCATTAGAAAAGAGTCGGATGTTTTTTTAACCATGACACCCTGTTGTCTTACTGCATCAGGTAAATGAGCCTCAACAGTTTTTAACTGATTTTGTACCTGCACCTGAGCGATATCAGGATCGGTTCCTGGTTCAAAGGTTAGTTGAGTGACACCATTACCATTCGAATCACTCGTTGACTTTATATACATCAGATTATCGATACCAAGCATTTTCCGCTCAATATTCTGAGTTACTGTATTCTCTACAGTTTCAGCCGACGCACCGGGGTAACTTGTAGTAATTCGAACTACTGGGGGGGCGATATCAGGGTATTGCTCTATAGGCATAAAGATAATGGATAATATGCCTGAGAGCATTATTATTATGGCTAAAACCCAAGCAAAAATAGGGCGATCTATAAAAAAACGAGCCATGTGATAGATACTCCGGCCTTAGTTATAAAGGTATGGTTTTACTAAATCACCAGGATTGATTTTTTGAATCCCTTCAACAATAACTTTATCAATGCTTGACAAACCAGATGTAACAGTCCAATTAGAACCAGTCATTTTACCTAGCGACACATTTTTTATTGCAACATGATTATCTTTGGTTAGTGTCATTACAAATGCTTCTCCGCGAGGAGTCCTCTGTATTGCTTTCTGGGGTATTAAAAAGCTGTCCTTTAATGAACCCTCTTTTATTGAAGCTTTGACAAACATGCCCGGTAGTAATTTGTGTTCCGGATTCGGCACTGTTACACGAACCAATACCATACCTGTATCTTGGTCAACACTAATGTCAGAAAATTTTATACTGCCAAGATGAGGGTAATCGGTATCATTCATTAGTGATATTTTTACATTATTTCCTGTTGAGCTAAGGTTAGTGATTTTTCCTTTGCTTACGGCGTTTTCTAGATTGATGAGGTCAGTAGATGACTGATTCACGTTAATATAGACATGATCAAGTTGTTGTATAGATGCAAGCGCTGCCGTTTGGTTGGCGGTGACCAGCGCGCCCTCAGTGATATTCGAGCGACCGATTTTTCCGCTGATAGGGGCTCGTACATTTGTATAACCAAGATTTATTTCAGCTTCATCTAGTGCTGCTTTAGCAGCCATGACGGCAGCTTTTGCCTGTTGCCAAGCTGAGTGATTCTTATCATAATCTTGTTTACTTATAAGATGTTTGCTTAAAATATATTTAAATCGTTCATCTTGCAGTCTCAGCATCTCTTCATTAGCCTGTTCTTTTGCTAATTCAGCTTTGAGTTTTTTGACTGTTGCCTCATATGGTGTTGGATCAATCTGATACAGTATTTGTCCTTTTTTTATATCAGCACCTTCTTCAAAGAAACGCTTTAAAATTATTCCATCAACTCTGGGCCTTACTTCAGAGACACGCTCTGCTTCAACTCTACCAACTAAACTTGTAATGACAGGGATGTTTTCATTAACTAAGTTAATATAACTAACCTCAGTAGGTAAGGTACTTATAGATGGCGTGTTAGTATTTCTATTGCATCCACTGAGTAGTGCTGAGCAGCTAAAAATAACAAAGGATAACAATAGAGTATGTTTTCTATACATGCATTTATTACCTGGCTGATAAAAATATGGGTGGCAAGAAGATATAACCTTATGACTGTAAGTGAACAGCAGAAATCATCCTTGGCGATATTTAATACTTGATAGATATATTCTGTATTAATTTACAAAATCAAGTATGCTCATTAATTATTAAAGTGTAACCAAGATATGTGTTATGAATGTGTTTATCTGTAGCAAATTGTGTCAGCAATTAATTGATGATTGTTTTTAAAGACAAAAAGAAAAAGCAAAAAAAAATGCCGGATGACCGGCATTTTTTATTTTAATGCTATCTGTAATTAGAAGTTATATTCCATGGAGATAGCTACGATATCATCTGTCGGCTGACCATATTTGCTATAGCCACTCATGGAACCATCATCCAGCAGATTCATTTTATAATCTACAAAGGTAGTGAAATTCTCGGTGAAGTAATATCTTACGGACAGGTCAACATATTCGTTAAGGCGGCCGCTAATATTGTTAGAGGTGTCTTTTACATCTTCTCTAATGTAAGCTGCGATGGGTTCAAAGTCGCCAGCACGATATTTTGCTACGGCTTCATAACCATTGCTCTCTGCAGCAAAACCATTGTTTACGATAGACTGATATTCACCATGAGAGTAGTTGACTGCCATGTAGAAACCGCTATTGGTATAGCTAATTGCGCCACCAACAAGTTTGGCATCATGGTCGCCACCAAACGATGAATAGTTTCTTTGATCGTTAGTTTTCTTGGCTTGGTTATAAGCAACACCCAAACCGAGACCATTATCAAAGTTGTAAGTAGCTGATGTGGCGAAACCGTTACCAGTCCCCATCAAATGATTACCAGAATTGGTAAAACGGTCATTATTTTGAGCTTTACCTTCACCGGTAAACTGAGCACCCAAGGAGAGGCCATCGTATGTATAGATGTACTGAAGCAGACCGTTGCTACGTCCAGTACCAAATAGATCGTTTACTTTACCAAGGCCATCACCACCAAATTCTGGCATGATATCAGTGGTGTTCTTTACTGCTTTATCGAACAAACCATCTTGACGACCATAGACTAACGTTCCGAAAGTATCATGCTTCATACCTGCATAGGCATAACGCAGTTCATCGTTGTCAGAGCCAGAGGTTGGCAAGTTATACTCAGCGAAACCAAAAGCATTTAGCTCATTATTGATAGCCGTTTCACCGTTAACATGCAGGCGAAAATAGCTTGAATCACCACGGAGATCTTTGTTACCGGAGGCATAATATTCACCGTTTACTCGGCCACCAATATCCAGCTTAGTACCATTTTGATTAATAACAGTGGCTGCTTGAGCGCCGCTGGCCAGTACTAAGCTGGTGATGGCCATAGTCAGTGCAGATTTTTTCATATCCATGTTTCCTCTGATGTAAACACTTCCGAACCTGTGATCGGCTCTATGGAAATCGGAAAGGGTCCGATAACCACACGGTAGGCGCCTGAACCTTGACTGGGCCTGAATCTGTCGCCGTTTAATTGAGCGGGGAAGGGGGCTGGAAATATCAGAAAAGACATTTTTGAAGTAGGTGAAAAGCAATTAAATTCAATGTGTTATTATCATTTTAATTTTTATGTATTTCGACATTCCTCATCAACCAAGCCGATAAAGCAAGTTGTGAGCTGTGTCACAGCTGATAGTGCCAACGCTTTTCTGGATAGCAGACGGCACACAACCTGTAGCACTTTGTGAACCTGGTTGTCTGCTATCTTGCATGAGCATGTATTGCGCCATAATGCTCAGGTTCTCCATCCGTTTTTTGCTGACAAATAGTTAGATTGGAGATCCGGAGTGCTGATGAGTTCACTAACATGACCTGCTCGTGCCACTCTTGAGCTGGTTGAAAGGGCGGTTGAAGTGGTGAGAATGGTGGTTGCCTATGTGATATGCCCAGCGCTGATGCTGTAGGTAGTCTGGCTTGCGATACCCAGTTTTGGATACAGCACATATACCCACCTAGTACTCCGCAGATTGCTTAAGGTACTTGCTGTCAAGGAGCTAGCAGGTCCATCCCGTGTTTCCTGCACGTAACCATATAAGAATGGGCTAGTTTACCCTGACAGCCATAACGCGTCGGCGTCTGCCAGCATATCAACTCACCAGTTTTGCTCTATCCGATAAAGGGCAGTTTAAAAATCGGTGAGTCTCACTCCTCGTCCCATCGGTGCTCCATGTATAAGGTCAGCCATATTCAGGCTGTAATACTGGAAACATTGCACGTTATCTGATGAACAATACCTTGTTTATATCTGCTGCAACAGTGAGGAATTGCGCCAAAATAAGCCAACGCCAGGGGGGCGTGACAGCGCCTCAGTTTGTTACACCTCCCTGTGTACCCGCACTGATGACGACGCTATCCTGGAAACCCAGCCCCTTTGAGTGTCTTGCCAGGTAGTCAACTTGCTTTTTGCCACAGGGTCAGCAGCAGATCCTGTTCCAGTTCATCCGGACCCTGTTGAGCGAAAGCGTGACGCTGCTCACCGGTTGCCCGCCAGCCGAGACGGCTGGTCTCCAGAATAAAGCTGCGCATGGCCTGATCCATGGTGAAGCTGAACTGGCAGCGCTGTTGAGCCATCAAATTGAGGCCGTCGAGGGTTGGCCAGCTGAGGGAGTGTTCCATGCTCACCGGATTGAGGCTGACCCGCAGTTGCCACTGATGGCGCGGGCCCGGCTGCAGATAGAGCAGATAGCCACCGGGGGCCAGCCAGCTAACAAGCTGTTCGGTCTTGACCTTGAGATCGTTGACCAGCAACACCTGAACCGAGCCTGGTTGCAGCGGCGCACGGGCGGGATCGGCAATGACAAATTGACCGTCCGGCTGCGCTTTTTTTGCAGCAAAGATGGTGTTTTTGGCGATATCAATCCCGGCAAACTGCCAGCCGGGCAGGCGCTCTGCCAGAGCACGGCAGTAGTAGCCTTCACCGCACCCGAGATGGATCAACTCTTGCGGGGCCAGCGGAGAGAGCAGGGAGGCCATTGCTTCAACCAGCGGCAGTTGGTGTCCGGCTTCCAGGAAATGGTGCTTGGCGCGCATCAGGGCGCGGCTGTCGCTGTCTTTGGGGTTTTTCTTGCCGGGAATGAGATCCAGATAACCTTCCGGTGCCGGATCGAAGTGATGTTTGTTGTCGCAATAGCGCCCCTGGGAGGCTTCATGAAGATGGAGCGGGCTGCGGCAACGGGGACATTGAAGGTGCATAGTAACTCTCTGGGCGAATGCCGGAACAGTGAAAGGCGTTCGGGATTATAGGGGAGAGGATCGAAAAAGGCTGCCGTAGCAGCCTTTTTTATCCCAAGGCCTCAGCCAGGCCTGCGGACGGGTCATCAGCGAGTGCCAAATACCACAATGGTCTTGCCGTGAGCAGAGATGAGCTCCTGCTCTTCCAGCATCTTCAGGATGCGGCCCACGGTTTCACGGGAGCAGCCGACGATCTGGCCGATCTCCTGACGGGTGATCTTGATCTGCATGCCATCCGGGTGGGTCATGGCATCCGGCTGTTTGGCCAGGTTGAGCAGGGTCTGGGCGATCCGGCCAGTCACATCCAGGAAGGCGAGGTTACCCACTTTCTGGCTGGTGTGTTGCAGGCGCTTGGCCATCTGGCCAGAGAGACGCATCAAAATGTCCGGGTTGACCTGGATCAGCTGGCGGAACTTCTTGTAGGAGATCTCTGCCACTTCGCAAGAGCCTTTGGCGCGAACCCAGGCGGAGCGCTCGGGATTCTCGTTCTCCTCGAACATCCCCATCTCGCCCAGGAAATCGCCCTGGTTCAGATAGGAGAGGATCATCTCTTTGCCCTCATCGTCCTTGATCAAGACGGCCACAGTGCCCTTGACGATGTAGTAGAGGGTCTCCGCTTTTTCACCCGCATGGATCAGGGTGCTCTTGGCGGGATACTTATGAATGTGGCAGTGCGACAAGAACCATTCCAGGGTGGGATCGCTTTGCGGTTTGCCAATGACCATGAGAATTCCTCTGTAGTGTCTTTTTATGGACTTGTGCGTCCGGGCAAGCTGCCAATCTTGCCATTCCTTGTATTGGTCGCAGTAGGATAAGAGCCTTTGCCTGTGCTGACAAGGCTTTGCGGGCTTTTGACAGAGCCCTTTGAGTAATGCCTGCTGCGCCGCTTCGGCCATTCTAGGGAAGATAGAGGTTGGAGATGTTGATTTTGATCTATTTCCATCCCAACTCCCCCTGTTCGGCAGAGATAAGCGACTGGGTTATGCTAGGGATCCATCATCATGATTAACAGGAGAGAGTGCGAGATGAAAGCCAAGGTCAGCTGGGTGGAAGGGATGAAGTTTGTGGGTGAGATTGAATCCGGTCACAAGGTGATCCTGGATGGTGCCAACCCCGGTGAGGGGGCCAGCCCGATGGAGATGATCCTGCTGGCGGTTGGTGGCTGCAGCTCCATTGATGTGGTCTCCATCCTCGAAAAAGCGCGCCAGTCGGTGACCGCATGTCATGTTGATGTCAGTGGCGAACGGGTCGATAGCGTGCCCCGGGTTTTCGAGAAGATTAATCTGCACTTCGTGGTGACAGGCAAGGGATTGGCAGAGAAACAGGTGGCCAGAGCGGTCGATCTGTCGATGGAAAAATACTGTTCTGTTTCCCTGATGTTGGAAAAAGCGGTACAAATTACCCATAGTTATCAAATTGTTGAAGCTTGATAACGATAGTTTCGTTGGTACCCTGGCATAAGGCCGTTACGTAAGGCCACTGCACAAGGCCATGACATAAAGCCATTACATAAGGAAAGTGCAATGAAAAAATTGATCGCTCTGCTTCCCCTTTTGGGCCTGGCGGCGTGCAGCAGCCCGCAACCTACCCAGTATCAATACAGCCAATACCAGTGTGGCGAAGAGATGCTGGCCGTTACCTATGATGCCCAGGCTGATATGGTGCAGTTCCCCTATGCCGGTGTTTACCACAAGCTGGCGCGTGTGGAGTCAGAGTCTGGCGCCAAATATTCTGACGGCCTGACCACCTTCTGGAATCAGGAAAAACAAGCTCTCCTTACCCAGAAAGGGGTGACGCTGCTGACCTGTACGCTGAAGTAATCCCGGTGTGTTCCCGCAAGAAGAGCGGCTTGTCATTCGACAAGCCGCTCTTCTTATTAAAAGCATTAACAAAAATGATGAGGACGTCAGTGGGTTGGTACTGGTGCCAGCAGTTTGGCCGCGAGCTGTTGGCTGAGAGCCTGGCGCTGGTTATCGGCAATGGCGACATCGCTGGCCAGCGAGATGGCGCTACTCCAGACGGCTTTCTGGGTTTTGCGGTCGAGTAGCACGATGGCCAGGGTGCCCTTGCGCTGATCTGGTGTGGCCTGCACCCCGGGCGTCATGCCAAGGCGGGAAAAAATCTGTCCATCGCTGATATCCTTGTTACCCGCTACACCGATAGCGACCCAGAGATCCGCTTCATCAAGAGGAACGCTCTGCCACCCCTTGCCATTGAGTTCTTTACTGACCGCATTCTGGATGGGTTCCAGCCATCCTTCGGCCTGATCGCCGGCAAACTGATATTGTTCAGCCAGTGCGTAGCGCGGAGTGGCGCCGAAGGTCCAGTCACCGAGCGAGCGAGCCACCATGGTTCCGGGCTCAAACGTTGGTGCTGACGGCCCGCTACTGCAGCCACCCAGCAGGGCAAGTAGCACCACAGAGAGAGAGGCAAAGCGCATCATAAGCTCCTTTGTATCAGGTGATTTTGCCCGTTTCGAGCAGTTGCTGGATCAGTGGCTTGAGGATCAGCTCCATGGCAAACCCCATCTTGCCGCCCGGCACGACGATGGTATTGATCCGCGACATGAATGATCCATCGATCATTGACAACAGGTAGGGAAAATCAACCTGTTTTATGCCACGAAACCGGATCACCAGCATACTCTCGTCCAGACTCGGGATCACCTTGGCGCTGAAGGGGTTGGAGGTATCCACCGTCGGTACTCGCTGAAAGTTTATATGGGTACGGGAGAACTGCGGGGTAATGAAGTTGATGTAATCATCCATGGAACGGACGATGGAGTCGGTCACTGCCTCACGGGAGTGGCCACGCTCCGAGGTATCGCGAATGAGCTTCTGGATCCATTCCAGGTTGACGATGGGCACCACGCCGATGAGAAAGTCAACGTGGCGGGCCACATTGTGATCCTCGGTGACCACACCGCCGTGTAACCCTTCGTAGAACAACAGGTCGGTATCGTTCGGCAAATGCTGCCAGGGGGTAAAGGTGCCGGGCATCTGGTTGAAGGGGACCGCCTCGTCAAAGCTGTGCAGATAGCGGCGATATTGACCGGTGCCATCCTGGCCATAGCCCTGGAAGAAGCTCTCCAGCAAGCCGAAGTCATTGGCCTCGGGGCCAAAATAGCTGATGTGGCGTCCCTGCTCGCGCGCCTTGCGGATTGCCACGTCCATCTCGGGGCGGGTATAGCGGTGAAAACTGTCACCTTCTACCACGGCCGCCTGATAACCCAGCTGGTGGAACATAGATCTAAAGGCAATGGTGGAGGTAGACGTACCGGCACCGGACGACCCGGTGACGGCGATAATGGGATGCTTGGCCGACATAGAATGCTCTCTTCCTTGGGAGTTTCGTTATACGGGCGTGAACCCGAGATGGTCAAGACGGCTCGTTGAAACGATCACGCGGCACAATATTGACCGATTCATGCAACTCGCTATAGACGATCACGGCGATGCCTTGCTGTAATTGAGTCCTTACCATAGCGACCTTAGCCTCAAGCGGCACATCATGCTCGCCATATTCGGTGCCTTCCTGCAGCACAAAGTGCTCGATCAGGTTGGTCAGGGTATCGGCATCCAATGCTTGCCAGGGGATTATCATGAAGGGATCTCGATGCAAAAGGGTATAACTGTCAGCTATTGTTGTGCGCAATAAAATGAGTGCAACCTCTTTTTACGCGTTTCGTGGAGTGTGAGACATGTTGTCTGAAGAGCAACGCCGGGCCCCCTCAACGATGTCGGCTCACATGGATCTTGCTCGCCGGCAGGCTATCAGTCGCGGCATGGTCTGGTTCTGGCTGTTGAACTGGCTGGTGGTGCTGTTTCTTGCGATACGCTACCAGGTCTACAGTCAGGCGGGCCTGGCCAGTGATGGTGCTCTACCATGGCGTTTTCAGAGTGAGTTGGGTTTTGTCATGGTAGTGCTACTGCTACTGCCGGTTGCAGCCCTGCTCTGCAACCATATGCAGGATCGAGTCTGGCTATGGTGCGCACTGGTCGTAATGTTGGTCTGGGGGGGCGTCTGGACGCTGCATATCTTCACCATTGGTGAAGTTGAGCTGCGGGGAGGTGCAAGCTATGCCAACGGGATCATGCGCCTCAATTTACTGGCCGCGCTGATCGCGTTCTATCCCGACCGACGCGTGCTATATGCCTATCTCAGTGTACCGTTGCTATTTGGCGTTGCGCGCTTGTGGTGGCTGGAGGTGGATTTTCCCCAGCTTTATCTGCTTGAAGTGGTATGTACCATCATGGCGCTGGAGGTTGGCCGCCGGATGCTGCATCGCTGGTTTGAGTTGGCCGTAATTCGCGAGCATGACAATCTGGCTCTGTTGCGGCGCCTCGATGCACTGGCCAAGCAGGATCCACTGACCGGTCTTGCCAACCGGCGCCACTTCAGTCAGGAACTCGAACGTTGCAGAGCCCATAGTCAGTCGAGCGGCACTCCGCTTGCCCTTATCCTCATTGATGTGGACTACTTCAAGCGCTTTAACGATCACTATGGCCATCAGGCGGGAGATGTCTGCCTGCGGGAAGTGGCGCAGTTGATGATGCGTGTGGTGCGCAGTGAGGCGGAGCTGGCTGCCCGTTACGGCGGTGAGGAGTTTGTGTTGCTGCTACCCGATGCCGATAGTCAGGGCGCAGCTAAGGTAGCGCAGCGGTTGCAGGATGGGCTGGCTGAAGTGCAGCTTGAGCATCTGGCATCCGACGTCGCCGATCGGGTGACCATCAGTCAGGGGATCGCAGCACTGGGAAACGGGGAGAGTGGCGAGCAGCTACTGGAGCGGGCCGATCAGGCGCTCTATCGGGCCAAGGAATTCGGACGCAATCAGTTCTGTGTTGCAGAGTGACTCTGTTCGGCAATCCAGCGGCTGATCCGCTCATCCAGCCAAAACCGTGGCCGCCAGGGCGTGCCGTGCAGAAAGCCGACATGGCCGCCGCGCTGGCTCAGCTCATAGCGCACCGTGGGCGAGAGTTGCTCCGGCCGTGGAATGACGGCGTGTGACATAAAAGGGTCGTCGGCGGCGTGGATGATCAGGGTCGGGATCGCGATCTGGCGCAGCAGGGGAAGGCCGGAGCAGCTCTGGTAGTAGTGGGTTGCACTGTGAAAGCCGTGCAGTGGCGCGGTGACCAGCTCGTCAAAATCACGCAGGGTGGCAATCTGCTCTACTTGCTGGGGTTGCCAGCGTTCACTCGCTTTCTGCTGCTGGCTGATTTTGTTGAGCAGATTGCGGCGCATGGTACGCAGCAGATAGTTCTGGTAGACCTTCGAGAAGCCCTGATTGACCCGCTCGGCGCAGCTCGCCAGTTGCAGCGGGGCCGAGACCACCACCGCCGCTTTCAATGCCGCAGGACAGGCTCGCGCCAGCAGATTGACCAGCATATTGCCACCCAGTGAAAAGCCGATGGCGATCAGCGGTTTGCCCGGGAAGCGCTGGCTCAGCTCGGCAATCAGCTCCTGCGCATCACCGATGGCGCCGGAGTGATAGGCTTGCAGGTGGCGATTGGGCTCGCCACTGCAACCGCGAAAGTGCATCAGCACAGCCTCTCTGCCTTCTTGCTGCAGGTGGGCGAACAATCCCTTGGCATAGTGGGAGTGAATGCTCCCCTCCAGCCCGTGAAACACCACTACCAGCGGCCGTTCATCAAGGCTGACTTCCCCGCTCCAGGCGAGGTCGACAAAGTCGCCATCCTGCAGTTCAAAACGCTCAGCCACAAAACGGGCAGGGGGGCGGCGCAGCCATTTGGGCAATATGGTCTGCAGATGAGGATTGCGGGCCCACCAGGGGGCGTGGAAGTGGCTCTCGGTCAGCATGGGGTCAGCCGGTCAGTGTCGAAGATAAGGAGGACGGGAGGAGTGACCTCCCGCCAGTCATTGGTTTATTTCAGCAGGCGATCGTGATGTTCGGCGCCGCGCAGCATGGCCTGGATCAGCTCGTTGGCCTCGAACTTGGTCAGCGCCTCATGGGCCCCCACCTGATGTGCACGCTCCACACTGATCTCGCTGGAGAGCGAGGTGTGGAGGATGATGTAGGCTCCCGCCAGTTTGCTGTCGCTCTGCACTTCGAAGGCCAGCTCGTAGCCATCAAGCCCCGGCATCTCGATATCGCTCACCAGAATGTCGATAGGGGTCTTCTGGCTGGCCCGTTGCTGCATCAGGGTCAGTGCATCCTTGCCATTGGTACAGACCTCATAAGGAATATTGATGTAGTCCAGCGCTGCCATCAGCTGACGGCGGGCAACCGAGGAGTCATCAACCAGCAGGATCCGCATCGGCTTGATCCGCTCCCGCTGCACATCGGTCAGTACCGGATAGAGGTGGCTCGGATCGTCCGGATAGACCCGGGAGAGGATCAGCTCCACGTCCAGCAACTGGATCAGCTGGTCATTGACCCGGGTTACACCGGTTACGAACACATTGTGGCCGAGGGCGGCGGGAGGTGATTCGATATCGCGCCAGTTGCACTCGGTGATCTTGTCGATACCCCGTACCAGAAAGCCCACCAGGGTGCGGCGGCAGTCGGTGATGATGATGAAGCAGTGCGGCATCTCCTCCTTGCTGATGGGGCGATAACCCACCGCCATTGCCATGTCGATCACCGGAATGGTGGAACCGCGCATGTTGGCGGCCCCCAACACGGTCGGATGCGAGTGTGGCATGGCGGTCAGCTGGGTGTAAGGGACTATCTCCTTCACCTTGAGAGTACCGATGGCAAAGGATTGCTGGGCCGAAAGGTGAAACAGCAACATGCCTTGGGATTGATTGGCTTTGCTCGTCATGGCAGATGTCCTGTTGGTCGAAACGTTGGCAGTCACTTCAGGTCTCTAGCATAAAGGATTACGGTGGGGATGGCCCTTCCTTGTTAACGATCATCTGGCAAAAAAACTGGACTCGTTCAGCCGATTTATTTGGCGCATTCACACCGGCGTCCGGTTATTGATCACCATCTTCGCCAAATCCCCACTGCTGGCAGGCAGCTTGCAATGAGGCCTCATCGGCATAACCCAGCTTGCTGGCCACCTGCGCGGGTTTGCTGCCGCCCTTGAGCAATCTGAGCGCCTGTAGAAGTTGCCACTGTTGTTGCAATTTACTCCCTTCCATCGGCGCATCGGCTTGTTGTGCCCACTGTTGCAGAGACTCCGGCTGGCCATTGGCCAGCGCTTGCCAGCAAGCTTGCAGCTCACCATAACCCTGCTGGCTGATGGCGCACTGTTGCAGCTCATCCAGGATCACCTGCAGTCGCTGACCGTAGGCCCCTTGCCACTCTTTCGGACGTTGCCACCGGGCTAGCGAGTCGAGCAGGGCATCGAGCAGCGGGGTCGTCTGCAGCCAGCCTGCCTGCTGCGGCTGAGCCACGCGCAAAGAGACATTCAGCTGATCGTACTCGCAACCGCTGAGGGGGCTGAAGGCGGCGAGGGCATCGGCGCAGAGCCAGAAGCTGCTGCCTGCCGGCAGCAATAGCTCATGTTGGCCCAGTCTCAGCAGCGCGGCGCCCCGGGTGATCCGCAACAGCTGCCCGACCGGAGTTCGTTTGCGGTTGCCGGCGTGCAGGCCCTGGCAGGAAAAATGGTGATACTCGATGGCGTGATGCATGTAAAAACCCTGATATGATGCTGCCTGGAGGTAACAAATATGGAAACCAGACGTAAAAAGCGCTTCATTGCCGGTGCAGTCTGCCCGGCGTGCGGCAAGTTGGACAACATGATGCTGTATCTGGAGCATGGAGTCGAGAAGGTGACCTGCGTCGCCTGTGGCGATACCCAGGTACAAACGCCTGCCGAGGTCGACAAGCAGACTCGCGAGGCGGAAGAGGTGATCGGGGTGTTTCGCCCCTGATAAGGGAACGGCGGGTGGAATGAGGGTCTCCTTGCTGACGCTGTTGCCGTTTTTTTCGTCACTCAGTGGCGCCGCACGGCATATGCGCGGCCCGCTTTTTAGGGTATTCTGAGCCCGTTTTTTTCTATCCGCAGGATCCTGACATGAAAGTAGCTCCTCTGAGCGTGGTTACGCTGGAATACACAGTCACCGACGAGCACGGTGAAGTCATCGACAGCACTGTCGGCAAAGAGCCGCTGGTCTATCTGCACGGCACCCGTTACCTGGTCTCAGGCCTGGAAGCCGAGCTGGAAGGTCGCGCGGTAGGTGAAGCCTTCGAAGTGACTCTGGCACCGAGCCAGGCCTACGGCGAATATGACGAGACACTGGTACAAGAAGTACCGGGCGAGCTGTTCGATGGCATGGAAGTCTCCGAAGGGGATACTTTTGTGGCTGAAACCGACGATGGCCACCGTCCGGTGACCGTGGTTGAAGTGTCCGAAGAGTTCGTCAAAGTGGATGGCAACCATCCGCTGGCTGGTGTGACTCTGGGCTTCAAGGTCGAGATCAAGGACGTGCGTGCTGCCACTGCCGAAGAGCTGGCTCACGGCCACGTTCACGGTGCCGGTGGTTGCGGTCACGATCACGGTCATGACCACGATCACGGCGGCTGCTGTGGTGGTCATGGTCACGACCATGATGAGGATCACGGCCAGGGCGGTTGCTGCGGCGGTGCTGGCCACGGTCACGATCATGGCCACGACCACGGTGATGACCATGGTCACGGCGGTTGCTGCGGTGGTGGCGGTTGTGGTGGCAAGGGTCATCACCACTAATCACGGCCAGGCCGATGATAAAAAACCCGCGATAATCGCGGGTTTTTTATTGGCTGACAGTGGTGCCAAGCCATGTCGCCAGACCAGAGATAGCGCCGGTTCAGTAGTGCGGCGGAGGGGTCTCTTCGGCCATGCTGGCAATCTGGCTGGGTTGTACGCTTTGCAGTTTGTCGATCAGCAGCTGGATCTGGTATTTGAGTCGATCGAGTTCACGGCCCTGGGTGGTTACCTCGTCGTTGAGCTGCTCTATGGTGTACTCCGCATAGGCGAGACGGGTTTCCAGGGTTTCGATGCGATCGTTAAGTTGCTGACTCATGGGCCTTCGGGTCCTTACTTGATTGTCCAGATTTCGGCCAGACCACTGGAGCTGGCACTGACAAGGTGGCTATTGTCGCGCAAAGCGACGCCGTAGACCACTGCGCTGGGCGGTTTCACCTTGGGTTGCGGCGAGACGCGCCAGCTCTGCAGCAGGGCACCATCGCTCACTTGCCACAGGGAGAGCTGACGGGAAGGGGCGCCGGTGATGAGCCACTTGCCATCGTTGGCAAAGCGGGCGCTGGTGTAGACCTCGAAGCGGTGATCATATTGCAGCTGACTCACCTCCTTGCCGGTTTTCAGATCCCAGATGCTGGCCCGGCTGCTGTCGGCGGTGAAGGCGTAGCGGCCGCTCGGCTCCAGTCTGGCCATGATCACCCGGCCACCATGGTTGAACCGCCAGATCACCTGCCCGCTACGGGTATCCCACAGATAGGCGCTGTAGTCGTTGCCGCCAGTCAGGGCGTAGCGACCGTTGGCGGAGAGATCCACCGTATTGACCTGTTCGGTGTGCCCCAGAAACTGCAGGCGACGACCGCTTCGGGTATCGAGCCACTCGGCCTTGCCATCTTCCCGACCTATCAGCACATAACGACCGTCGGCAGAGAGCGCGATGTCCCTCAGCCTGGATTCAGGAAGTGAGTAGTAGCCTTGTGATTGCCCGTCGTTCAGCCGCCAGGTAGCAAAGGTGTCTGGGGTGGCGGTGACGGCATGGCTGTTGCCTTCGGAAAAGCGGGTAATGAATACCAGATCATCCGCCGAGTCGGATTGCTTCCAGCGCCAGCGTTGACGGTTCTGTTCCAGATCCCAGACGATGATGCCCTGGCTGATGCTGGAGACGATGGCCTGCTTGCCATCACTGGAGAGATCTGCGGTCAGCAGACCCGTGCTGGCGAGGGTCATTTGCTGGTTGGGTTGGGAGCTCTGCTCGCAACCGGTGAGCATTAAACAGAGGCTCACCAGATAAATGGCACTTTTTATCATTTTTGCGGTCTCACGCTTTTGTTACCTGCGATCACGGCGTTAGTATAAGGCGCTTATCACGATAAACCTCTCATTTCACGATGGAACCGAGAGCGGTATTTGGAGTTTGGAGAAACTGATGAACAAATTTCTGAAGGTGTCCCTGTTGGCGGCGGCCGTTGCCGTCGGTCTGACTGCTTGCCAAAAAGACGAGAAGCCTGCTGCGGCCAATACCGCCGAAGTGAAGGCAGAAGCCAGCAAGCCGGCAGAGGCGACCAAGGCTGAAGCCAAGAGCTTTGAAGAGCAATCTGGCTACGCAATTGGCCTCTCCATGGGTCGTTACATCGCCAATACCCTGGAGCGTCAGCAGGAACTGGGCATCAAACTGGACAA
The DNA here is from genome assembly GCF_049175415.1 of Aeromonas sp. 600527. NCBI lineage: Bacteria > Pseudomonadati > Pseudomonadota > Gammaproteobacteria > Aeromonadales > Aeromonadaceae > Aeromonas > Aeromonas sp. 600527. Next base: position 256,578 of record NZ_JAAKVA010000004.1, on the reverse strand, counting down.
CACCGTGATCCTGAAAGGGGTGACTGACGGTCTGGGCAAAGAAGCCAAGATGACTGATGAAGAGATCCAGAAGGTACTGCAGGATTACGACGCCAAGATCAACGAGCTGACCAAGGCCAAGGCCGAGAAAGACGCCGTTGAGAATCTGAAGAAGGGCGAAGAGTTCCTGGCTGCCAACGCCAAGAAAGAGGGTGTGAAGAGCACTGAATCCGGCCTGCAGTACGTGGTCGAGAAGATGGGCACTGGCGCCAAGCCGAAATCTACCGACATCGTCAAGGTTCACTACACCGGTACCCTGACCGACGGCACCAAGTTCGACAGCTCCGTCGATCGCGGCGAGCCGGCTACCTTCCCGCTCAACCAGGTTATCCCGGGTTGGACCGAAGGTGTTCAGCTGATGCCGGTTGGCTCCAAGTTCAAGTTCTTCCTGCCGTCCAAGCTGGCCTATGGCGAGCACGGTGCAGGCTCCATCCCGGCGAATGCCGTGCTGGTGTTTGACGTTGAGCTGCTGGCTATCGAGAAGCCGACTGCTGACGACGCCAAGAAGTAATCCCTTCTTGTAGTTAAAAACGGCTCCTTAAGGAGCCGTTTTTACTTGTGTATTCCCTGCAATCGCGGGATAACAGAGCTGTCTTGGCGTTGGGTTTGCGCGCGAAAATAAGGCAAAATAGATCGCAGAATCAAAAACAAGGATGAGTCCAGTGGCTGAAAATAAATCGCGTGTCCTGCTGGTGGAAGATACCCGTAGTCTGGCGGTGGTCTATGAACAGTACCTGCGCCAGGAGGGGTATGAGGTGGTTCAGGCCGACTGTGGTCAGCAAGCGTTGGCGCAGTTGCTGGCAAGTCCTCCCCCCGTGGTGCTGCTGGATCTGGAGCTGCCGGATATGTCCGGTATGGATATTCTGCAAATGATCACCGAACAGCAGTTGCCTTGCTCGGTGGTGGTGATCACCGCCCACGGCTCGGTGGATGTGGCGGTGGAGGCGATGCGCCTCGGAGCCTTCGATTTTCTGACCAAGCCGTTTGACAGCAAGCGACTCTGCGCCACCGTTCGCAATGCCTTGAAACACCAGCAGTTGAGCTCGCTGGTTGCCCACTATCGGGAGAACTTCGAGCGCAGCTCCTTCTTCGGCTTTATCGGTGCCTCCATGTCGATGCAGGCGGTCTATCGCATCATCGAAAGTGCGGCGCCCAGCAAGGCGACCGTCTTTATCACGGGCGAGAGCGGCACCGGCAAAGAGGTGTGTGCCGAGGCGATTCACCAGTGCAGTCCCCGCAGCGAACAGCCCTTTATTGCCCTTAACTGCGCCGCCATTCCCCACGATTTGATGGAGAGCGAGATCTTCGGTCATGTGAAGGGCTCTTTTACCGGCGCCCAGGGGGATCGCAAGGGGGCGGCCAGTCTGGCCGATGGCGGAACCCTGTTTCTCGACGAGATCTGCGAGATGGATCTCGACCTGCAGAGCAAGCTGCTGCGCTTCATCCAGACCGGCACAGTGCAGCGAGTCGGCAGCGGCAAGCTCGAGACGGTGGATGTGCGTTTTATCTGCGCCACCAACCGGGATCCGCTGGTGGAGGTGAAAGCAGGCCGTTTTCGCGAGGATCTCTACTATCGGCTCCACGTCATTCCCCTCACCCTGCCGCCGCTGCGGGAGCGGGGTGAGGATATCCTGCTGCTGGCGCGTACCCTGTTGCAGAGCTACGCCAAGGAGGAGAACAAACGCTTCAAGGATTTTGATGTCGAGGCGGCGCGAGTGCTGCTCGACTACCCCTGGCCTGGCAACGTACGCGAGCTGCAGAACGTGGTGCGCAATATCGTGGTGCTCAATGACAAGGAGCTGGTGAGCCCGGATATTCTGCCGCCACCGCTCAATGGGGTTCGCCCCCAGCTGCCGGCTGCGATTGCGGCAGCGGTGGCATCGGCTCCGGCCGCCACCGGGGTTGCCAACGGGCCAATTCGTCCGCTCTGGCTGGTGGAAAAAGAGGTGATCGAACAGGCCATCGCCAGCTGTGACGGCAATATTCCCAAGGCGGCGGCCCTGCTCGAGATCAGCCCCTCTACCATTTACCGTAAAAAGCAGGGGTGGGAGGAGTCCAATCGGGCCTGAACCATCTTGCCAGCAGAAAGGGCGGCTAGTGTGCCGCCCTTGCTATTTTGGGGATCAGAGTTTGGCGAGGCGCTTGAGGCGGGCCAGTCGCTCCCCCTCGTTGGCGCTGAACCAGCGGTCTTGCGACAACAGAAACCAGGCACGGGAGAAGTATTCCGCGGCCAGCGGATCGTCGAGTACCAAGGCATTCTCCCCCAGCTCCTCGAACAGATAACCATCCTCAGGTTCGCCTGCCTCGGCCATATCGGCCTTGAGCTGGTGCAGCTCTGCCAGTGCCTGCTGGTGCTGACCCTGGGCCCGGGTCAGGCGAGCCAGACTCCAGCGAGCGATAAACGCCTTGGCCGGCTGGTTATGCTGCAGATGCCAGGCCAGGCACTTCTGTTGCTGGATTTTCGCCTCATCAAAGCGGCCCAATTCGAACAGGGTCCAGCCCTGATTGTTGTAAAGGGGGGCAAGCCAGCCACGCACCTTCTCGTCACTGCTGCGTTCCGCCAGCTCCATCGCCAGTTGATGCCAGCGGCTCTGCTCTTCCAGTGGTGCGGCGATGGCGATCATGTGAGCGGCGTCGATGGCGAGATAGGTTTCTTTCTCCTTGAGCCCCCATTGCCAGGCTTGTTCAAACAGCGGTTTGGCACTGGCTTTGTCGCCCGCCGAGTTAAAGGTGCGGCCTCGTTCCAGCAGGGCCCTGATCCGCGCTCTGGGGGTTTGATCGGTGAGGCGGGGCTCTATCTCGTCGAGCAGCTGATGGGCTTCGGCAAACTGGCGCTGCAGCGAGTGGGTGCGGGCAATTTGGGTCAGCAACTCCAGTTCGAGTTGCAGGTCGGCGGCGGCACGCGCTTCGGGAAGAAGGGTGTGAAAACGCAGGGCGCTGGCGGCGGGATCCTGATAATCCCACAGCGCCATGAAATCGGGCGGATTGTCCATCTGGCCTCCTTGCTGGTTATCCTGTTACCAAGATGCCTGCAGGCCATTGTTTGTACAAGGGGCGCCCGTCACAGAGCGCCCCTTGCATCATGCTAACTGCTGTGGCCGGTTGGTCAGTAGACCATGGCCAGGCTCATCAGCATCAGACCGAGGGCGGCAAAGGCCCCCTCTTTGATGGCGAGCCGTGGCACCAGCGCCTTGGGCAGGGCCGGAAACAGGCTCAGGGCAAAGCCAAGGCCCGGCATCAACCAGTGGAATGCCGGATCGCGCAGGGCGGGATTGGCGGCTCCATTGATGATGATCAGCAAAATAAACAGGGTGAAGGCGGGGAGGATAAACCAGCGTACCCCACCGGCGGCGACCGCCCGCAGCGGCGAAATGCGATAGAGCAGCATGGTCACAAGGAACAGTACAAAAGGGGCCAGCAGATAGAGCGGAGCGGGGTTCATAACATCTTTCCTGAAAACTGATCGTCAAAAAACAGGGAGTCCGGTGCAAGAGGCGCGGGATTTAATCACTCTTCGCAGGTAATCACCAGCAGCCCGGGCCCGGGCTGTGAAGAGGATCCCGGATAAAGGTTTGCTAGCGCATCTTAGTGCAACCAGAACCAGGCTGCTGCAAATCCCAGCCAGCTCACCACCAGCAAGATCCAGGGCAGGGGATGCTGATGGCTTACTTCAATCACTTCAAGCTGATCGTCTTGCTCTTCGGTTTGTGGCGCGCCCTGTGGCTGCCTGGCTTTGGCCTGCATTTTTTTCTGGCGGCTCGCTTCGCGGGCTCGCGCCTTCATCTGTTTCTTGTATTCGTCGATGCCTTTCTGGATCCCTTGCGCGATAAGCTGGGTCTGTTCCTTGGTCTGCCCCGGCTTCTGGTTGGCACGGGCAATTTTCATCGCCTCCTGCTGGGTCTCGGGGGAAATCTTGTCGTACTTGGCCATCAAATCATCTCCTCGGGCATGGCTGGCTGGGGAGTATGCCACAAAGGCGCGTCCGGGTGGCGCCTCCTTGGTGCGGGAGGGGAGCAAGTGAGTGACTGCTCAACAAAAAACCTGATAAATCAGCAGGAAGCCGGATGTTGGGCCGAAGATCACAATTAACGGAATTTGTGAGTCATCGATGAAAAACGGTCATCTGTTGTTTGTTATATTGGCGCCCGACCGGCTGGATAAGGTCATTAAATAACAAAACAATCAAGGTGATATGGATATGAATAATAACTTCATCAAAGGCGGCGTGGCACTGGCCGTGCTTGCTGCACTGACTGGCTGTAATACCTCGAGCAATGACACCGTTGCACCCTGCACCGAAAATGTCTGCAAACTGACCATCCTGCACACCAACGATACCCACGGCCGTTTCTGGCACAACGCCGAAAATGAGTATGGTATGGCTGCCCAGAAGACTCTGGTCGAGCAACTGCGTAGCGAGGCCAAGGCTGCTGGCAGCGAGGTGTTGGTGCTCTCCGGTGGTGATGTTAATACCGGGGTGCCGGAGTCCGATCTGCAGGATGCCGAGCCTGACTTCGTCGGCATGAACAGCATTCGCTACGATGCGATGGCGGTGGGCAACCATGAATTCGACAACCCCCTCAGCGTGCTGGAAAAGCAGCGCAAGTGGGCTCAGTTCCCCATGCTCTCGGCCAACATCTATGACAAGGCCAGCGGTAAACACTACTTTGACCCCTACAAGGTGTTCAAGCTGGAGAGCGGCCTCAAGGTCGCCGTGCTGGGGCTGACTACCGAGGATACCGCCCAGCTGGTGGATCCCAACAACGTGCAGACCCTGGAGTTCCGCGATCCGACCAGCGAGGCGGCCAAGCTGGGCAAACAGATCCGTGACAACAAGGAGGCCAATCTGGTCTTTGCCATCACCCACATGGGCCACTATGCCGATGGTCAGCACGGTAGCAACGCGCCGGGCGATGTAGAGATGGCTCGTGCGCTGCCGGCAGGGACTCTGGATGCCATCATTGGTGGTCACTCCCAGAATCCGGTCTGTATGGAACCGGGCACCACCAACAAGTACGCCAATTTCAAACCGGGTGATAACTGCCAGCCAGATCAGCAAAACGGTACCTGGATCATGCAGGCTCACGAGTGGGGCAAGTATGTGGGCCGTGCCCAGTTTGAGTACCAGAATGGCAAGCTGACCCTGACCAGCTATGACCTGATCCCGGTCAACCTGATCAAGCGCAATGCCAAGGGCGAGGCGATCGATGCCAACGGTGCCGTGACCAAGGACCCGGCCAACATGGTGTTGATCCAGGATGAGATCACCAAGGACCCCGAGCTGTATAACACCCTGCTGGGTTATCAGGAGAAAGGTCAGCAAGAGCTGAATGTCGTCATTGGCTCGGCAGATGGCTTGCTGGTTGGTGATCGCAACTCGGTTCGCAACAAACAGACCAACCTGGGTCGTCTCATCACCACGGCGACCAGCAGCAAGCTGGGGGTCGACTTTGGTATCGTCAATTCAGGCGGTGTGCGTGACAGCATCCCGGCCGGTGATATCACCTACCGCAGCGTGCTGCTGGTGCACCCGTTTGGCAACACGGTCAACAAGGCGGCCATGAAGGGGAGTGATCTGGCGACCTATCTGGGCCAGGTGGCAACCAAGACCCGCAATACCGGTGGTTATGCCCAGTTTGGCGGTATCAACATGGCGGTGGATTGCCAAGCCAAGAGCGTCAATATCACCAGTATCGGTGGCAAGGCGTTTGATCCGGCAGCAACCTACAGCTTCGCGATCCCGAGCTTCAGCGCCTCCGGTGGTGACGGCTATCCGAAGATCGATACCATCAATGCCGGGTTGGTCGATGCTGCCGTGCTGAAAGAGTTCATCGAAATCAAGAAGACCATCAACGTGGCCGATTATCAGCCAGGCAATGAGGTGAGCTATCTGAACTCAACGTCTACCGAAGGGTGTAACTGATTCGTCAGCGGGGCGCATAGCCCCAGATGTGATCCGAAAGGGCAGCCGGTGGCTGCCCTTTGTCGTTGTTTGGGTGGCGGTTACAACTCTTCAATCATCAATGACGATAGCCACCGCCTGTATGAGGTCAGGTGAGGGGATGAAATGAAAAGAGGCAGCCCGTGGGCCGCCTCTTGCGTAGTGACAATCTAAACCTTACAGCTGTTCGATACCGACGATATGCCAGGGGGCATTGTTCTTGGCCAGATCGCGCTCGAGGTGCCACACCTCTTTAATGTCTTCCTCGACCTGCTCCTGACGGTCCATGTAGCGGCCGCTGAAGCGCACGCTTACCTGAGCCCAGTCGCTGCCGTAGTCGGCGCGTACCAGCTGGGTATCGACGTACATCACTTCCGTATGCTGGTCGCCAGTCAGTTCGGTGCGCTCGGCTTTGAGCTGTTCAAACAGCTCGGGGCTGACGTACTCGCGCACCTTTTCCAGATCGTTCTTGTTCCACGCCTCTTGCAGGGTGCGATAGTGATCGCGGGCACCGGCCAGGAAGCTGTTCATGTCAAAGCCTGGCGGCAGGCGGAACGGCACATCGCTGTCGGCAAAGCCGGTGGCTTGCGGTGCGCTGTTGCTCTGCTCAAACTGCTGCGGGGCCGTGGATTGCGGTGGCTGATAGCCCGCATAGGCCGCCTGTTGTGGCTGTGGCGTCGCGACCTTGCCCTTGCGCAGGGTACGGATCAGGAAGACGGCACCCAGCGCCAGCAGGGCGATCAGCAGGAAGTCCATTCCTTGCAGACCTTCAAAGGCACCGCTGCCCAGCAGGTAGGCAAACAGGCCGCCAGCCAGCAGGCCGCCCAGCAGGCCACCCATCATGCCGCTCTTTTTCGGCGGCGTCTGGGCATTCAGTGTCGGATTCTTGTTGTCGACCGGTTTGGCCGCAGGCTGGGCCGGCGCAGTTTTGTAACTTTTACCAAAGGATTTGCCGCCGCCAAATTTCTTGGCTTCGGCGTGAGGTGCCCCCAGGCCAATGGCCAGGATCACGGCAAACAGGGTCAGCATCTTTTTCATTTTGACTCTTTTCACTCTCGTCTGTGGGTGGGGCATGCTCCGCTTTGGCAAGCTCAGCAAGGCGCATGGCAGGCTGCCTGTCCCTAATTGTGTCGCAGCTTGTATTCATCAATATCACCTCTGGCATGAATTATTCATGAACGAGGTAGCCGCGATGCGGCGTCAAACAAGAGGAGTAAACCGGATGAAAAGCAGAAGATTGAGTCGCAAGGAGCGCAAAATGCGAAGCAAAATCAAAATGGTCAAGGTAGAGCAGACTCTGGTTTGGCCCTTTATGATGGTATGAGCCGCCAGATAGGGCTCGCCGTAGTTGGCTTTCTTTTGTAAAATTCCCGTCCCCTTCCCGCTGCGGTTTTTATGTGTATGGCAGAGCAAGTGACGGCGAAAAAAGACGCCAAGACACAACAGCTGAAAGTTCCTCCCCACTCTTTTGAGGCCGAACAGTCCGTACTGGGCGGCCTGATGCTGGATAATGATGCCTGGGATCGGGTTGCCGAACGGGTGATCGATCAGGATTTCTACAGCCGTCCGCACCGGTTGATCTTCCAGGCCATGACCCGCCTCTCCAACGCGGGCAACCCCATTGACCTCATCACCCTGCAGGAGGAGCTGGAGCGCTCCGAACAGTTGGAAGAGGCGGGTGGCTTCGCCTATCTGGTGGAGATCGCCAAGAACACCCCGAGTGCCGCCAACATCAACGCCTACGCCGAAATCGTGCGCGAGCGGGCGGTGGTGCGGGAGATGATCTCGGTCGCCAACGAGATAGTCGAAGCGGGCTATGAGCCACAGGGCCGCACCTCCGGCGATCTGCTCGACCTGGCCGAGAGCAAGGTATTCAAAATTGCCGAGCAGCGCACCAGCGCCAACGAGGGGCCTCAGCCCCTGAAGCTGATCCTCGAGCAGACTGTCGACAAGATTGAAGAGCTGTTCAAGACCCCGCACAACGGGGTGACCGGGGTATCGAGCGGTTACAACGATCTCGACAAGATGACCGCCGGTTTGCAGCGTTCGGACTTGATCATCGTGGCGGCCCGTCCCTCCATGGGCAAGACCACCTTTGCCATGAATCTGTGCGAGCATGCGGCCCTCACTGCCGACAAGCCGGTGCTTATCTTCTCGCTGGAGATGCCCTCCGAGCAGATCATCATGCGTATGCTCGCCTCGGTCGGTCGCATCGATCAGACCAAGGTACGTACCGGTCAGCTCGATGACGAGGATTGGGCGCGCCTCTCCTCCACCATGGGATTGCTGCTGGAGAAGGGCAAGATGTATATCGATGACGCCTCCGGCCTGACCCCGACCGAAGTGCGCTCCCGTGCCCGTCGGGTGGCACGCGAGCACGGTGGCCTATCCATGATCATGGTGGATTACCTGCAGCTGATGCGGGTGCCGGCGCTCTCCGATAACCGTACCCTGGAGATCGGCGAGATCTCCCGCTCCCTTAAGGCCTTGGCGAAAGAGCTGCAGTGCCCTGTGGTGGCGCTCTCCCAGCTGAACCGAAGCCTGGAACAGCGGGCCGACAAGCGCCCGGTCAACTCGGATCTTCGTGAATCGGGCTCCATCGAGCAGGATGCGGACTTGATCATGTTTATCTATCGTGATGAGGTTTATCACGATGACAGCCCGGACAAGGGGATTGCCGAGATCATCATCGGCAAGCAGCGTAACGGCCCTATCGGAAGAGTGCGTCTCACCTTCCAGGGTCAGTTCTCCCGGTTCGACAACTATGCCGGTCCGGCGTTTGATGACGATTATTGATAAGTAACAATCATGGCAATCCTGTGGTCAGGATTGCCACCACCGCTCTGACCTGCTTGCCATTCACAGCAAAGCAGCCCGTCAGAGCCTGTTTTCCCGGTTCGACAATTATGCCGGTCCGGCCTTCGACGACGATAAGTGAGTGGCGGTCTTCGGCCTGATGAGGGGGAGACCATTTGTGCCCTCGTAAGGGAAAACCATGAAAGCGGCTACTGCCCAAATCAACACTGCGGCCTTGCGCCACAACCTCGCCGTGGTCAAGCGCCACGCTCCCGCTTGCAAGATCATCGCTGTGGTCAAGGCCAACGCCTATGGCCACGGACTGCTGCCGGTCGCCCGCACCCTGGTGGATGCGGATGCCTATGCGGTGGCCCGTATCGAAGAGGCGCTGATGCTGCGCTCCTGCGCCGTGGTCAAACCCATTGTGCTGCTGGAGGGCTTCTTCTCCGCCGACGATCTGCCGGTGCTGGCGGCCAACAATCTGCAGACGGCGGTTCACACCTGGGAGCAGCTCGAAGCGCTGGAGCAGGCCGAGCTGCCAGCCCCCGTGGTGGCCTGGCTCAAGCTCGACACCGGTATGCACCGGCTCGGGGTGCGGGCCGACGAGATGCCCGCCTTTATCGAGCGCCTCGGCAAGTGCAAGAACGTGGTGCAGCCGTTCAACATCATGACCCACTTCAGCCGCTCCGATGAGCTGGAGCAGCCCACTACCCGCGAGCAGATTGACCTCTTCAGCCGTCTCACGGCACCGCTGGCGGGTGAGCGTGCCATGGCCAACTCGGCGGGCATTCTGGCCTGGCCGGACTCCCACTGCGACTGGGTGCGCCCCGGCGTCATCCTCTATGGCGTGTCGCCCTTCCCCAACACGGTGGCGGCCGATTACGACCTGCAGCCGGTGATGACCTTGAAGACCCAGCTGATTGCGGTGCGGGATCACAAGGCGGGCGAGCCGGTGGGCTATGGCGCCAACTGGGTGTCAGATCGCGATACTCGCCTTGGCGTGATCGCCATCGGCTACGGTGACGGTTATCCGCGCATGGCGCCCAATGGCACATCCGTGCTGATCAACGGCCGCATCGTGCCGCTGGTGGGGCGTGTCTCCATGGATATGAGCACGGTCGATCTGGGGCCGGGCGCAACCGACAAGGCCGGTGACGAGGCGGTGCTATGGGGCGAGGGGCTGCCGGTAGAGCGGGTGGCCGACGAGATTGGCACCATCCCCTACGAGCTCATCACCAAACTCACCTCCCGCGTCTTTATGGAGTACGTCTGATGTGGCAGCAGTGCCTGCTGACTCTTAAGCCCCGTTCGCGGGGCTTTCATCTGGTGACGGACGAGCTGGTGGCCAAGCTGCCGATGCTGGCGGATTACCGGATTGGCATGGCGCACCTGCTGCTGCAACACACCTCCGCCTCGCTCACCCTCAACGAGAATTGCGATCCGAGTGTGCGCAGCGATATGGAGGCCCATCTGCATCGGCTGGCGCCGGAAGATGCCCCTTACTATCGCCACACCTATGAGGGGCCGGATGACATGCCCGCCCACATCAAATCCTCCCTGCTCGGGGTGAGCCTGCAACTGCCGATCCGCGATGGTCAGTTGGCGCTCGGCACCTGGCAGGGGATCTGGCTTGGCGAGCATCGCATCGATGGCGGTGCCCGCAAGGTGTTGGTGACCCTGCAGGGTGAGTAAGCAGGCTGCAACCAGCCGAAAGATGACGATAAAAAGAGGGATGGCATTGAGCCATCCCTCTTTTGTTTTAACGGTTTCGCGAGCTATCCGCCTGCCAGTGGCGCGGTGCTCTGCGTGGCTCAGCCGACCTTGAAGGGGGTCAGCTCGGCCAGCGGGGCGGCGTCCATAAAGGCTTGCGGCTCCTGACCCTGTTTGAAGATCTTGAAGTCCTGCTCACGGGCGCTCCAGTACTCCAGACGCTCGCTGCCGTTTTCTCCGGTGATTTGCAGCAGGCTCGCTTCGCGCAGAGCCACCACATATTCGCTCGGGTTGATGGCGCAGAATTCGGCCAGACGCTCGTCGCGGGTCTCGCCCATGTGGCCGCTGATGCTGGCGTCCAGATAGTGCGGGTTGATCTGCAGCGGGAACAGGCCCAGCGCGGGCAGCACGGCGGCGCTGCAAACCGGCATATCGTTGGTGGTGCGGATGCTCGGGGTCGCCACGTTGCAACCGGCGCTCCAGCCCACATAGGGGACACCCCGCTCGCGCACGGCACGCTGGATCGGCACGATCAGGCTGTTTTCATGCAGCATCTGGTTGAGGCGCCAGGTGTTGCCGCCGCTGATAAAGATGGCGTCCGCCTGATTGATGGCATCGACCGGGTCATCGAAGTGGTGGATGCTGATGGCATCGACTCCCAGACTCTCCTGCAGCTCGTTGGCGCGGGCATCCCAGTCGCTGCGGATCACCGCGTAGGGGATGAGCAGAATGCGCTTGACCTGTTTGCGAGCCAGCAGGCTCTGAACCCGATCGCGGGCCCAGCCGAGCAGACCCGGAAATTCGTTGGCTTTACCGTTGCTAAGCAGAAGCAGTTCCATCAAATCGTTCCTCAAAAAGTGAAAGCGGAGGAGGGAGGGCCACCGGATCCGCCGTGCGGCCGGATGGCAAGAGGAGGCATGCTACCACCATTGGCGCGGCGGTTCTGTGATCGCGAGGCCCATTCAACTGTTATGGATGGGGGATGCCATGCCAAGCGGTGGATTAATGAGCCGTGGTCAACGCGCCACCCCTCGCCAATAAAAGACCCCGCCGCAGCGGGGTCATGGCAGGGTTAGTCGAGTTTGAGATCGACCCACACCATGCGGTGATCCGAACTGACTCCCTTGGCGATGCCGAGTTTCGCATCATAGACCAGGTGATAACCGGCCTCGAAGCTGGCAGGCCAGTAGACACCGCTCTTGACCGCGTTGAGGTTGGCGGAGGGGATGACGTGATCCAGCTGCAGCACGCTGCTATTGGTGATCCGCTCCGGATTGGGGCGATTGAGGTTGCGTTTGCAGTCGGTCCCCTTGCTGACACACTCCGGGCCCCCTTCGCTGACCGGGATCAGGGTGCCATTGGTGATGGCCTGATTCATCAGCGGGTTGTTTAGCAGATCCTGAATGGCGGTCAGGTCACCGTCACCGGTGAGCGGATCGGCGTTGAGATCGCCGGCGATGACAAACTTGGCGTTTTTGGCCAGCCCACCCTTGGTGCCCTTGTCATCGGTCATGTAGTTGAGACCCTTGACGTAGTCGTTCCAGAAGGCGATCTCGGCGCGGTTGTGCTTGACGGTGTGACGCGCTGCGTTGGCAAAGATCGGTGGGGTCGGGTGGGAGATCAGGAAGTGGATCACCTCTTCACCCTTCTCGGTCTTGATGCGTACCGGCACATCGGCGTGGTTCTTGGAGGAGAGCGGGTACTGCTGCCAGGCCGCGTCTGAATACCAGGCATCACCACACTGGCGGCTGGCCGGGATCTTGACCTTGGGATTGTTGCAGTCATCGATGATGGGGTTCTGCTCGCCCGGCATATCCTTCCACTTGAAGTGCTGGAAGGTACGGATCTGCTTGGTGTCGATGGGGTATTTGGACATCACCGCAAAGGCGTACTGGCCGTGGTAGTTGCCAAAGCCCCAGGCATCGTCGGGGCCGCTGTTGACCTTGCCATCCAGATTGAGGTCATAACCGCTCATCAGGCCGGTGTTGGTGGCGAAGTTCTGCATCACTGGATAGCTGATGGCCGTCACCTCTGCGTGCTGGGCATGGGCCAGATAGTTGTCGTTGAAGGCTTTCAGATCGGCAGTGCTCTCGCCTTTGCCGTCGTTGTCGAACTCGTTGAGCAGGAACACATCCGGGCGGGTGCGCTGGATGATCTCCGCCACGTTGCGGATCTGCTGCACGTTCTTGGCTTTGGTTTCAGTGGCGCCGCTCAGGCTCCCTTCGGCGAGGCGGGCTAGCAGGGCATCCTGCTCGGTGCGGGTCAGCGCCAGCTCACCGGTCAGCATACCGGCGGCAGTGCGATCAAAAGAGAGGTTGAAGGTGGCAAAACGAACCATGGGATCAGCTGCCTTTGAGTCGTTGTCGCTGTTGCAGCCAGCCAGCATCCCGAGGGAAATAGCGGCGGCCAGTAGGGGCTTGTTGATATTCTTCATTGTAATTATTCCGTAGCATCAATGAGTTATGCCTTCTGTGAGGCGGCGTCATTATAAGTAGACGGTGATGCTGCGGGGGTTTTGCCTGAGCAAAGTGTGAGGATATTCACACCACATATCTGGCGATGATGAATGTTAGCAGGGCGATATGGGGTGTGAAAAACCGGTTTTTACGCTGCAGTTTCCGGGATGAATGGCGCGCTTCCAGCCGTTACCGCACTCTAAATTTGTCACACCACCATCGGCAGGCCGCTCTCGGGGTGATGGATCACCTGTGCCGGATAGTCATAGAGACGGGCGATGAGCTCAGGGGTCAGCACCTCGGCAGGCGTGCCATCGGCCATCAGCTTGCCCCGCTCCAGCATCACCAGCCGATCGGCATAGCGCGCCGCCAGATTGAGGTCGTGCAGCACCACCAGCACAGCTGTATTGCGGCTGGCCAGGGCGCGCGCCATGGTGAGCAACTGGTGCTGGTATTTCAGATCCAGCGCCGAGGTGGGCTCGTCGAGCAGCAGCAGGCGGGGTTGCTCGGCTTGCTCGGTCGGGGAGGGGGCCTGCCAAATCTGCGCCAGCACCCGGGCAAACTGCACCCGCTGCCGCTCGCCGCCGGAGAGACCGGGATAGAGCCGCTTGGCCAGATGCTCGACCCCGGCATGAGTCATGGCCGCCGCCACAATCTCGTCGCGCCGCGCCGCCGGTTCACTGTGGGGCAAGCGCCCCATGGCGACCACTTCTTCGCAGAGAAAGGGGAAGTTGAGGGAGGAGCTTTGCGGCAATACCCCGAGTCGGTGGGCCAGCTGGCTGCTGTCCCACTGTTGGCGATCTGCGCCAAACAGGGTGATGGAACCCTCATATTCCAGCTCGCCGGTCAGGCACTTGAGCAGCGAGCTCTTGCCCGCCCCGTTGGGGCCGAGCAGCGCGGTGAGGGTGCCGCTCTCGAGACTAAGATCGAGCCCATCCAGGATCTGGCGCTGGCCACGGCGCAGGCTGAGTCGGGTGCAGTTTAACAGGGGGGCGGAGAGTGAGGATGAGAGTGGTTGCATAACAGTCCGTATCACAGGGCGCGGCGGCCTTTTACCAGCAGCCAGATGAAGAAGGGGGCGCCGAGCAGGGCGGTGATGATGCCAACCGGCAGCTCGGCCGGGGCCAGCAGGGTGCGTGCCAGCATATCGGCTGCCAGCAGCAGGGCTGCGCCAAGCAGGGCCGAGAGCGGCAGCAACCTGACATGGTTGGGGCCTGCCAGCAGGCGCACCAGATGGGGCACCACCAGCCCGACGAAGCCGATCATCCCCGATACCGCTACCGCCACCCCGACGCCTGCCGCGGTGAGCAGAATCAGGCGACGCTTGAGGGATTGCACATTGACCCCAAGATGACGGGCCTCTCCTTCACCCAGCAGCAGGGCATTGAGGGGATTGGCATCGCGCATAAAGAGCCACAGCAGGGCCGCCAGGGTGAGCAGGGCCAGCGCCACATCGGCCGGTTTGCCTGCCGCCAGCGTTCCCATCTGCCACAGGCTCAGGTTGCGCAGCATCTGATCGTCCGCCAGATAGGTGAGCAGGCCGATCACCGCGCCGGAAAGCGCCGTAATGGCTACCCCGGCCAGCAGCATGACGGTGACCGAGGTGCCCCCCTCGCGGGTGCCGAGCAGATAGACCAGAGTGGTGGTGAGCGCGCCGCCGAGAAAGGCGAGCAGCGGCAGCAGACCAACCCCGATGGTGGCTTGCAGCTGCTGACCGAGGGGGGCCAGCAGCACGATGGCGAGCGCCGCGCCGAGCGCCGCACCGCCGGAGACACCTATGATGCCGGGGTCAGCCAGGGGGTTGCGAAACAGCCCCTGCATCACGGCGCCACAGAGCCCGAGAATCCCCCCCACTGCGATGCAGAGCAGGGTTCTCGGCAGGCGAATTTCCTGCACGATCAGCAGCTTGTGTGACTCTATCCCGCTCTCCTGCCCGGCAAACAGCGCCCGCAGACTCTCGCCCAGGGTGAGGGTCATGGGGCCGGTTGCCAGCGAACCGAGCAGCAACAGTGCCAGTGCGGCCGTGGTAAAGGCCAGCAGCCAGGAGAGGGGTAACCGCATCATGACCCCTGCTTGATCCACTGGGCGATCTGGTTCGCCTGTTGCAGGGAGTTGAGGCTCAGGCCCCCTTGCAGGGCGTGACCGTCGATGGCGTGAATGGCGTTGCGCTTGCCAGCCGGGGTGGCGGCCAGGGCGGGCACTTCTGCCAGCACCTTGGCCGGGTCGGCATATTGCTGCCAGTCACGACCGCTGACCAGCACCAGATCGGGCTGCATCTCGATGAGGGATTCGGCGGATACCGGCTTGTAGTTGCGCAACTCGGCGACCGGATTGATGCCGCCTGCCAGCGAAATCAGCGCGCTGGCGGTGGTGTCCCCCCCGGCGATGCTGGTGGGTTGCCCCTTGTGCAGCAGCAGGAAGGCGACCTTGAGCGGTTTGTTCTGTTTGGCTTGCGCCGCCAGCTGATCGGTCTGGGCCTGGATCTCTGCCTTCAGGCGATCGCCAGCTGCTTTATCGCCCAGCAGGTTGGCGAGGGTGTCGATACGCTGGTTAAGGTTGGCGAGGGTCGGCGCGGTATCCAGCACCTCCACCTTGACCCCGGCACGACGCAGCTGATCCAGGGTCGGGGCCGGGCCCATCTCGTCGCTGCCCACCAGTCGGGTGGGGGAGAGGCTCAGGATCCCTTCGGCGGCCAGCGCCCGGTGATAACCCACCTTGGGCAACCCTTTTGGCAAGGGGCTGCTGACATCGGTGGCGATCAGGCTCGATTCACCGCCAAGGGCCAGAATGAGTTCTGTGGTGGCGGGGCCGATACTGACGATACGCTCTTTCTGTCCGTCGGCGGCAACGGCAGAGAAGGGGGACAGTAAACTGCAGAGCAGGGTGATGGCGAGGGCAAGACGACGGCCCATGCTAACCTCCGAAGGGGTGAATAAAACGGGTGTGCCGCCGAGAATATCAAGGCTTTGGAAAAAATGCACTGATAATGATAGCAATTATCAATTGCATTGATTCCGGTGCTTTATTAGAGTAGCCGCCATGATAAACAGCGGGACAACATGGTCCCGCAAAGGGAGAAAACATGAGCATTGCACAACGCATTCACGCGCTGCTGGAGCAGGATCCCGGCGCTCATCCGTCCACCCTGGCGGCCCAGCTCGCCATCAGCGAATGGGAGGTGGTTCGCCATCTGCCCGCCGAGCTGGTGACCCTGCTGCCCGCCGATCGCGCCCAAGGTCTGCTGGAAGATCTGGCCGACTGGGGCCCGGTGACCACCATCGTCGAATCAGAAGGTTCCATCTTCGAGGTAAAAGCCTCCTTCCCGAAAGGCAAGGACGCACGCGGTTACTACAACCTGATGGGCCGCGACGGTGAGCTGCATGGTCACCTCAAGCTCGACAACGTGGCGGGGATTGCGCTGGTCAGCAAGCTGTTCATGGGCAAGGAGGGGCACTCCTTCCAGTTCTTCGGTCACTCCGGCCGCTGCATTTTCAAGGTCTATCTGGGTCGCGACGAGAAACGCCAGCTGCTGGCCGATCAGGTCACCCGTTTTATGGCGCTGCGCCACAACTCTCAAGAGGAAGTCAAAGCATGAGTGAACGTCAGGAGCGTCTGCAGAACCGCCTGCAACCGGAGATCCGCGAGTTTCGCGACAGCTGCCGTACCCTGCAGCTCGCCACCGTCGATGGCGAAGGCAATCCCAACGCCAGCTATGCCCCGTTCGTGCTGCAGGAAGATGGCTACTATGTGCTGATCTCCGAGATCGCTCGCCACGCCCGCAACTTGCAACAGGTGCCGCGGGTATCCCTGATGCTGATCGAGGATGAGAGCGGTGCCCGCGAGCTGTTTGCCCGCAAGCGCCTGACCTTCGATGCGGTGGCTGAAGTGGTAGCCCGTGACGACGCTCGCTGGAGCAAGGCGGTCGCGGCGCTGGAGGGGCGTTTTGGCGAGATCATCAAGGGTCTCTCCAACCTCAAGGATTTCAAACTGTTCCGCCTCAAGCCGGAGCAGGGGCTGTTCGTCAAGGGCTTCGGCCAGGCGTTCGCGGTCTCCGGTGACGAGCTGGTGGATTTTGTCCATCTGGTGGAGGGGCACAAGCGCATCGACAACGGTGCCGAGCTCACCAGCCCGGCCGATGCGCCGGTCTGAGGATCCCTGTCGACCACGACAGCCGTCATAACAAAACGGGCAGCCACTGGGCTGCCCGTTTTTATTGCGTTATCTCATCCGGCCTGTTCAATCCTGCCAGCTGGCCTTGTTGGGAAAAGCGCGACGATCGGCGTCGGTAGCCGTTTCGTTGCACTCTCCCCGCACCTTCCAGGAGGTCTGGCTCAGCACTATGTAGCCCTGGCGGCAATACTGCTTGGTCGCCAGGGTCTCGGTCAGCAGGTTCTCCTGTAACGCCTCCCGCTGCTCCAGCAGCCGCTGGCTCTGGGCTGCCGAGAGGCCGCGCGGCAAGGTGTCGTTGGGCGCGGCTTCAAAGGTGAACCGCTTGCTCCCCTCCTCGTTGATGTGGGTCAGAAACAGGGGGGCCGGCCCGTCATACTTCTGGCCGGGCAAGCTGGAGCAGGCCGACAGCAGGGGAACAATCAACAACAGGGTGGCAGACAACAGGCGCACGACAGACTCCAGTGAGAAACGAGGCGAGGCTCGCAGATTAGCACGGCTGCAGGGCGGGTGTTACTGCCAGCAGCTCGTCGGTGGTGAGCAGGGTCACACTGCGCCCCTCCGGCAGGCTGAGGTGGCGCCACATCCAGTGATGGTGCTCGGTGATCTGGGCCGCGCTCAGGTGGGGGCGATCGGCGGTGGTGTGACCATCGCTCAATACCAGCACCTCGTACCCATGGGAGGCGGCACTGCGCACCGTGGTATCGACGCAAAAATCGGTGGCACAGCCACAGAGAATGAGTCGATCGACCGGCTGCTCGGCCAGCAGGAAGGCAAGCTCGGTATCGAGAAAGCTGTCACATGCTGTCTTGCGCACCCGGCTATCTCCCTTGGCCGGTTGCAGCGCACTGTGCAACTGCCAACCCGGGGTGCCCGGTTCCAGTTCGGTACCGGGGGGCGAGTCATGCTGGATATAGATGACCCTTCCCTGTTGCTGCCTGACATGGGCCGCAGCCCGATTGATATTGGCCAGCACCTGCTCCTGGCGGTAACGGGGCTCGTTGAACAAGCCTTGCTGCACATCGATGATCAGTAACACATCCATATTTTACCCGCCGTTTCCTGGAAGATTAGGGTTGCAGCCACTGGCTGCAGTCACGACTGCGGGATTGATGCAGCGCGCCCATATCTTGCTTCATCTCGTCACTGTTTTGCCAGCGCTTAGGCAGCGGCATGATGGTTACCTGCACATCGGCTGCGGGATCTGCAACAGAGGTCTCATCTGTACGGGGCACGACCAGCGCCACCTTGAGGGCAGGATTGCGGCTGGCGATGCGACTGGCGAGTCCAAGCCCCCCCTCGACGTGGAAATTGCCGGCGATATGCATGATCTGCTGGCCCGGGTGCTTGGCGAGATAATCCACCATGCTCTCGGCCATGGTGTCATCCCAGCTGGTCTGGGCGGCGAAGCGGCGAGCGTTGCTGTCGGCATCGCCGTGGTGCATGGAGGCCATAAATTTCTGGCGATAGGGATCATCCCCCAGCGTCAGTTGGCGGGCCAGCTGGCTGCGGCGCGACGCGGGCAGTTTGTCGAGCCACTCAGCCCCCTCCTGACCGACACAGCTCACCAGCGGTTTGGGGGCGTTGGCGGCGATCACCTGCATCTGGTGCGCTTTGGCAAACTCCACCAATGGGCGATAGTCGCTCGGATAGTTGGGCCAGGCGTTGCCTTCGCGGATCAAGGCCGCTTCACCAATCTGGTTCGCCAGATAGGCATCCAGCGTCTTCTGATCGGCGCGACTGAACTGCTCCATGGAGAGGGCCAATGGCCGACCGTGCTGCTGACCTGCGGTGTAGAGCCCGCTCAGCAGGCGCGATTGCAACAGATGCACGGCGGGATGGCTGTGCAGCTCCCCCACCAGAATGATGTCGGCGTCGGCAATGCGCGCGATCGCCTGCTCCAGCGTCAGGTCTGCGGCTCCCTCGCTGCGCAGCCGGTAGTCATAGAGCGTCTGCAACTGTGATGACACGGTCGGCTGGGTGGGGATGGCACAGGCTGCCAACAGCAGCGGCAGGGCGAGCAGGGGAAGTCGTCTCATCATGGGATCTCACGGCTGATATGCCCGGATGCCGGTGCATCTCGGGGGCTAATAGAGAATAAGGGCAACACAGGGCGACAGTGTAAAACCAATTTGGTTCAAAGCAAATGAGAATGATTTAGTTTATTGTTGATCTTTGTCGAGAGCCGGGTAATATGCGGCCTGTTTGATAACAGTTCTCAATAAGGATTCGCTGTGACCCATCATAACGCACTCTCTCTGGTTGCCCTCGCCGTGGCGGCTGGTCTCTCCTCCCAGGTCTTTGCTGCCACCCAGAAGGCGGATGAAGTCGTGGTCGTCAGCGGCTCACGGATGGAGCAAAAACTGGAAGATGTCTCCGGCCCCATCTCGGTGATCACCGCCAAGCAGATTGAAGAGCAGGTCGTCACCAACGTCGCCGACCTGTTCCGCTACGAACCCGGAGTGACCGTGCTCGGCGGTCAGGGTGATGCGCAGACCTTCATCATCCGCGGCATGGGTGAAAACCGGGTCAAGGTGGTGCGCGACGGCGTGCGCCAGAACGATGCCTACAGCAAGGGCGGTGTCGGTCAGAGCTACTTTGATACCGACATGATCAAGCAGGTAGAAGTGGCCAAGGGGCCCGCTTCTGCCGCCTACGGCTCCGATGCGCTGGGTGGCGTGATTGCCATCACCACCAAGGATGCCAGCGACTTCCTCAAGGGCAAGGATAGTTATCTGGACGTGACCAGCGGTTACGCCTCCAGCAGCCACCAGAAGATGGCGGGCTTTACCGGCGCCTTGCGCACTGGTGAAGTGGAGAACCTGCTGCGCTACACCTGGCGCGATGGCGGTGTGACCCAGAATTTCGATTCCACCAAAAACGACTTCGATATCGGTACCCACGCCCTGCTGCTCAAGAGCAAATGGAACCTCTCCGATGAGCAGTTCCTCAAGCTGACCGTTGACTACCTGACCGATGGCGAGGAGCCGGATGCGGTCAAGCTCAACAAGGTCGGTACCGGCACCGCCCGTGTCTTTGATCAGCCCATCACCGACAAGCAGACCGACAACCTCTCTGTGGTGCTGGATCACGGCATCGCGCTGAATCAAGGCTGGGCAGATCGGATGGATAGCAAGGTTTACTTCGCCCGCACCAAGCAGACGCTGGATCAGTACGCCTCATCCAAGTATCCGGTCAGCCCCGGCAACCCCTATGTGACCAAAAACTCGCTGGATCACAACGTGTTCGATCAGAAGAACATCGGCGCCCAGCTGCAGTTCCATAAGGCGGTCGCCAACCATCGCCTGGCCTGGGGGGCTGAATACGAGCACACCGACAACGAACGTACCCGTTACAAGGGGCCGACGACTCCCGGTGATTTTGTCGGCTACAACGAGCTGAGCTTCCCGGCTACCACCAGCGAGCGTAGCGCCCTGTGGGCCTTTGACGAGATCAAGTTTGGCGAGCGCTGGGTGCTGACCCCGGGTGCCCGTTATGACTACTACCGGATGACCCCGGACAACGATCCGGCTTACACAGGCGACAAGCTGCACAAGTTCTCCGAAGGGGAGTTGTCACCCAAGCTGGGTCTGGTGTTCAAGGCCCACGAGGCGGCCAACCTGTTCGCCCAGTACAGCCATGGCTTCAAGGCCCCCATGTATGACAGCGCCTTCTCCACCCTGAACCATCAGGCTTACGGCTATCGCATCGAGCCCAACCCGAACCTCAATCCGGAGAGCAGCGACGGCATCGATCTCGGCGTGCGTGGCAACAGCCACGGCTTTAGCTATGAATTGGCCAGCTTCTACAACAAGTTCGACGATTTCATCGAGATGGTGGAAGTGGGTCAGCAGGGACGCACCGCCGTCTACCAGTACCAGAACCTGAGCAAGGCGACCACCAAAGGGGTCGAAGCCAAGGCGGATTACTGGCTCAACAATATCGTCAATGTCTGGGGCAACCTCGCCTACATCGAAGGCAAGGATGGGGATGGCAACTACATCAACAGCCTGAGCCCGCTGAACGGCTCGGTCGGTGTGCGTCTGGAACAGTCCCAATGGAACTTCAACACCGCGCTGCGCTTTGCGGACGACATGGACAAAGTCCGTAAAGACAGCAAAGGCAAGGATTACGTGAAGAGCGCCGGTTGGGGTGTTGTGGATATGTACGCCCAGTTCAACCCGATGACCGATCTGCAGCTCAACGTCGGGGTCTTCAACCTGTTTGACAAGGAGTACTCCAGCTACGAGCGCATCGCCGGTCGTGCCCAGGGCTCCGATAACAGCATGATGACCGAACCGGGCCGCAACCTGAGTGCACGGGTCAAATACGTATTCTAAAAAGACAACACACGCAGTGATCGAGGGCTGTTGCCCGCACCGGATCCCCGCCCTGACAGGCGGGGATTTTTTATACATGTAGCCAGGTGTGAGGTGACCCGCTCACACCATGTTATTCATTGGCTTCGCCTTTTTCTTTGTGTTGGCGAGATATTATGCTATTTGATTCATTGTTAATGACATTTAGTAATTCTTTACAATGGGTGTGCCTAGCTTTTGACTTCGACATCGAACTTTTTCCTCGACACCGCCGACGCTCTTGAGCTGATTACCCGCTTCAATGAGGCCTCTGACGAGCAGACCATAGTGGCCCTGCTGCGTACCCTTAGCCAGCAGATGGGTTTTGACCACTTCCGGCTGGGATTCATCTTTCCCAGTTCGATTCAGCGTCCTGATGTGAGGATTTTTAACGGATGCCCTGCCGAGTGGGTGCAGAGCTACGACAAACAACGTTTCTTTACGGTGGATCCCGTTGTGAGAAAAGGGATGAAGCAGAGCACCCCCATCCTCTGGGGCAGCCTGATCACCGAGTGTTGTGAGCGGCAAGATATGGTGGGGCTGGAGGTGATGCGGCAGGCATATGAGATGGGGCTGCGCGACGGGATCACAATTCCCTGGCATGGGGCTAATGGCCATGTTGGCTTGCTGTCATTGATCACTCGCGCCCCACGAACCGAGCATCAATGGTTGAGTGCCACTCCTTTTTTAAGCTGGCTGGCTGTGCATGTCTTTGAAGCGGTAGCCCGTGTTTGTCTCTGTGTGAGGCAGCCTCAGGAAGAGCTGACGTTACGGGAGCAGGAAGTGTGCCAGTGGGCTGCCGAAGGCAAGCAAGTGAGTGATATTGCCCAGATCCTGGGGATCAAGCCCAGAACCGTCACTTTCCATCTTGAACGGATAGCGGAGAAGCTGGGTGCGAGCTGCAAAAATCAGGCGATATCATGGGCGCTGATGCAGGGTATTGTCAGACTGAACATTGACACGGCACAGATTGAAAATGTGGATGATGACAGTGCATGATGCTGCCTAACGCAAAAAATTGCTCATTACGTAGATTAAATTACTAAAAATGTCAGTTTTGCCAGTGGGTGTGATGATATTGCGCAAGTTATTGCATCTATGCGCGTAGAGAGAGAACAGATGGAAGGTAATTGACTGATAAATAAAGAATAAAAAAGTGGCATGGTCGCTGCTAAAGGTTGGTCGAGTGCTATCTCGTTTAACCAACTTATTTAGGAGCATACACATGCCAACTCCATGTTATATCAGCATCGAAGGTAAAACCCAGGGCAATATCACCGCCGGGGCCTTCACCTCTGACTCAGTCGGCAACATCTTCGTGCAGGGCCACGAAGACGAGATGCTGGTACAAGAGTTCCAGCACGTTGTCACCGTCCCGACCGACCCGCAATCCGGTCAGCCTGCCGGTCAGCGTGTCCACAAGCCGTTCAAGTTCACCGTCGCCCTGAACAAAGCCGTGCCGCTGATGTACAACGCGCTGGCTTCCGGCGAAATGCTGCCGAAAGTGACCCTGAAGTGGTATCGCACCTCCGTTGAGGGCAAGCAGGAGCACTTCTTCTCTACCGTGCTGACCGATGCCACTATCGTTGACATCGACTGCCAGATGCCCCACTGCCAGGACCCGGCGAAGTCTGACTTTACCCAGCTTATCCAGGTCTCCATGGCTTACCGCAAGATTGACTGGGAGCACACCGTTGCCGGCACTTCCGGTGCGGACGACTGGCGCGCCCCCATCGAGGCGTAAGCCTTGCTTCGGTACTTTGGTATTCCTTGTAAGTAGTAATGTGTCTTTGAGCCGGTTGTTCAACCGGCTTCTTGTACTGTGCATTTTCTCCAGCCTGGCCAACGGGTTGGCTGGAGCTTTTCTGTTTTGCCATCCCCCAGCCGGGGTTTGATGCCCTGCGAGTGAGCGCGGAGGGATGGCAAAGCACTAAAGGGTGTCCTGTGATGCAGACCCAATCCGCCCGTAACCCGTGTTCGCCGTTATCTTGGTTGCCCGTTGTGGCACAGGAGAGGGCGGGAGCGTGGTTTGGCGGTTGGGGTCTTGAAGAGGGGCGCAGACATCGCGTGGCCGTGATAAGAGGGGAGAGCCATGGCTAATCAAACCGGATTGCAATTTACCGTCAAGGTGGGGGCGCTGCCCGAGAGCACCTTCGTGGTGGCGAGTTTCCAGCTGGACGAGGGACTGAATCGGCCGTTCAACCTGCGCCTTGAGCTGGCCAGCAGCCAGCCCGATGTCGACTTTGGCGCCGTGCTGGACCAACCCTGCGAGCTCATGGTGTGGTACAACGGCGAGCTGCAACGCCAGGTGTGCGGGGTAGTGAGCGAGTTTGCCCAAGGGGACAGCGGCTTTCGCCGCACCCGCTATAGCCTTGAGGTCAAACCCGCCCTGTGGCGGCTGGGGCTGCGCCAGAACTCCCGCATCTTCCAGGCGCAAAAGCCCGATGAAATCCTCAGTATCCTGCTGCAAGAACATGGCATCACCGATTACGCCTTTGCGCTCAAGAACGAGCACGCCCAGCGGGAATACTGTGTGCAGTATCGGGAGACCGACCTCGATTTCGTGAATCGCCTTGCTGCCGAAGAGGGGCTGTTCTACTTCCACGAGTTTGAAGCAGGCAAGCACCGCATTGTGTTTGCCGATGACGCGGCAGCACTGACTGCCGGCCCCGAGCTTTTCTTCAACCTCGGCAACCGTTCGCTGGAACAAGGCCCCTATGTGCGCCAGTTCCACTACCGCGAATCGGTGCGCCCCTCGGATGTGGAGCTGAAAGACTACAGCTTCAAGACCCCGGCCTCTGGCCTCTCCCATAAAAAGCAGGGCGCTGAGCTTGAGCATCAGCGCGATACCTACCAGCACTTCGACTACCCGGGCCGCTACAAGCAGGACCCGAGCGGCAAGGCGTTTGTCCAGCATCGGCTCGATGCCCTGCGCAATGACGCGGTGGCGGGCAGTGGCAAGTCCAACAGCGCCGCATTGCTACCTGGTCAACACTTCTCACTCACCGAACATCCGAACGGCAGCCTCAACACCGACTGGCAAATCGTTCATATCCGCCACACCGGTGAGCAGCCACAAGCCTTGGAAGAAGAAGGCGGCAGCGGCCCGACCGTCTACCACAACGAATTTGGCGTAGTGAAAGCGAGCACTACCTGGCGCGCCCGTATCGGCAGCCCCGAGGCACCCCACAAGCCGATGGTGGACGGCCCGCAAATCGCGATAGTGGTGGGCCCGGAAGGGGAGGAGATTTACTGCGACGAACATGGCCGGGTGAAGCTGCAATTCCCGTGGGACCGCTACGGCTCAAGTAACGACCAGAGCTCCTGCTGGGTGCGAGTATCGCAAGGCTGGGCCGGCGGTCAGTACGGCATGATGGCGATTCCGCGTATCGGCCACGAGGTCATCGTCTCGTTTCTGGAAGGTGACCCCGACCAGCCTATCGTGACCGGGCGCACCTATCACGCCACCAACCGGCCGCCGTATGAGCTGCCCGCCAACAAGACCCGCACCGTGCTGCGCACCGAGACTCACCAGGGCGAGGGTTTTAACGAGCTGCGTTTCGAAGACCAGGCGGGGCAGGAAGAGATTTATATCCACGGTCAGAAAGACCTGAACGTGCTGATTGAAAACGATGCGGCGTGGCATATCAAGCATGACGAGCATCGGGATATCGACTTTGATCGGGTGACACGTATCAGAAAGGTGCCGGGCAAGGATGGCGCTCCGCCCAGCCTCGGCAATGACCACCTGACAGTTGAAGGCGAGAAACGGGACCACATCAAGGCGGACTATTCGCTGACGGTGGATGCCTCCCTGCACCAGAAGCTGGGTCAATCCCTCTTGGTGGAAGCGGGTGAAGAGGTGCATATCAAGGTGGGTGACAAGCTGGTGCTAGAGGCGGGCTCCGAGATCACCCTCAAGGGGGGGGGCAGCTTTGTGAAAGTTGACCCGAGCGGCATCAAGCTGGTGGGCCCCGCCATCAAACTCAATGCCGGCGGCAGCCCAGGAGCAGGCTCTGGCTGGGCAGGTCAGGCTCCCGTTGCTCCCAAAGGGGTCGAGGTGGTCAAAGCTCCGGAACTGGTTGAACTGGTCAAGGCGATTGCCACCGAGAAGGCTATGGAGGCGTTGCTCAAGGTGCTGGAGCCCGATAGCGATTATCAGCCCTCTGCTTGATGTTCGACGAATAACTTAGGATTGAATGATAAAGATGAAAATCGTCTATCCCATGCAACTGGCGGGTGAAAATGGCTCCAGCGAGATTGCATCCCTCGATGAATTTATCAAGAAGATCAATGGTCTCAAGAGCGGTACCTTCCCGATAGGCCGTAACCGCATTTGGCACGGTGGTATCCATTTCAGTAAAAGCGGAGGCTGGCACCCGAGCGGAGCAGTGCGCGCGATTGCTGACGGGGAGATTGTGGCCTACCGACTGGCGACCAAACCGGCCAAGGCAACCCGTAGCACCGAAGAGGGCAAGCCAGAGGGAAAGATTGACTTGTATACCTCCCCTTCGTTTTGTCTGGTTCGTCATCGCTACGAAGGCGGAGAGCAGAACAAGAATCGCCTGACGTTCTACAGCCTCTACATGCACATCGCCTGTGAGAACAGCTACAACAGTCCCGAGGCGGCGCGAGTAATGGTCAAGGGGACAGGTGTGTCCACCTATGAACCGGTGGTCGAGGGACATCCTCCCAAGCTGACACGTCAGCTGTCTGGCGATAAACCTGTCTATGCGAAAAGGGGGGCTGAAGTGAAGTTGGTCGGCCAGGAAGTGAAGAGCCTGCTTAACCACAAAGATGAGCCCCACGATTACTATCTGGTGCACTACGTTGATGACCCGGACAGCCTGTTCCATATTGCGGCAAGCCAATTACAGCAGGAATTTCCACAAAAGCCGACGTGGATGACCCCACCAGAAGGCAAACCGGCCCGCCACAAGGTCCCGAGTAATACATGGTTACGTAAAACTGCTGACACCACAGTGGGTAGCATGGGGCTGCCTGCTGGCAGTGAGGTGGTGGTATCCACTGAGCCACCACAGATGGTGAACCTCAATGGCGGCACGACAGAGTTTCGTAAAGTACAGGTGTTCAAGACGGGCAGCGGCACAGTCAAAGACAGTGCCAATCAGGTGATGACCAATGCTGGCAAAGGTGCCGTTGGCTGGTTGGCAAAAAGCAAGATGGGGGCCGGACTGACCGCAGAACCGAGTACCCCAGTCGAATTCAAAGACGATGCGCCGGTTGTTAACCGCAGCGCAAATCCGATACCGGTGCAGGCCGGAGAGATCATCGGTCATTGGGGGGAGCATGAGCTAGCCACTGCCGGTGCCAGCGGTTTCGAGAAAGACGCCGACAGCAAAGCCGTGCACTTTGAGGTGTTTGTGTCAGAGAGCGACAAACAGGCGCTTGAAGATTGCATCAATAACAAGGCGCGAGTAACCGGTGGCCAAGGCTACCTGCTAGTAAAAAAAGAAGTGACCACCTATCGCCTCACCAACGATAGCCAGCATGGTTTTCACGAGGTTGCTAATTTTGGGCCGCAGGTCTTACCGTTGGCGGTGAAAGAGTCTGATATTGTCACTCATGGTGCCAACAATTTTGTGAAGGTGCGTGAGAGGACTGCTGCGGACGGGGAGTTGGCTGGCGAGTTCGTATTGCAGGGCGGTGATGTCGAAGTCATCAGCCAGCATGACTGGCACAAGCTGGGCGTCAAACTGGTCGATGGCAGCAGCGATGAAGATGGCTTTTTGGACAAGGCAGATACCGAGAGTGAAGATCAGCAGCAGAAAGAGGCGAGCAAATTTTTTAGTACCCTCTATGACAAGCTGGTGACAGATAGGGACAACGATGGCACCCTGAGCGGCAATGATATCAAGGCCGCGCTGGCCGATGAGGAGTTGGCGGGCAAGTTGCGGATGTTGTTTATCAAGCACAAAAGTGAATGGGTAAAGCCAGGCCAAGAGTGGCCGCGCTTAAAACAGGAGTTGGCTAAGCAGCCAAAGCTCTATGAATATGCCATGCAGGTACACAACAATATGGCGTGGATGGAAGATGCCAGTAAGATATTGGGTGATACCAATCCTTGGTTTATTCATCCGGCAGGGATGATAGAATTGGTTAGAAATCAGAATGGCTTTAATATTGATCGCCAGTACTTTTTTGAAAAATATAAAGATTTTTACCCTCTAAGTGAGAGCCAAAGAAGAAATATATCATTGATGTTTGATGCAATCGAACAGTATTATTCTGATAATGTCGACTCTTGCAATGAACGAAAAGTTGCATATATGTTAGCCACTGCAAAGTTAGAAACTGGTGATACTTTTGCTCCAATATCAGAGGTTGGGGGAAGGAATTATTTTGAAGGTATGTATGATTATTTCCTTGCTAAAAATGAAGATAGAAAAAAAGTGGCAGTCGCGCTTGGCAATATTCAGCCTGGCGATGGCGTCAAATTTCATGGCCGTGGTTTTGTTCAGCTAACAGGTCGCTCCAATTATGATAAAGCCGGTAACTATTTAGGTGTTGATTTGCTGAATTCTCCAGAATTGGCCAAAGACCAAGTTATTGCAGGTAAAATTATGTGTTGGGGTATGGAAAACGGAATTTTTACCGGTAGAAAGTTAGATCAATATTTTTCAGCTAGTAAAGCAGACTATTATAATGCTCGTAAAATAATAAATGGGTTAGATAGGGCGCAAGATATAGCGGATTATGCTAAGAATATATCCTCATGTATTTTAATTTCAAGGTAAACACATGTCTTATTCACGAATTATGTTATGTTTATGTGCATTTTGGGCCTCACTCTCAGTTTTTGCTTCACCTAGCTTTGATTGTGGTAAGGCAGAGTCATCAATAGAGAAGATGATATGCTCTGATAAGGTTTTGTCAGAATTAGACAGCTCTCTATCCACTCAATATAAATATGTGCTGAAGACCAACCCTAGCTCGGCGTCTTCAATAAAGGATGAACAAAGGACGTGGTTGCGTGAAAGGAAAAAATGCACCGATAACAGCTGCTTGATTTCAATGTATGAAAAACGAATTAAATTTTTTCATGACAAGGGAAATGCTAAGTTAAATGTTGTGTTGTCACCACCAAACGTTATTGTAACATTGAGTGGCCAACGTCTTGTTATTAAAGATGTAGCACCACAGGGAGGAACAACATTCTCAACTTTAATTGATGGTGAGAATAAATTTTCTGTATGCACAGAGTATCTTGCATCTGCAATAAAGAGAGTTGAGTGCAATGTTTTTAAAAGGATTGGTGAAAAAATATTTTGGGCTTTACATAGTGAAGCTAAAAGAGACTATGATTCATTTTCAGCTATTTTCATGAAATTGGACGACATGTCATACAATGAAGAAGAACAATATAACGTCGCAAAAAAAATAGATGGCTATCAATGTCTTTATAAAATTAGTAGTTCAACAACCAATGTGATTGAAATTGATCGAAATGGCGTGCTAGTAAAAAAATCCAAGTTGAGTCTTTCTAACGAAGATTTTTATAGCAATCTTGGACAGATTTCACTTGATTATTTATGATGCATCTTGTTAATTAAAATGCATTTCATTATTTGAACGTTACGGTGAGTTGTTAACTTTTCAGTGTGATTTGGATGATGTCGAAAAATAAAATAAAGTACATCACCTAATACCTTGATGATGTGGATAATTGTTAATTTCACGGTAAGTTAAAGAAGAGTCTCTGACAGAGGCTCCTCTTGCTTCATTATGGAAACTTAGTTCAAAAAAAGCAGTTTCTCTTATGTTTTATAGCAGTTCAGATTAAATTTCACAATCAAGCTCTGGAGCCTTGTTAGGTCGGGAAAATATCTGATTGTTTTTGTGGGTAGAGTTAATGTCATCTTTGCTTTTTATATTTTTGTTGTCGTTTTCTTGTGCTGCACAATCAGAGGATTCCATTCAGGGTCATGAGGGGAAACTATTTTTCGTAGACAGGGTTGATGATACCATCGGCGACGATGTTATCGCGGCATTTTTTGATGACAATAAGGGGGGAGGTATTTTGTTGATTACCTTCCTTATTTGTCTTCTAAGGGTAAAATACAGAATTCCTTCTACTTAAATACTGATAACTTAACGAGTAAATATTTTGTTGTTCAGGAGTCACAAATAGACTCAGACACAGGAATGAATTGGTCTAATTATTTTAATACCATTGTTTTTTCTTATCTCAATGGTAAGTTGATTAAAGATGAAAAGTTAACATCATATTTTGGCTCTGGTGGAGACATTGTAAACCCTAATGGCGCTAATAGCATAACATATTCCTTTCAATATTATAAAAAGGAAAGGATTTTACAAGCAGTGTCTAAGCCTGAATTTGATGCATGGATGAAAGGGAAAGATGTAAAATTAAAAATAAAAGGGAAGAGTTATTTTTTTCCTGAACCACTGCCAATTAACAGAGCTAAGTCTTATCTTGTCAAAGGTGATGTTGTCCTGAGGAAAAAACCTGAGTCAGGTTGGGATTATGTCGTCTATAAATCAACTAAAGGACGAGAATATTCTGGCTGGATGCCTTGTTCTTTAACTGGAAGCTGTTAGATGATATGAGAAGCAGGTTTGATTAATTGCAACTAATTAGGCTTGTGTATAACTTTCCAAGTGGAAATTATTTTTGACAAGGGAAGATAGGGGCATTTATTTTTTGGAATGTACAGGCATAGTTATCACCTGACACCGGCTTAACGCCGGTGTTTTTTTATCGCTACAAATAGTTTTGGTGCAGGATAGCTCGAAGATTTGTTGTATCCAGATGATTTTTCGTTGTGAGGATGGATTTAAATTTGAATCCGAGATGCAGATCCTGATGATGAAGCAAAGTGATTAGGGGACAAAAAAGAAACCCGCCATAGGCGGGTGGAAGAATTGCAACACTAACCAGGAGGAGGTGTTACCAAGTAGACCCTGTACCTTCGGTAATAGTTCAATTTTGTTGAAGTTTTTCCGTTTTCTTAGCGGGGTTTCCATCGGGATCTGTGGGGGCGGATGAGTTATCATTCTGCTCCCGTCATCTGGTTGCAGAGGATCTATGCCCGCGTTCTCCTGGTTAGCGCTCTTTTTCGGCGCCTTCTATTTTGTCTACGGCGCTTACTTGCCGTTCTGGTCGCTCTGGCTGGAGGGGGTGGGCGTCAGCGCCGAGATGATTGGTCTCCTGCTGGGGGCGGGGATGGCGATCCGCTTTGCCGGCAACCTGATGGTGATGGGGCAGATCAAGGGGGCGGGTCATCTGCTGCCGGTTACCCGATTGCTCTCCCTGCTCAGTCTGCTGGCGTTTCTCGGCTTCTACCTCAGTCATAACCTCTGGTGGCTGGTGAGCTTGACCCTGCTGGCGAACTTTATCTATCCGACTCTGATGCCGGTGGGTGAGGCGCTGGCGACCCGCATGGTGGTGCAGGCGCACCTCGATTACGGCAAGGTGCGGCTGTGCGGCTCCTTTGCCTTTATCGTTGCCTCGACTCTGGTGGGGGCGCTGGTGGGCAACTTCGGTAGTGACTGGATTTTGCACACCATGGTGGCGGGGCTGGTGCTGATGCTGCTGCTCAGCTGGCTGCCGCTCTATCCGGCGCCACAGGATAGTCAGGGCGAGCGCGCCAAGGCGTCCTTGCTGGCAACCCTGCGCAGCGCGCCGGTGCGTCGCTTCCTGCTGCTGACCGCTCTGCTGCAGGGGAGCCACGCCGCTTATTACGGTTTCAGCGCCATCTACTGGAAGGCGCAAGGATATAGCGGCACCATCATCGGCTATCTGTGGGCGCTCGGGGTGGTGGCGGAGATCTGTATGTTTGCCGCCGACAAGCGTTTCTTGCAGCGCTTTGGCGCCCAGAGCCTATTTATTGCAGGTGCCATCGGCTGTGTGGTGCGCTGGGTATTGCTGGGTGCCTCGACCGAGCTGTGGGTGTTGGTGCTGGGGCAACTGCTCCACTCGGTGACTTTCGGGGTGAGTCATCTCGGGGCGGTGCGCTTCATGACCCGCCAGCTACCGGCCGAACAGTTGATCCCGACCCAGGCGCTCTATGCGGCCCTTGGCCTCGGCATGACGGTGGCGGCCCTGATGGCACTCTGCGGCGTGCTGTTCGAGCCTCTCGGCGGCGGCATCTTCTTCCTGATGGTGCTGGTGGTCTTGCCGGTGTTCTTCCTGCGGCTGCGTCCCTTTGCGCCGTCTGCGCAGGAGAGTGCTCCAGCCTGATATTTGTCTATTTGAATCATCTCCTCACAAAAGGGAGAGCCACGGCTCTCCCTTTTTCGTTGTTGCAGTTTGCGGCGTTACTGCTGCTCGCCAAGATAGAGGCGGCTGAGACGGCGCCAGGTATCCGAGCCGATGGTGCCGGCAAGCAGCTCATTGGAGGCGGCATCAAAGCGTCCATCCGGCAGCCAGCCCAGTTGGGGCAGCAGTTGCGCCAGCGTCACGTCATTGTGTTGCAGTTCCCGCTCCAGCGCTTCCCAGAAGGCGCTCCCCTTGACGTAAAAGAGCGGGTAGTAGGAGCGATCGCCCGCCAGCACCTCGCGAGCTGCCCGATAGAGGCCGCTCTCGCGATGGGGCATCTGTTTGCCCCGCTCGGCCAGCTCGTTGACCGCCGTGACTTGATGCAGCCGAAAGCGGCGCAGCGCCTTGATGGCGAGGTACTCGGCGAGGCTCTCGTTGACCCAGGTGGGTTGTGGAGCAGAGTGGCGAGCGCTGAGGATATGCACCGCCTCGTGGGCCGAGGTGCGCAGCAGGCGCAAGGGGGCCTGTGGCGTCGGTTTGCCAGCCTCGGTGGGGTAGTTGGCGACAAACACCTGATCCCCGGCGGCGCCGCCAAGGGAGCGGGTCGCCACATCCCGCCCCAGCCACACCAGTTGCCATGGATGAGTGGGTGGCTCCACATCGAGCTGGAAGGCCAGATAGTCGATGATCTCATTCAGTTGCTGCTGCAAGGCTGGCAGATCGAGCTGGTTGGCGGTCTCGTCATGGCTCAGCACCAGCCGCGGATCCGGCTTGATGACGGGCACAGTGTCCAGACCAAATGGCAGGATCAGCGGCGGCTGGTTGACATCCGGCAGTGGTTGGCAGCTGCCATCCGGCAGACAAACCTTTCCTTGGCGACTCCCCATCTGGCGCACAAAGTTACCCCACTCGGTCAATAGCCACTGGTCAGGGGCAAACAGCAGCGACTGTTGGGCCGAGGCATCAGCACCCTCTGCCGGAGCCGGTGTGAGCGTGATCTGCCAGCCGATCTCCTTGCAGGAGAAGGGCTGGTTGAGGGCAACCGGCTGGTTGTCTGCAAGGCAGACCAGCGCGGGGGAAACCGGCGTGGCACTGCCCGGCAACTGACGAGCGGGGAGCAGGGTAAAGGGAGGTTTGCCCTGCATAGTGAGGTGCACTTGCAGCACATTGGCGCTGGCGCCCTGCTCGATAAGGTAGCGGGGGCCGTTCGCGTCATTGCCAGCGCAGGCCCACAGCGGCAGCAGCCACAGGGCAAACAGGGTGATATGACGACTCATAAGAGGGTTAGCGCTCCTGCTCGTAGCCCAGCAGATCGCCGGGCTGGCATTTGAGTTCACGGCAGATGGCCTCCAGGGTGGAGAAGCGCACCGCCTTGGCGTGGCCATTCTTGAGGATCGAGAGGTTGGCCTCGGTGATGTCGATGCGCTGGGCCAGTTCGCGGGCGGTCATTTTGCGCTCGGCCAGCAGGGCATCGAGCCGGATGATAATGGGCATGGGATCCTCACACCGTCAGTTGTTGTTCATCGGCCAGCTGCTTTGCTTCCCGCATCACCAGTGCCAGCGCCGAGACGATCAATCCACCCAGCAGCAGCTGAAAGTTTGAGGAGCTGATATTGATGGTGCAGTACAGTTCAGGGCCATGCAGAGTGAGCACTATATCCAGCAGTGGCGTGGTGATGATCTCGGCGATGAAACTGGCACACAGCAGCAGTCCGATCATCTTGTAACGA
The DNA here is from genome assembly GCF_049175415.1 of Aeromonas sp. 600527. Taxonomy (NCBI): domain Bacteria; kingdom Pseudomonadati; phylum Pseudomonadota; class Gammaproteobacteria; order Aeromonadales; family Aeromonadaceae; genus Aeromonas; species Aeromonas sp. 600527. Next base: position 223,138 of record NZ_JAAKVA010000004.1, on the reverse strand, counting down.
CGGATCTGGCCGAAGGTGAACAGCATAGCGCGTCGATAGCCACGAAACAGCTGGAGCAGTTGCCACAGGATGAGCATGAAAACTACATCAGGCAGCAGCATGACCAGGGTCGCCAGCAGGCGGGTTCCCATACTGAGGGAGTAGTCGGCAATCGAGGGGGCCGGAGTGGTCACTACTGGCGAGGGCATGTTCAGTGGGACATTGCGGAGTGTGGAACCGTCATTCACTGCCAGGGCATCGACCAGCTCCTGATGCAGATAGTCGTTGCCACCCAACAGGTGTGACCAGGCTCCCATGACGGTCATAAGTGGTGTGGCCACCAGTGCAAATAGTAGAACCCACTCGATCAGGCCGCTCATTCGTTCGAGCTTGTTGTGTTTCATCGTTTATCTCCAGATGGAATGTGACAGAAAGATTAGGGCCATGAACGGTGCTGCCAGCAGGGTCAGCAGCAGGAACCATTCGATGAGGTCGCTGATGTGTCCGAGCGTGTGGTGTTTCATCGTTTCACCTCTTGCTTGAAAGAGAAAGATGGAGCGTGCGCGCATGAAATTATTGTTTATCAATAAACAGGCGCTAGTGTTTATCGTTTTACGATATAGTGTCAAGGCTGAATTTATTGAAAAACGATAAATTCAATCTGACTGCAGGGGGATGACTTTTGGCTGTCGCCTCTCTAGACTGGCGAGGTTGTATACAAAAACTCAACATCTACAAGGGGTTATCGATGCACCAGGGATGGCTGCTGATCGGATTGTCGCTCACCTATCTTGGGCTGCTGTTTCTGATCGCCTTCGTGGCAGACAAGCACAAACGGCACCGTCTCAAGGGGCAACCGCTGCTCTACAGCCTGTCGCTGGCGGTCTACTGCACTTCCTGGACCTTCTTCGGTACAGTGGGGCAGGCGAGTGAATCCCCCTGGTCACCGGTGCCCATCTACCTTGGCCCCATGCTGGTCTTTCTGTTTGGCTGGCGGCTACTGGCCCGCCTTATTCTGGTGGCCAAGCGCGAGCACATCACCTCCATAGCCGACTTTATCGCCGCCCGTTACGGCAAATCCCAGCGGCTTGCCATGGTGATCGCCCTCATCGCCATCATGGGGATCCTCCCCTATCTGGTGTTGCAGCTCAAAGCCATCGTTACCGGGCTGGATCTGCTGATGGTCAACAGCGGCGGCATCAGCCCGACCAGCAACACCAGCGAATTGGCGCTCGGGGTCACTCTGCTGCTGGCGCTGTTCAGCATCCTGTTCGGCACCCGCCATCTCGATGCCACCGAGCACCACAGGGGGATGGTGGTAGCCATCGCCTTCGAGTCGGTGGTCAAATTGCTGGCCTTTATCGCGGTGGGGGGCTTCGCCCTCTGGCTGATCCTGAGCAAACCGGGCGAGGCTCACGAGGTGGTGACTCGCGACTTCTTTGCACAGGTGGTGGCGGTGAGCCCTGGCAACCTGCTGGAGCTTGCCATCTATACGGTGCTGGCGATGTGCGCCGTCATCTGCCTGCCGCGCCAGTTTCATGTGACTGTGGTGGAGAACAATCAGGGACAGGATCTGCATTGGGCGCGCTGGATCTTCCCGCTCTACCTGTTCGTGATGGGGCTCTTTATCTGGCCGCTGGCGCTGGCGGGCAAGCAGTGGGTGGGGGCCGACATGGCCTCCGACACCTATGTGATCAGCCTGCCGATGGCCCTCGGGTTCGATGGCATGGCAATGCTGGCGTTTCTCGGCGGCACCTCGGCGGCCACCGGCATGGTGATCGTCTGCACCATCGCGTTGGCGATCATGGTGAGCAACGATCTGGTGCTGCCGGTGCTGCTGCGCCGCTTCTGGCGGCAGGGGCGTGACGAGCGGCTGGTACGGCTGCTGTTGCAGGTGCGCCGTGGCGCCATCTTGCTGATCTTGCTGGCGGCCTGGGGGCTCTACCTTTGGCTCGGCGATCTCACCAGCTTGTCGCGCATCGGCTATCTCTCTTTTGGCGCGGTGGCCCAGTTTGCGCCAGCCCTGCTGCTCGGTCTTTACTGGCGTCACGGCAATCGCAAGGGGGTCTATCTTGGGTTGAGCCTCGGGGTGAGCCTCTGGTTCGTCACCCTGCTGGTGGAGAGCGGGCTGCTGGCCGGTTCACCGCTGGCCGAACTGCTGGCACCGCCGGACTGGCCCGCATTTCGCGAGCTGAGTCTCGGAGCCTGGTGCATCTTCCTGAGCCTGCTATTCAACCTGCTCGGTTATGTGGCGGGCTCGCTGCTGTCGCGCCCTGCGGTGAGCGAGCGGCTGCAGGCGGCCAACTTTGTCGGCAAGCCGAGTCGCGATACCGCCGCCCTCTATCAGGCGCGGGTCTCGGTCAAGGAGCTGGAGATGCTGGCGGCCCGCTTTGTCGGCTCAAGCCGGGTCAAACGCGCCTTTGGTCGTTTCGCCGGTGAGCGGGGCGGCACCCTGGCGCCCCAGATGCAGGCTTCGGCCGAGCTTATCGCTCACACCGAGCGGCTGCTGGCGGGGGTGTTTGGTACCTCATCGGCACGGCTGGTGCTCGCCTCTGCCCTGCAGGGGCGCAACATGCAGCTCGAGGAGATCGCCACCATCGTCGATGAAGCCTCCGACGTTTTTCGCTTCAACCGCGGCCTGCTGCAGGGTGCGATCGAGCATATCGGGCAGGGGATCTCGGTGGTGGACAGGGAGCTTCGGCTGGTGGCCTGGAACCGCCGTTACATCGAGCTGTTCCACTATCCGCCCGGGCTTATTCAGGCAGGGCGCCCCATTGAAGAGATCATCCGCTACAACGCGCAGCAGGGGCTCTGTGGCCCCGGCGATATCGAGGATCATGTGGCGCGGCGGGTCGCCTTTATGAAGCGGGGCAGCGCCCATATCTCGGCGCGGGAGCGCCCGGATGGGCGAGTAATCGAGATGCAGGGCAACCCCATGCCCGCCGGTGGTTTTGTCATGACCTTTACTGACATCACCCCGTTTCGCGATGCCGAACGGGTGCTGCGCGAAGCGAACGAACATCTGGAGGCACGGGTGGCCGAGCGCACCCGTGAGCTCTCCGAGCTCAACCGTCAACTATTGCTGGTGAACCAGCAGGTGGAGCGGGCCAACCACTCCAAGAGTCGCTTTCTGGCGGCGGTCAGCCACGATCTGACCCAGCCCCTCAATGCGGCCAAGCTGTTTACCTCCTCCCTGCTGGAGATGTTGCCCGCCGAGGGGGAACCGGCACGTATCGCCCACCATATCGACGATGCGCTGGGGGCGACCGAGGATCTTATTAGCGATCTGCTCGATATCTCGCGGCTTGAAGCGGGCAAATTCAAAGCCAGGAAACTCGACTTCGCCCTGCATGACTTGTTCGACAACCTCAAGGCGGAATTTGGGGTATTGGCGCAGGCGGGGGGGATCCACTTCTCGGTGGTGGAGAGCAAGCATGCGGTGCATAGCGATGTGCGGCTGCTGCGCCGGGTGTTGCAGAATTTCCTGACCAATGCGTTTCGCTACAATCCGGGGGGGCGGGTGCTGCTCGGTTGTCGCAGGTCAGGAAGCAAGATCCGCATCGAGGTGTGGGACAACGGCCCCGGTATCCCGCAGGACAAGCAGGAGGCTATTTTTGACGAGTTCTCCCGTCTCGATCACTCCCGTACCGCCAAGGAGCAGGGGCTGGGTCTGGGGCTCGCCATCGCCCGCGGCATCTCGCAGGTGCTTGGCCATCAGCTCACCCTGCAAAGCTGGCCGGGCAAGGGATCGGTCTTTGCGGTGACCCTCAATCTGGCGACCCGGCCGGTCACGGCCCATCAGCTGGCGGCGCCGGTGGTGCGTGACAGCCAGCTGGAAGGCGTAGCTGTGCTCTGCATCGACAATGAGCGGGATATTCTGACCGCCATGAGCACTTTGCTCAGCCGTTGGGGCTGCGAGGTGCGTTGCGCCGTCGATCTGGCCGAAGCCGAAGCGCTGGTGGCAGACGGGTTTGTGCCGAGACTGGTGCTCTCCGACTATCACCTCGACGATGGCAAGACCGGGCTGGAGGCGCTGGCTGCGCTGCAACAGGTGTGTGGTGACGAGTTGGGGGGCATCGTCATCAGCGCCGATCGCAAGAGCGAGTTGCAGGTGCAGATCCGTGAGCGAGGGTATGGCTACATCAGCAAGCCGGTCAAACCGCTCAAACTGCGGGCCCTGATGAACAGCCTGCTGCTGAGGTAAACAGGGGGATGTTGCTTATGGCTCCATAAGGGGCTCAATAAAAGCGGCTACCTTGTCGCGGATTTTGGGCTGGGCCGCCGGGGTGGGATGAATACCATCGTTCATCATAAGTTCAGGGCGCAGCGCAATATCATCCATGAAGAAGGGCAGCAGGGGCAGATCGTTAGCCTGGGCCAACTCGGGAAAGATCTGTTCAAACTGGCGCAGATAGCGGGCACCGTAGTTGCGGGGAAGCTGGATTTGGGTCAACACCACACGGGTCTGCTGTTCCTTGGCGAGCGCGATCATACTGGCCAGATTCTGGCGGGTAATGGTCGGTGCGAAGCCGCGCAGGCCATCGTTGCCCCCCAGTTCGATCAGCAGCCAGTCCGGCTTGTGCTCCTTCAGCAGGGCGGGCAGACGGGCCAGAGCCCCTTGTGTCGTTTCACCGCTGATGCTTGCATTGAGCAGGGTGTGTTTGCCCCCCTCTGCCTGCCATTTCTGGTTGAGCAGGGCGGGCCAGCTCTGCTCAACCTGCATCTGATAGCCGGCGCTCAGGCTGTCTCCCAGTACCAGCAGGGTCTGGGCCTGAGCCGACGAGAGCAGGCTGCCGAGGCCAACGAACAAGGCAAACAGAATACGCACCATCAATTCAACTCCCGCTATGGATTGTCATCAAGGGATTGGAACAAAGGATACAGAGCATGAGTTCAACCCCCATTATTGTCGTCAAGGGCCTCGGCAAATCGGTTCGCCTCGGCCAGGAAAGCCTCACCATCCTTGAAGGGATCGATCTGCAAGTCAATAGCGGCGAGACGGTGGCCCTGGTTGGCGCCTCCGGCTCCGGCAAGTCCACCCTGCTGGGGCTGCTGGCCGGGCTCGATCTGCCGAGTCAGGGGGAGATCGAGATCCTCGGCAAATCTCTCGGTGAGCTGGATGAGGAGGGGCGGGCCCGATTGCGCGCCGAGCAGATCGGGTTTGTGTTCCAGTCGTTTCTGCTGCTCCCGACCATGACGGCGCTGGAGAATGTGATGCTGCCTGCCGAGCTGCGTGGCGAACGCCACTGCGAGCCGAGGGCCCGCGAGCTGTTGGCGGCAGTCGGGCTTGGCGAGCGGTTGCACCATCTGCCGCCACGGCTCTCCGGCGGCGAGCAGCAGCGGGTGGCCATCGCTCGCGCCTTTATGACCCGTCCAAGCCTGCTGCTGGCGGATGAGCCGACCGGCAACCTCGACAGCAAGACCGGCGAGAAGGTGATCGAGCTGCTGTTTGAACTCAATCGCAAGCACGGCACCACCCTGGTGGTAGTGACCCATGATCATCAGCTGGCCGAGCGTTGCCAGCGGCAACTGGTCATGACGGCGGGCAGACTGGATCGCGAGGTGGCCCATGATGTGGTGTAACGGGGTGAGCTGCGGATCAGGCGGGAGATACAAGGGATGATGCAGTGGCGATTGGGATGGCGGCTGCTTCGCCGGGAAGGTTTCAGCGGCGAGCTGCGCTGGTTTGTGCTGGCGCTGGCCCTGAGCGTGGCGTGCGTCTTGAGTGTGGCGCTGGTAGCGGATCGGCTCGATGCCGGACTCAAGGCGTCGGGCCGCGACTTTATCGGGGCGGATCGGGTGCTGCGCACCGCCGCCGCCCTGCCGGATGGCTGGCTGGCCCGAGCGAAACTGGATGGCTTGGCGGTGCAGACCACCGTCAGCTTCAACAGCATGCTGTTTCACGGCGATGCGTTGCAGCTCGCCTCCATTCGGGCGGTGCCCGATGGTTTTCCCTTCTATGGCAAGCTCACTCTGGAACCGGCCCGCGCCCCGGCCCCCGGCGAGATCTGGCTCTCCGCTCGGGTGATGCAGCTGCTCAAGGTCAAAACGGGGGATGAGCTGGAGGTGGGCAATACGGTGCTCAAGGTGGCTGGTCTGCTTGGCGAGGAGCCGGATCAGGGCTTCAGCCCCTTCTTGCTGGCGCCGCGTGCACTGATCCATAGCGCTGATATCGAGGCGACCGGCGCTCTGCTCCCCGGCAGCCGCCAGCAGTGGCGCTATCTGTTCAAGGGGCCGCGGGAGTCGCTTGCTCGTTACGAACAGTGGCTATTGCCGCAGTTGCAGGCCGGACAGAAGTGGATCAAACCGGATGACAGCGAATCCCGTGTCGGCCGATCGCTGGCCAATGCCGAGCGTTTCTTCCGGCTTGCTTCCCTAAGCGGGGTATTGCTGGGGGCGTTGGCGATGGGGATCGCGGTGCGCCACTTTGCCGAGCGCCAGACCAATATGGTGGCGCTGCTCAAAACCCTGGGGGCATCCCGTCGCTCGCTCTGGCAACTAATGGGAACCCTGCTGCTGTCGTTGACGCTGATCGGCGCGTTGCTGGGTCTGGTCGCGGGTACGGCCATGCAGTGGATCACCTTGCAACTGCTGGGGGACCTGCTGCCGCCGGATCTGCCGCCTCCCTCCTGGCGCCCCTTTGCCCTGGGAGTAGCGGTGGCGCTCTTTATCACCCTGCTGCTCGCTTTTGTGCCCTTCTTGCGGCTGCTGAAAGTGCCGCCGCTGCGGGTATTGCGTCGGGAGCTGGAGGCGGGCATTCCCCCCTGGCTGGCCCTGCCGGTCGGGTTGCTCGGGCTGTTTGCGCTGGTTTGGGGCTTTACCGCCGATGTGCGGCTGGCGCTGGGTCTGGTGGGTGGCATGGGCTTGCTGATGGGGCTGCTGGCCCTGCTGGCGGCGCTGATGTTGCGGCTGGGAGCAAACGTGAACGGGCCTCATGCCTTGCGGTTGGCGCTGGCCCACCTGTCGCGCGAGCGCAGCAGCGGCCTGTTCCAGCTGGCGGGCTTTGCGCTGGCATTGATGCTGTTTGGCTTGCTCTGGGCGGCAAGGGTCGATCTGCTGGATGAGTTTTCGGCTCGTCTTCCCGTCGATGCACCCAACCGTTTTCTGGTCAATGTGGCCGAGAATGAGCGGGAGGGGATCCTGAGCGAGCTGGCGGCAGCCGGGGCCACCACCTCCGACTTCTACCCCATGGTGCGCGGCAGGCTGACCCATATCGCCGGTGAGGCGGTGGGCGAGGGGGCCAGCAGTGGCCGCGAGGGGGTCGATCGGGAGCTCAACTTCACTACCACCGCCACCCTGCCAATCGACAACAAGCTGGTGGCCGGGAAATGGCTCGCCGGGCCCGGCGAGGTGTCGGTGGATAGCGAGTTGGCCAAGCGACTCGATATCAAGCTGGGGGACATGCTCGCCTTTACCATCGAGGGTCGCAGTTTCGGCGCCAGGGTTACCAGTCTGCGCAGCATCAAGTGGGACAATATGCGCCCCAACTTCTACATGATCTTCTCCGGGGATCTGCTGGCACCCTTCTCCCGCACCTGGCTTGGCAGCTACCGGTTGCCCGAGGTTGGGCGCACTGCCGAGGTGGAGCTTATTCGCCGCCACCCCACGGTGAGCCTTATCGATGTGGATGACCTGATTGCGCGGCTTACGCAGGTATCGGAGCAGGTGAGCCGGGCACTGGCGTTGATGCTGGGGCTGGTGACGGTGGCGGCTCTGCTGGTGCTGCTGACCCAGACACAGGCCAGCATGGCTCAGCGTCGGCGCGAGCTGTTGCTGATGCGCACTCTGGGTGCCAGCAGCGATCTGCTCAGGAAGATGCTGCGCTGGGAGCTGGTGGCCAGTGGTGCGCTGGCGGGGCTCTGTGCCGCCATGGTGGTGGAGCTCTGCTCCTTTGGCCTGCAGTGGTGGTGGTTCGAGGGGCAGTGGCAGTTCCACTGGGCCATCTGGCTTGGTCTGCCGACGCTGGGGGCGCTGCTGGTGACGCTGGCGGGGCAGGGAATGCAGCGCCAGCTGCTGGCTGGCACCCTGAGCGATCGGCTGCGGGGTCTGGGTCAGGGATTGTTGTAATCCCGCCAGCGTGAGCCGATGCACACAAGGTGCAAACAATAAGCAAGCAGCCCGGCCATTGGTCGGGCTGCTTGCTATGCGAGGTATTGATGAACAGGATCAGAGAGCTGGCATCGGTTAACGGGGCTCGCGCAGCAGATTGGCGAGGGCACTAGGCAGTTCGGGATAGCTGAAGTGAAAACCGGCCTGTTGCAGCCTTGTTGGTATCACCTTTTGTCCGGTCAGCAGCAGATCTGCCGCTTCCCCCATCACCAGTTGCAACAGGGGGGCGGGAACGAAGAAGAAGTGCGGTCGGTGCAGGGTAGCGGCCAGCGTCTCGCTGAACTCCCGATTGCTGACCGGATGGGGCGCCGTTCCGTTGAAGATGCCGCCGCACTCTTCGTGCTCCAGCAAGAACAGCATGGCGCGTACCAGATCCTGCACATGGATCCAGCTCATTATCTGTTTGCCCGAGCCCATGGGGCCGCCGAGGCCGAGTCGGTAGGGGGGGAGCATTTTGGGTAGCGCGCCTCCCTCCATGCCGAGTACCAGTCCGATTCGTACGATACAGACTCGGGTCTGGCTGCTCTGGGCCTCCTGCGCCAGGGTTTCCCATTGCTGGCAGAGCTGGTGGGTAAACTCGTCGTGGGGAGAGCTGCACTGCTCGTCGAGGGTTTCGGTACCCTGTTTGCCATACCAGCCGATGGCGGAGGCGTTGATCAGCACCTTGGGCGGTGTGCTGGAGAGTTTGATGAGATCCACCAGCTGTTCGGTCAGCAGCCAGCGGCTATCGCAGAGCAGTTGTTTGCGCGACTCGCTCCAGCGCCCGGCGGCAATGGGTTCACCCGCCAGATTGATCACGGCGTCCACGTCATTGAGGTCATCGAGTCGGTCTAGGTTATCCAATACCTTGATATCGTGACCCAGCAGGGAGTATGCGCGGCTCCCCTGCCTGCTCAATACCACGACCTCGTGATTGACCTTGAGATGGGCAACCAGCTTGCGGCCGATAAAGCCTGTTCCGCCGGTAATCAGAATTTTCATGCTGCACACTCCTGCTCCCTTTTGCTCTACTCTAATTGGCTGATTCTGGATCAACAAGCAGGGTCGCAGAGTATGTGATGAGCAACTCAACTGTGTTAACCGTGCCGCTGATTTGCCGCCAGGTGTGGAATAATAGCGTTAACTGATTGATTTCTGTCGGGTGGTTATTTTGCTCCATCGAAGTCATTGCGATCCTTGTCGCCTTCCATCCGGGCTGTCCCCCGACTTGCACAATAAAGAGGCCGCATGCCATTTCGTCGATTGAAACTTCGTCAGCTCTACAAGCGGCTTCTGGTGTCGCTGTTGATTGGGGTGGGGATCCTGCTGCTGGGGGGGGCTGCCATCATCTGGCAAACTGTTTCGGAGATAGAGCGGGATGCGGAGTCTCGTTTGCAGCGGGCTATGGAGATGTTCGACAGGACCTTCAATCATGCTCGGCAAGCAGCCATCAATTTGGAGGGGATGCTGGGTCACCCCTGCCAGGAGGCGGCACAGCGGTTGCGCGAGCAGGTGACTACGGTACCCGATGTGCGTTCCGCCAATCTGGCTATTGGTAGCCACATCTACTGCACCTCGCTCTATGGTGACTACGATGGTCTCTTCAATCCGGACATCTATGTGGAAGGCAGGCTACAACTGCTACCGGGTAATGAGGTCACACCGGATCGCCCCTTGATCGTGCTGCGTCACCAGACAGACAAGGGGAGTGTATTGATCGTGGTAGATGGGTACTACCTGCGCAATACCCTGGATATCTCCAGCAAGAATTCACGGATTGCCCTGGTGGTGGGAAATACGGCGCTGTTTGGTTCGGGCCAGATGGGGCCCGCCCCTTCTGCTACGGAAGAGGGGTATCTATCCTATCGGTCAGCCAGTTTCCCTTACCAGGTAGCCACTCAGGTCACTAACCATGATTATCTGATCCACGCTTGGCGCCACTCCGCAGGCAGTATCGTGCTCTATCCTCTGCTGGCCTTGCTGGTCGGGATCGGTTCCTTCAGGCTGATGGGGCGTAGCCGCTCACCATCAGAGGAGCTCAAGCGGGCGTTGATCGAGGAGGAGTTTATCCCCTACCTGCAGCCGGTGGTTTCCGGTGAGGATGAGCGATGGCATGGCTGTGAGGTGCTGATGCGCTGGCAACATCCCAAGCAGGGGATGATCTCGCCGGATCGCTTTATTCCGCTGGCGGAAGATAGCGGGTTGATCGTGCCCATGACCAGCCTGCTGATGACTCAGGTGCGCGACTATTTCTCCCCTGATGCCCGCAAGTTGCCAGCCGGATTTCATTTCGGTTTCAACATTTGTGCCAGTCACTGCAAGGATTTGAGCTTGGTGACCGACTGCAGGGATTTTATCAACGCCTTCAAGGATAACCCCGTCAAGTTGGTGCTGGAGCTGACCGAACGGGAGCTGATTGTTGCGGACGAGACGACCGACAAGCTGTTTGCTGAATTGCGTCAGTTGGGAGTCATGATCGCCATCGATGACTTTGGTACCGGCCACTCCAGCCTGACTTATCTGCAGCAGTTCCAGGTAGATGCGCTCAAGATCGATCAGAGCTTTGTCGGAATGATCGGGTCTGATGCCCTTTCCAGCCATATCGTCGAGAATGTGATCGATCTTGCAACCCGGCTGGGTTTGAAGCTGGTTGCGGAAGGGGTGGAGACTGAGGTGCAGTCGGACTACCTGCGGACTCGCCATGTTGATTATTTGCAAGGGTATCTCTATGGCCGTCCCATCCCGATGAAGCAGTTTTGCAAGACCCTGTTTGGCTGATGGGTTGCGTTGAGGACATAAAAAAACCAGCGATGCTCGCTGGTTTTTTGTTGATACGGTTTGGCTTGGGCGATCAGAGCATGCGCTGGAGGGCGCGGGCCAAGCGTTTGACCCCCTCCTCGATGGTCGCTTCATCGACGCAGGAGAAGCTCAGACGCAAGGTGTTCTTGATCTCTGGGCGCACGTAGAAGGGGGCGCCGGGTACGAAGGCCACCTTCTCCTTGATCGCCTCGTCAAACAGCGCCATGGCACTGATGTGGTCAGGCAGGGTCAGCCAGAGGAACATGCCCCCTTCGGGTCTGGTGTAGCTGACGCCGGGCGGGCAGTGACGGGCAAGCGCGGCTTCCATGGCGGCACGCTGGCGACCATAGATCTCCTTGATCTTCTCCAGATGGGCATCCAGTGAATTGTCGGTCAGGAAGCGGTGCAGCACCTGCTGGCTGAAGGCGTTGCTGTGCAGGTCGGTGGCCTGTTTGGCGATAGTCACCTTCTTGCGCAGCCACTCCGGCACCAGCATCCAGCCCAGACGGAAGGCGGGCACCACGGTTTTCGAGAAGGAGCCGAGCAGCACGGTATTGTTTGGCGCCAGCTTGGCAATCGGGGGCAGATGTTCCCCTTCGAAACGCAGCTCGCCGTAGGGGTCATCTTCCACCATCAACAGCTCGTGGTTGACCAGTCGTTCGGCTAGCGCCTCGCGATTGGCACGGCTGTAGGAGACGCCGCTCGGGTTCTGGAAATTGGGCACGCCGTAGAGCAGCTTGGCATTTGAGCCGTTTGCCAGCAACGCATCCAGCGCCGCCAGATCCAGTCCAGCTTCGCCGAGGGTAATTGGCTTGAAGGTGGGTTGGTAGACAGAGAAGGCCTGGATGGCGCCAAGGTAACCTGGCTCTTCAATAATGAGATCCTGTCCCTCGTCGATCAGTACCTTGCCCAGCAGATCCAGCGCCTGCTGGGAGCCGCTGGTAATGAGGATGTTGTCCGGATTGACCTGCATGCCGTGGCGGGCCAGATAGCGGTCGGCAATATACTGGCGCAGTGGAGCGAAGCCCTCTGTCGCCGCATATTGCAGGGCGGCAGCCCCTTGCTCGCGCAGTACATCCTGACAGGCCTGATCGATCGCCTTGACCGGAAACAGATGGGGGTTGGGCAGGCCACCGGCGAAGGAGATGATCTCCGGATTGGCGGCAACTTTGAGGATTTCACGGATAAAGGAAGGTTCGACTTTCTCGAAGCGCTGGGCAAAAAACGGCTGCATAGACAATTCTCTCGGCATGTGGGCGGTCGCTCCATTCGACCGCCAGGTTATCCGTTTGTATCAGATTTCAGAAATGAGGCAATGATTGTCACAAAAATCGCCCAAAAAGGGCAGGTTTGGCACCTGCCCGAATTTTACCTGTCTGTGTGGCGACAATGCATTGAGTTGGGGCGATCTTGTTTTGTTGAAAAGCAACTGACCTTACAAACCCGGTTCCTTGAGGAAGCGGATCATCAGGTCGGTGTTGGCGCCAAGTTGGCTTTCTACTCTGCCTGGGAATAGTTCCGCCATCTTGTCGAGGCGGTCATACTGGGTGTGCCAGATTTTTCCCCACTGGGTTTCGCTGTCACGATCGCAGGCGCTCTTGGTGGCATCGTCGTAGCAATCCCATAGTGCGGGATTGGTACTTTGGGAGTAGCCGTCGTAGCCATCTGCACCGTTGATGGTGAAGTTGGTCGCTTCAACGTAGGCGATCGGCACCCCCAGGCAGGCAAAGGGGGCGTGATCTGACCAGCTGCCGGTCTCCCCTTCCGGATAACCGCTGTAGCTGGGATGAATGGCAAATGGGGTCGCTGTCTGTTTGGAGAGGGTGAGGAGGCGATCCCGCACCTTGGGATCGAAGCTGTAGCGGCTCGGATCGGCGCAGTTGTATTCGGCGACGTCCGAGTGGGCTGAGTGGACGTAGACGATGTCGCCCCCGGCGATGGTGTCGTAGTTCACCATCGCCAGCAGCTTGGCGACGGCGGTGCTGTCGAGGCTGGCGGCATAGGCTTTGGAACCGTTGAGACCGTTCTCCTCCGCGCCGAAGAATGCAAAGCGAACCGTGTAGGGCAAGGTTTGTCCTTTAAGCTCCTCCGCCACTGCCAGCAGGGCCGCGACGCCAGCGCCGTTGTCGGTGGCCCCTTCAGAGCCTTTCTTGTCACCTGTGCTGTCGTAGTGGGCGCCGATCAGGATCACCTTGTCACTCTTACCCTTGAGCTCTGCGATCAGGTTTTGGGAGTTTTTACTGGCGCCATTTTTGGTGTAGGTGAAGGGCTGGCGTTGCACATCGTAGCCCCAACCGGTCAGATGGTCCTGGATCCAGGCCGCGGCACGAGTTTCTGCCTCTGTCCCCGTGGGGCGTGCGCCAATCCCTTCTGCGGTTGAACTCAACTGCACCAGATACTCATAGGCTTGCTCGGCGGCGGCAGGAGCTTGCGAGTCATTTGTTGATGTGTTGCACCCCGCAAGCAAAGCGGTGATGGCAAACGCCAATGCTGTGTATTTCATACTGCAATCCTTTGTTGTGTATGGTTTTATTTGCGCAGGCAGCATGCACTCGACGCGTGACCGATTCTGTGAACGGGTCGGCATTTGTCAACCGTTATAGATGAATTGGTGAGAGATGAGGGATTTGTTTCGTGAAACACTTGCGCCTTGGGCCTATCTTGGGATAATTCGCTCCCCTGTTTTCGCGGGTCGATGAAATGCCGAGCCGCGAGCGGTCCCGCTCGGGATCGGACACAAGATGTATTACCCGGATTGATGAAATAACGAGACCATTATGCCTGTGACCCAAGATGTATTTAACGAAGACGGCAAGTTCATGCGCAAGATCCGCAGCTTTGTCCGTCGCGAAGGCCGCCTGACCAAAGGGCAGGAGAAGGCCCTGGAAGAGCTCTGGCCGGTCATGGGCATCGATTTCGAGCCAAAGCAGCTCGATCTGGTCGCGCTGTTTGGCCGTGAAGCTCCTGTGGTGCTGGAGATCGGTTTTGGCATGGGCGCCTCTTTGGTCGAGATGGCCAGGAATGCCCCCGAGAAGAACTTCATCGGTATTGAAGTGCACACCCCGGGCGTGGGGGCCTGTCTGGGCAGCGCGCAGGAAGCGGGCGTCACCAATCTCAAGGTCATTTGTCACGACGCAGTCGAAGTGCTGGAGCACATGATCCCGAACGGTTCACTCTCCTGCCTGCAGCTCTTCTTCCCGGATCCCTGGCACAAGAGCCGTCACCACAAGCGTCGCATCGTACAGCCTGCGTTTGCTCAGGATATTCGCCAGAAGCTGGCCATCGGTGGCGTGTTCCACATGGCGACCGACTGGGAAAACTATGCAGAGCACATGCTGGAAGTGATGAGCGCCGCCGAGGGTTACGAGAACACCTCTGCTTCCGGTAACTGGGTGCCGCGCCCTGACTGGCGTCCGCTGACCAAATTTGAACAACGTGGCCACCGTCTCGGCCACGGGGTTTGGGATCTGATTTTCAAGCGTGTCAGCTAAGCTGGCACGTCAACACACCTAGCGTATCAACTAACTTGAGGAGCTATCATGGCCAATCGTAGCCGCCGCCTGCGCAAGAAACTGCGCGTCGATGAATTCCAGGAAATGGGTTTCGACATCAGTTTCAACTTCCCGGTCGGCACTGCCGAAGAGACCATCGATGCGGTAGTCGATGCGATGATCGATGAGGTTGTTGAACCCCGCAAACTGGCTTTTGCCGGCTCCGGTCACCTGGCCTGGGAAGGGATGATCTGCACCCAGCAACTGGGCAAGTGTACCGAAGAAGACCGCGCTGCCGTCAAATCCTGGCTGGAAGGCAAGGGGATGGAAGCCGTGGTCGTTACCGAGCTGTTCGACCTCTGGTACGGTGAACCGGCCTGATACAAGGCTGCCGCATCTGGCGCCTTGTTGTGGGTAACTGAAAAATCCCGCCGCTGGCGGGATTTTTGTCAGTGGGGATGGGATCTCCAACGCTGTTTTAGTCATGGAATCGCTTATTGCTTATGGTGTTGTCATCCGAATTACTGGCCAGCATCCTTGAAGAGGTGCGCCCGTTGCTGGGACAAGGCAAGGTGGCCGACTACATTCCGGCACTGGCTCAGGTACCGGCCGATCGGCTCGGTATCGCAGTCTGTACCGTCGAGGGGGAGCTGTTCACCGCCGGTGACGCTTTTGAACCCTTCTCCATCCAGAGTATCTCCAAGGCCCTGAGCCTGACCCTGGCACTCACCCTCTATCAGGAGGAGGAGATCTGGGCCCGGGTTGGCAAGGAGCCCTCCGGCCAGCCCTTCAACTCGTTGGTGCAGCTCGAGTTCGAGCAGGGGATCCCCCGCAACCCCTTTATCAATGCCGGGGCGCTGGTGGTGAGCGATCTGCTGGAGACCCGCCTCACTGCGCCGCGTCAGCGTACCCTCGAGCTGGTGCGCCGTCTTTCCGGCAATCCGGCCATCATGGCGGATCAGGTGGTCGCCCGCTCCGAATATCAGCACTCTGCCCGCAACGCCGCCATCGCCTATCTGATGAAGGCCTATGGCAACTTCGAAAACGAAGTGGACAAGGTGCTGCAAAGCTACTTCAATGCCTGTGCCATTCGCATGAGCTGCGTCGATCTGGCGCGGGCATTCATCTATCTGGCCAACCGTGGTGTGCCACTGGGTGAGAGCGTGCCGCTGCTGCCCGCCCGCACCACCAAACAGGTCAACGCCTTGCTCGCCACCTGCGGTCTCTATGATGAGGCGGGCGATTTTGCCTATCGTGTCGGCATGCCGGGCAAATCGGGTGTCGGCGGCGGTATCATCGCCCTGATCCCGGGCGAGCTCTGCGTCTGTGTCTGGTCGCCGGAGCTTAACAAAGCCGGTAACTCGCTGGCGGGCACGGCGGCGCTGGAGCTGCTGGCCGAGCGGCTGGGTCGCTCCATTTTTTAACCTTGTTCACTATGAATCGAGAAATCACCATGAAACGACATCTTCGCTTCCTGCAGGCCGCGCTGGCGACCTTACTGCTCTGGTGTGCCCTGCCCGCCGTGGCAGGGGAGTTGCCACCGCTCTCGCTGGCCGATGCCAAGGCCAAACAGGCTGTCATCCTGGATACCCGCGCCAGCTACTTCTATCAGGGGTGGCCGATGGAAGGGGAGAAGCAGGGCGGCCATGTGGCGGGCGCCGAGAACCTCTCTGCCGAGTGGAAATACAGCGATGAAGAGTGGCCAAAGGCGCTCGAGATCAAGGGGCTGAAGGCCGATCGTCCGGTTGCCCTCTACGGCGCGTCCCGCGAAGTGGCCGAGGTGGCCCGTCTGCTGCGCAAGCAGGGGATCAAGCAGCTGTTCGAGCTGCAAGGGTGGCAAGCCGCACCGCGCGAGTCGCTGGCACGCTGGCAGCAGCTGGTCTATCCGCGCTGGTTGGCGGATCTGCAAGAGGGCAAGCCGGTTGCCGCTGCGCCCAAGGGTGACTGGAAGCTGTTTGAAGTGGATTGGGGTTCACCCAAGGCCTACCTCATCAGCCACATCCCGGGGGCCGGATATATCGATACCAACAGCCTCGAAGAGGAGCCGCTGTGGAACAAGGTCTCTGACGAAGCGCTCAAGAAGCTGCTGCTGGATAACGGCATCCGTCACGACACCACCGTCATCCTCTATGGTCGCAACACCATGGCGGCTGCCCGTGCCGCGCACCTGATGATGTATGCGGGGGTGAAAGATGTACGCCTGCTGGACGGTGGTCTGGATGCCTGGTTTATCCAGCACCTGCGTACCGAAACGGGTCTGCCCAACAAATATGAGCCGGTGAAGGAGTTTGGCGTGGCCATTCCCGCTCACCCTGAGTACTACACCACGTTAAGTCAGGCGAAAGAGTTGCTCAAGCAGCCCGATAGCGCACTGGTCAGCGTGCGTACCTGGGACGAGTTTGTCGGCAACACCTCAGGTTACAGCTACATCAAGCCAAAGGGCGATATCCCGGGGGCCAAGTGGGGTCACGGCGGGGTGGATGCCAACAGCATGAGCGATTTCCACAACCCGGACGGCACCATGAAGCCGGCCCGCGAGATCCTCGCCATGTGGGAGCAGTGGAATATCGAGCCAACTCAGCAGGCTGCGTTCTACTGCGGTACCGGCTGGCGCGCCTCCGAGGCCTTCTTCTACGCGTGGCTGATGGACTGGAAACAGATCAGCGTCTACGACGGCGGTTGGTACGAGTGGAGTTCCGATCCCAAGAACCCGACCGTGACCGGTGAGCGTCAGCCTGCCAAGTCATGATTGCGCTCTTGCGCTGAAAAGAAGAGGCCGGACAGAGATGTCCGGCCTTTTTCATTGCGCTCGCCACCCGGCCAGATAACTAGGCTAAGTCGCTGATTATTGACGGCGATCCCGCTTTGCTCATCCCGCCATCCCGTGCCGTGCGATTGAACTAGGCTTCAAGAAACATCCTCGTGGTGAGGATGATCGCAGAAGAGGCCGCAATGAAAAAACTGATGATGATCCTGGTGTGCGCCCTGGGGCTGGTGGCATGCAGCTCCCAATACATCATGAGCACCAAGGATGGCAAGATGATCACCACAGAGAGCAAACCCAAGCTGGATGAGAGTACCGGCATGTATCGCTATTACGATCATGAAGGGCGCGAGGTGATGATCAAGAAAGATGACGTGACCCAAATCATGGAGCGCTAAGCGCTCTCTTGCCGCAAGGGCCGCTATCTGCGGCTCTTCTCATTTTCGCCGAAAATTCGCGCTGTTCCTCTGTTTATCCCCGCACATTCGCAGCAAATTCAGTCGTGATACAGCTTCCGTTATGGTTTAACCCTTATCATCACACTCCATTTTTTATTGGAGGTGTTATGTCCTTGATGTCTATCTGGAATTCCCGTTTTTCTGCACGCAGCTTGCTGGGTGGTGTCTTGCTGGTGGTGGCGTCAGCCAGCCATGCCGGTGACGATCAGTTCACGCTGGGGCGGACTATTTTACTGGGAGCCGGTGATCATGGTGCGACAATTCCTTTGGTGATTTGCCGTCAGACCAAATATATCAAGGTGAAGGCGGAGCGTGATTTGACCCTGGATCGGGTGGTGGTGACCTATGGCGGTGATCGTACCAAGACCATTCGTTTCGATCGGGAAATGAGCAGTGATAAAGAGACCGAGTGGAAATCACTGGGCTCGCGCCGTTGTGTGAAAAAAATCGAAGTGTACGGTAATTCAGAGCGCAGCAAAGCGGGTGTAAAAGTATTCGGCCGCAAATAAGTGATGCGGTTTTTCTGCGCAGACAGATGAGTTAAAAATAATGGCGAGCCGTGGCTCGCCACTATTTTTTATGGTCGGGTTTGCTATTTTTTCGGCCGAAATGGCTTGATGACGCTTTCATCGCACTCAAGATACGGCCCTTCCATCAAATCGATGCAGTAGGGGATGGCGGGGAATACTGCATCCAGACACTCGCGGATCGATTTGGGCTTGCCCGGCAGATTGACGATCAGGGTATCGTCGCGCAGTCCGGCAGTCTGGCGTGACAGAATGGCGGTCGGCACAAACTTGAGGGATTCGGCCCGCATCAGCTCGCCAAAGCCCGGCATCATGCGATCACATACCGCTTCGGTCGCTTCCGGCGTGACATCCCGCTTGGCCGGGCCGGTGCCGCCTGTGGTGACGATGAGGCAACACTGTTCCTCATCCGCCAGCCGGATCAGGGTCGCTTCAATCTGCTCCTGCTCATCGGGGATCACCTGATAGACAGGTTCCCACTCCGAGGTCAGATAGGCGTTCAGGGTGTCGATGATGGCCTTGCCGGAGAGGTCTTCATAGATGCCCGCGCTGGCGCGATCGCTGACGGTGACGATACCGATTTTTGCCTTGCTCATGGTCTGCTCTTGAATGTCCGATAAAAGTGGCAATTAAAATAACATAATCAGTGAGATATGTTAAACCGTCAGGAGATGACGCGGGTCGGTGAGGAAAGAATAAAGTGTCGAATGAAGCAAAAATAAGGCCACCTAGATTTTTATTTGCAATAAAAAACAGAAAATCACAACCTAAAATGTATAAGTGTTTTATCTCGCATGAATTAAAAACAATCGCTTGTTTCCAAACACAATTAAAATAGATAGACACCCTCGTAGTGACCATTGTCCGGTTTAGTCGCCAGTGGATGGATTGAACCCTTTTTAGCCGCGTCGTATATACAGATTTATATGGCTGGGACGTGATGGTGTGGTACCGCAGTGTGTTGCCAGCAATAGTCGCCAAGGAGGGCATATGGAGTTGCCTGATTTTGACACCCTGAAGGAGTTGGCTGCGAGTGAGCCCTCCCGGCTGGATGCGATTCTGGAGCAGCAGATCGACCAGTTGATGGCCCGTGCGAGCCCCGATCAGCAGCGCCGTCTGCGCGGGTTGCAGTTCAAGATTGATGGTCAGCGCCGGCTGGCGAAAAACAATCTTGATAGCTGTATCCGGATTACCAACATGATGCGGGAATCTTTTTATTTGATGCGCAGCGAAATGAGCCAGTTCAGGGAAGAGGGGGACCCTCCGCCTGAAAGCGATGGCAGTGGTAAAATAATCCATCTGGCGGACTATCGACGTCGCAAATAATCTGCAATAACCCCCCTTGGTTGATATTTCAGCCAAATCGGTGAAGCCATGATAAAGGGAATTGCTGGCGACCTGATTGTTATGGTTTTTAATGTTAGTCGTAATGTGTTTGTGATGTAATTTCTTTTCTCTTTCTTGTAATAACTAATTAGTCAGGTTGTGATAGGGGTGGATGAATAACGGTAAAAGTTAGGCTAATATGGCCGAAATTTTTATTGCTACGACTCGAAGGGATTATGAGAAGTATCACACCAAGACGGGTGTTGTCGCGGGAGCAACAGACAGAGATCACCCGCATTATCGTCAAGGTGGGTCAGATGTTGGCCCAGTTCGGGGCGGAGAGCCGGATCATCGAGCAGACCACGGTGCGGCTGGGGATGGCGCTGGGGCTGGAGAGCGTCGAAATGGCCATCTCTTCCAGTGCCATCGTGCTCACCAGTCTCTATCAGGGGGGCTGTGTTACTACTACCCGGCGGGTGCGCGAACATGGCATCAATATGCAGGTGGTGTGCGAGATCCAGCGGATCTGCATCATGGCGGAGAAAGAGCTGATCGGTGCCCGTGAAGTGCGCCAGCGCCTCGAGGCCATCGTCCCCTTTCACTATCACCCTTGGCTGGTGGTCCCCATGGTGGGGCTCTCCTGTGGTGCCTTTAGCCTGCTGTTTGGCGGTGACTGGCCCATTTTCCTGGTGACCTGTTTCTCGTCTGCCGTGGCGATGCGGGTGCGCCAACTGATGGCCCGCCATCACCATAGCCCGCTCATCAACTTTGCCGCCACCGGCTTTATTGCCACCTTGCTCTCCTCCAGCGCCACCTTTTTTAACTGGGGTGACCAGCCCTATCTCGCCATGGCGGCCAGCGTGCTGCTGCTGGTGCCGGGCTTTCCGCTGATCAATGCGGTCTCCGACATGGTGAAGGGCTACTTCAACATGGGCTTGGCCCGCTGGGGGACTGCGACCCTGCTGACCATCAGCGCCGCCATAGGTATCATTTTGGCCATGTCGGTCACGGGGATCTGGGGGTGGAAAGTATGATGGATTTGCTCTGGCTACTGGCCAAGGATGCCTTCTGGTCCTCCATTCCGGCGGTGGGGTTTGCCATGCTGTTCAACGTGCCACCGCGGATGTTGAAGTACTGTGCCATGGGGGGGGCGCTGGCTCACAGCTTGCGTACCTTGCTCATACACTATGGCATGCCCATTGAGTGGGCGACGCTGGCGGCGGCGACCACGGTCGGCTTTGTCTGCGTCTACTGGTCTCGCCGTCTGCTGGCGCCGCGTCCGGTGTTCAGCGTTGCCTCGATTATTCCGATGATCCCGGGCAGTTATGCGTTCAAAACCATGATTGCGGTGGTAGAGCTCAACATCAACGGCGTGACCATGGAGTTAATCCAGAGTGCGGTGGAGAACGGCCTCAAGGCGCTCTTTATCGTCGGTGCCCTCAGTTTCGGTTTGGCGATCCCCTCTCTGGTCGTGTACCGTAACCGCCCCATAATCTGACAGACGGTGAGAGGCCCAATGAAGATTTCCATGATTGCCGCCATGGCCCACGACAGGGTGATCGGCAAGGACAACCAGATGCCCTGGCATCTGCCTGCCGATCTGGCTCACTTCAAGCGTGTCACCCTCGGTAAACCGGTATTGATGGGGCGCAAAACCTTCGAGTCCATTGGTCGGCCGCTGCCCGGACGGCGCAATCTGGTGATCAGCCGCAATCCCGGTTATCAGGCCGAGGGCATTGAGGTGGTGGGCTCCGTCGAGGCGGCGCTAGCGCTGTTGGCAGGCAGCTCGGTGGAGGAGTTGATGGTGATTGGTGGCGGTCATCTCTATGCCGAGATGTTGCCGAGCGCGGATTGCCTCTATCTGACGCAAATCGATCTGGCGGTGGAGGGGGATACCCGCTTCCCTGCTTTTGACGATGGTCAGTGGCAACGCGTTGATTGTGAGAGCCACCCTGCCGATGAAAAGAACCCGCACCCCTACCGATTCGAGACCTGGCAGCGCCGCTGAATCATGGCATGTGCTAACCGATAGCCACGAAAAAGCCCCTTGTGTTGCACAAGGGGCTTTTTTCGCACGGGCTATTTGCCAGAAGTTCCGTGCCAGCAGGCCGATAGTCCAGAGGTGGCTGCGGCGATCTCATCGTGGCGGGTGAATACTCCTTTAGCCTCCCTCCTCAGCTCCTTTTCTTGTCCCCCAATCTGTCCTCATTGCGACCAATAAATAGTTAGATATGTAATTATTTGGTCGTTGTCGATTATCTGGATGGCGCGTTACACAGTTACCGTCATTAACCTGCATTTTATTGCGCTTTTTTGATTGTTTTTGAATGACTTTTCCCAGTGCATCTTCGTTTTATATGGAAAATTTTATGGATAAAGCCAGGCTTTGTTCGGTTTTTATTGATAAAAATAACTTTTTAAAATCAATGGTTTATTTTGTAGTTTGTTTTTGGGGACTCTATTGGTTCTTTTGTTTTGGTTGTTAATTGCTTAGTGTAAAAAACAATTGGTTCGCGTTCGGCAGGTTAATCACCAAGATGTCGACCATGAAAAAAGGACAGTATGACAGTCAAACTCGAGGTTAAATCACTCTACAAAATCTTCGGCGATCAGCCGGAAAAAGCGTTCAAATTGCTGGCGAAAGGGCATGACCGCGCCAGCATCCTGCAAAAAACCGGGCAGACCCTGGGGGTCCAGGATGTCAATCTGGCCATCGACGAAGGGGAGATCTTCGTGGTGATGGGCCTCTCCGGCTCTGGCAAATCCACCCTGGTGCGTCTCTTCAACCGGCTGATCGAGCCAACCCGCGGCCAGGTGCTGATCGATGGCGAGGATATTGCCGCCATCTCCGACAGTGAACTGCGTCAGGTGCGCCGCAAGAAGATCAGCATGGTATTCCAGTCCTTCGCCCTGATGCCGCACCTGAGCGTGCTGGAAAACACCGCCTTTGGGCTGGAGCTGGCCGGTGTGCCGCTGGCGGAGCGCCAGCAGAGCGCCTGTCAGGCGCTCCATCAGGTGGGGCTGGGTCAGTGGATCGATGCCTTCCCCGATGCCCTCTCCGGCGGCATGAAGCAGCGGGTCGGCCTGGCCCGCGCGCTGGCCAACGACCCCGACATCTTGCTGATGGACGAGGCTTTCTCCGCGCTGGATCCGCTGATCCGCACCGAGATGCAGGACGAGCTGCTCAAGCTGCAGGCCAGCCAGCAGCGCACCATCGTCTTCATCTCTCACGATCTGGACGAGGCGATGCGCATCGGCGATCGCATCGCCATCATGCAGGACGGCCAGCTGGTGCAGGTCGGCACCCCGGACGAGATCCTCAACCAGCCCGCCAACGACTATGTGCGCGCCTTCTTTCGCGGGGTGGATCTGGCCAACGTGTTCAGCGCCCGCGACGTGGCCAGCCGCAAGCAGATGCCGCTCATCAAGAAACACACCACCGACGGGCCGGGCAACGCCTTGCGCCAGCTCAAGGAGCAGGAGCGGGAGTTCGGTTACGTGGTGGATCGCCGGCGCCGCTTCATCGGGGTCGTCTCGGTGGAGTCGCTCGGTCAGGCGGTCAGGGCCAAAGGCAGCCTGGAGCAGGCGCTGCTGGCGGACATCCAGCCCATTCTGGCGGACACCGCTCTCAACGAACTGATCAGCCAGGTGGCGGCCGCCCCCTGTCAGGTGCCCGTGGTCGAGGAGGATGGCACTTACTTGGGCCTCATCTCCAAGGCCAACCTGCTGAACACCCTGGACAGGAGTACCCCGGCATGAAGCGGATGAATCCCCATTTTTTACTGAGCGGGCTGCTGGCCCTGGTGCTGCTGGCGAGCCCCTCCCTGCGTGCCGATGAGGCTGCGGTCGACCCCTGGGGGGCCAGTGCGGCCGCCACCGAGGTTGCCGATCCCTGGGGCAGTACCGACACTGAGGCGACCGACTGGCAGAACCAGATCGAGGCGGTCGACACTACCGCCGCCGTCGACTGGCTGGATCCCTTCCAGCAGGCGCTGGTGCCGCTGGATAGCTGGGTCGAGGGCGGCATCGGCTGGCTGGTCGACAACCTGCGTCCCGTGTTTCAGCTGATCCGAGCACCGGTGGAGCTGGCGCTGGGCGGCATTACCCATCTGTTGCAGACGGTGCCCTCCACCCTGATGATCGGCCTGCTGACCCTGATCGCCTGGCAACTGGTGAATGGTCGCATGGCGCTGGGAACCCTGTTCTCACTGGTGGTGGTGGGGCTGATCGGCGCCTGGTCCGATGCCATGGTGACCCTGTCGCTGGTGCTGACCTCGCTGTTCTTCTGCGTGCTGATCGGGCTGCCGGTCGGCATCCTGCTGGCGAGGAGCGAGCGGCTGTCGCGCTGGACCCGGCCGCTGCTGGATGCGATGCAGACCACTCCGGCCTTCGTCTACCTCATTCCCATCGTCATGCTGTTCGGCATCGGCAACGTGCCCGGGGTGGTGGTGACCGTCATCTTCGCGCTGCCGCCGATGATCCGGCTCACCATGCTGGGCATTCGTCAGGTGCCCGCCGATCTGGTGGAGGCGGCCCACTCGTTCGGTGCCAGCCCCTCTCAGCTGCTGTTCAAGGTACAGCTGCCGCTTGCCATGCCCACCATCATGGCCGGGGTCAACCAGACCCTGATGCTGGCGCTCTCCATGGTGGTGATCGCCTCCATGATCGCGGTGGGTGGCCTCGGCCAGATGGTGCTGCGCGGCATCGGCCGGCTCGACATGGGGCTCGCCTCCATCGGCGGCCTCGGCATCGTGCTGCTGGCCATCGTGCTCGACCGCCTGACCCAGGCGATGGGACAGCCGGATCGCAGCCGTAGCGGCCGCTGGTATCAACGCGGCCCCGCCGCCCTGCTGCTGCGCCTGCTCGGCCGCGACAAGTCAATCGATTACAAAGGAGTAAATGCATGAGGCTTATCACCAAGACGCTGACCCTGGGTTCCCTGCTGTTGAGCTCCCAACTGCTCGGTCCGCTCGCCATGGCCAGCACCGAGCTGCCGGGGGAGGGCGTGCGCGTCCAGCCCCTGCAGAGCTCGTTGCCGGAGGAGAGCTTTCAGACCCTGCTGGTGAGCAAGCTGATGGCGCGCCTCGGCTATGACGTCCAGCCGGCTCAGGAGGTGGATTACAACGTGGCCTACGCCTCGGTGGCGCAGGGGGATGGCACCTTCCTCGCCTTCAACTGGATACCGCTGCAAAACAACAAGTATGAGCAGGCGGGAGGTGACAAGGTGTTCTTCCGTGAGGGCACCTATGTGGCCGGGGCCGCCCAGGGCTATCTCATCGACAAGCAGACCGCGACCCAGTACGGCATCACCAACCTGGGTCAGCTCAAGGATCCCAAGCTGGCGGCGCTGTTTGACGGCGATGGCGACGGCAAGGCCGATCTGGTGGGCTGCAACCCGGGCTGGGGCTGCGAAGAGGCGATCAACCGTCATCTGGCCGGCTTTGGCCTGACCCCGACCGTCACCCACAAGCAGGGCAATTACGCGGCGCTGATCGCCGATACCCGTGCCCGTTACCAGGCCGGCAAGCCGGTGCTCTACTACACCTGGACCCCCTACTGGCTCAGCAGCGAGCTGGTGCCGGGCAAGGACGTGGTGTGGCTGGAGGTGCCCGCCGATGGCCCTGATGCGGCCAAGACCCGGCTGCCGAACGGCAAGAACTATGGCTTCCCGGTCAACACCATGCACATCGTCGCCAACAAGCAGTTCGCCGAGGCCAACCCGGCAGCCGCTAGGCTGTTCTCCATCGTCAAGCTGCCGCTTAATGACATCAACGTGCAGAACGGCCTGATGAACAAGGGGCAGAACAAGCCGGCGGACGTGGAGCGTCACGCCGACGCCTGGCTCAAGGGCCACGAGGCGCTGGTGAACGACTGGCTGACCCAGGCACGCGCCGTCGCCAAGTAATGAGGGGCGGTAGCTCGCTCTTTGCGCAAATAAAAACGCCCGGCAGTTGCTTGCCGGGCGTTTTTTATGGAGGCCGTGCGGGCGGGCCCTCTGCCTCAGATGCCGGAGCCGTCGTTCTCGCCGTTCTCCTCGTGCAGGCCGCATTCGCGCTTGAGGCCGAAGAAGCGGGTCTGCTCCTCGCTCATACCGGGCTCCCACTTGGTGGTGGTGTGCACGTCGCCCACCGACAGGTAGCCCTGCTCCCACAGCGGGTGGTAGGGCAGGTCGAACTCCTTGAAGTAGTAGAAGACGTCCTTGTTGCTCCAGTCGATCACCGGCAGGAACTTGAAGCGGCCGCGCTGGATGGCCAGCACCGGCAGCTTGCCCCGGCTGCCGGACTGCTCCCGGCGCAGGCCGGAGAACCAGGTGCGGGCACCCAGCTCGTTCAGGGCGCGGTCCATCGGCTCTACCTTGTTGAGCTGGTTGTAGCGGGTGATCCCCTCTACTCCCTGTTCCCACAGAAGGCCGAAGCGGGCCTCCTGCCAGGCCGGACTGAGCTCGGCCCGGTAGATTTTGAGGTTGAGGGCGAGCCGCTCGGTCAGCTCGTCGATGAAGCGGTAGGTCTCGGGGAAGAGATAACCGGTATCGGTCAGCACCACCGGCACATCGGCCTGCTCGCCGCTTACCAGATGGAGCATCAGCGCCGCCTGAATGCCGAAACTGGATGAGAGCACATGCTCCCCCGGCAGATTGGCCAGGGCCCAGCGCACCCGTTCTGGGGCGCTCATGGTATCCAGCTCGCGGTTGAGGGGCGCCAGCGCCTCGGTCTGCTCTTCACGGCCGAGGGCCAGCAGTGCCTGCAGGTTAAGGCGGCCATCTTCGGTGACATTAAGCGGCAGATTAAGCGGCATAGAAGTCCCTCGCAGAGTCGATAACGGGGGCAATCACCCCAACCCGGATCACGAAGTCGCCGAAGCACTCACCCTGATTTCGCTCGGTGGCCCAGCGGCCGATCAACGCGTCGAGTTCGGCCAAAATCTGCGGTTCGGTGATGTTCTCCTGATAGAGGCGCGGAATGCGGGTGCCTTCCAGGTTGCCCCCCAGATGCAGGTTGTAGCGGCCCGGCGCCTTGCCCACCAGACCCACTTCCGCCAGCATGGCGCGGCCGCAGCCGTTGGGGCAACCGGTGACCCGGAAGATGATGGCGTCATCCGTCAGCCCATGTTTGGTGAGCAAGCCCTCGATGTCGGTGACAAACGCTGGCAGCATGCGCTCCGCCTCGGCCATCGCTAGCGGGCAGGTAGGCAGTGCCACACAAGCCATGGACTGCTTGCGCTGCTCGCTCACGCCGTCATCCAGCAGGCCGTACTGGCGCGCCAGCCCTTCGATGCGGGCTTTCTCGCTGGCAGGCACCCCTGCGATGATCAGGTTCTGGTTGGCGGTCAGGCGAAAATCCCCCTGATGCACCTTGGCGATCTCCAGCATGCCGGTTTTGAGCGGCTTGCCCGGGAAGTCCAGCAGGCGGCCATTCTCGATAAACAGGGTGAGGTGATGCTTGCCGTCGATCCCCTCGACCCAACCGAAGCGATCGCCACGGCTGGTGAACTCATAGGGGCGAACTGGCCCGAACTGGATGCCAGCGCGGCTCTCCACCTCGGCCTTGAAGGCTTCGACGCCGACGCGCTCAAGGGTGTACTTAGTCTTGGCGTTCTTGCGGTTGACCCGGTTGCCCCAGTCGCGCTGGGTGCTGACCACGGCGGCCGCCACCTCCAGCACGTGAGAGAGCGGAATAAAGCCAAAGTCGCTCGCCTTGCGCGGGTAGGTGCTGGTGTCGCCGTGGGTCATGGCGAGGCCACCGCCCACCAGCACGTTGAAGCCCACCAGCTTGCCATGCTCGGCGATCGCCACGAAGTTGAGATCGTTGGCGTGGATATCCACGTCGTTGTGGGGCGGGATCACCACAGTGGTCTTGAATTTGCGCGGCAGGTAGTTGGAACCCAGGATCGGCTCTTCGTCACCCCCCAGCTTCTCGCCGTCCAGCCAGATCTCCACGTAGGCGCGTGTCTTTGGCAGCAGATGTTCGGAGATCTTCTTGGCCCACTCGTAGGCCTCCTGATGCAGTTCGGACTCCACCGGGTTGCTGGTGCAGAGCACGTTGCGGTTCACGTCGCCGGCGGTGGCGATGGAATCGATGCCGGTGCTGTTGAGGGTCTGGTGCATCAGCTTGATGTCGCGCTTCAATACCCCGTGGAACTGGAAGGTCTGTCGGGTGGTAAGGCGGATGCTGCCGTAGAGGCTGTGCTCTTCGGCGAACTTGTCGATGATCTGCCACTGGGCCGGGGTGATGATCCCACCCGGCAGGCGGGCACGCAGCATGACGTTGTGCAGCGGCTCCAGCTTCTGGGCGGCGCGCTCCGGGCGGATGTCGCGGTCATCCTGCTGGTACATGCCGTGAAAGCGGATCAGCTGGAAGTTGTCGCCGTTGAAGCCGCCGGTGAGCGGGTCCTGCAGATCTTGCTCTATGGTGCCGCGCAGAAAGTTGCTCTCGCGCTTGAGGCGCTCGTTGTCGGCCAGCGGCCCTTCGACCGGTCCCGCTTTTGGGTGAGAAAGAGGTTGTTTGCTCATCAATAGACATCCCTTTGATAACGTTTGGCACGACGCAATTCGCTCAAATACTCTTCTGCTTCCTCACGGCTCTTGTGACCGTGTTCGGCAATTACATCCAGCAGGGTCTCCTGTACATCCTTGGCCATCTTGTTGGCGTCGCCACACACATAGAAGTGAGCGCCTGCTTCCAGCCACTGGTAGAGCTCAAGCCCTGCCTCGCGCAGACGGTCCTGCACATAGATCTTGTTGGCCTGATCCCGGCTGAAGGCCAGGGAGATCTGCGACAGCAACCCCGATTTCACATAACGCTGCCACTCCACCTGATAGAGGAAATCCTGGGTAAAGTGGGGGTTGCCGAAGAAGAGCCAGTTCTTGCCTTCCGCGCCCTGAGCTTCCCGCTCCTGCATAAAGGCGCGGAACGGGGCGATGCCGGTGCCCGGGCCCACCATGATGACGGGTGTGTCGGGATTGGCGGGCAGGCGGAAGTTGTCGTTGTGCTCGATGAATACCCGCACCTCGCCATCCTCAATCAGCCGATCCGCCAGATAGGAGGAGGCGGCGCCAGAGCGCACTGTGCCATCTTCCTGCGGGTAGCGCACCACGCCGACGGTCAGGTGCACCTCCTCTTCGACTTCGCTCTGTGCGGAGGCGATTGAGTAGAGGCGCGGGGTGAGGGGTCGCAGCAGGCCAACCAGCTGCTCGGCCGTGAGCGCGGTCGGGAAGCGTTTCAGCACATCCACCACCTGAGCGGAGGCGACCAGTGTATTTACCTGGGCCTTGTCACCGGCCAAGTCTTTCAGCGCCGCGTTGTCCGATATATCAGCGAGCCCTGTGATAAAGCCGCCGTGCAGCCGGGTCAGTTCGAAGTGACCGGTCAGGGCGGCGCGCAAGGTGCCGTGGGCCGTGGCTTCATCGCCAGAGAGGCCGGTCAGGGCCAGCACTTCCCCCACCAGGTCGGCGTCGTTGTCGAACCAGACGCCGAGGGCATCACCCGGTTGATAGGTGATGCCGGAGTCGGCCAGATTGATCTCGATATGGCGGATATCCTTGGTGGAATCCCGGCCGGTGATCTTCTGATTGACCGACAGGCGGGCAGGGAAGGGGTTCTCCTTGCTGTACTGGCTGTGGCCAACCGCCTGCTGCACCGCGCTGGCTACGCTGCTGCTGGCCGCTCCGGTAGAGAGGGTCGCGGCAATGGCGTTGAGTGCCTGTTCGCCCCACGCCTTGGCGGCATCCTGATAATCCACATCGAGGCTGGCGAGTTCATAAATGCGCTCGGCCCCTGCGCTGGCGAGGAAGTTGTCAAAATCTTTGCCGGTCTGGCAGAAAAATTCGTAGGAGCTGTCACCCAGCCCCAGCACCGCGAACTTGAGGCCGTCCAGCTTGCCGATCTTGCCTTTTTTAAGCTGCTCGAACAGATCGACGGCGCTCTCCGGCGGTTCACCCTCCCCGTAAGTGCTCACTACCACCAGCAGATGGCTCTCTTTCTTGAGCTGCTTGGGTTTGTAGTCGGCCATCGACGCGAGGGTGGCCGGTAGACCACGGGCTTCGGCCTGCGCCTTGATGGCAGTAGCGACACCTTTGGCGTTGCCGGTCTGGGAGCCGTAGAGAATAGTTAGGCTACCGCTGGGAGCCACGACTTCTGCGCCTGCGGTCGCAACGGGCTGGATGCCCACCTGGGAGAGGCCGTAGAGATATCCGCTCACCCAGGCCAGTTGCTGGGTATTGAGGGTCGAGAGTACCTGACCCAGCTGACGTTGCTGCTCGTCAGAGAGGGGGGAGAGGTTGAATGGGGAATCCTTCAATTGCATCACACGCGTCTTCCATGGTCTGATTTTTGGCCAGATTAAAGGGCGTGTTGGCTAACAACAAAGAATAAAAATATCTTCTTTATTCCATTATTGAATTTTGAAAGTGATTTTGCGGTAAAGGAGATAGAAAAACGCCCCGCTGTTGCGGGGCGTTTTCAAGCTATCGCGCTCGGGATGGATCCCGGCGGGCATGAACCTTACTTCTGCGGACGCAGGGCCGGGAACAGAATGACGTCACGGATGGTGTGGCTGTTGGTAAACAGCATGACCAGACGGTCGATACCGATACCCTGACCGGCAGTCGGCGGCAGGCCGTGTTCCAGCGCGGTGACGAAGTCGGCGTCGTAGAACATGGCTTCGTCGTCGCCAGCTTCTTTCTGATCAACCTGATCCTGAAAGCGCTTGGCCTGATCTTCAGCATCGTTCAGCTCGGAGAAGCCGTTGGCCAGCTCGCGGCCACCGATGAAGAATTCGAAGCGGTCGGTTACATCCGGGTTCACGTCGTTGCGGCGAGCCAGCGGAGAAACGGCTGCCGGGTACTCGGTGATGAAGGTCGGTTGCAGCAGCATGTGCTCCACGGTCTCTTCGAAGATCGCGGTGATCACGTGGCCCAGCTCCCAGCCCTTCATCAGCTCGATGTGCAGACGCTTGGCAACGGCCTTGGCGCTCTCGAGGGTCGCCAGATCGTCCAGAGTTACATCCGGGTTGAACTTCAGGATGGACTCGACCATGGTGAGACGCTGGAACGGCTGACCGAAATCGATGGTCAGACCCTCTTCGCCCTCTTTGGCGTAACGGATCTTGGTGTCGCCCAGAATGTCCTGCGCCAGAGTGCGCAGCAGCTCTTCGGTCAGGTCCATCAGATCGATGTAGTCGGCGTAGGCCATGTAGAACTCGATCATGGTGAACTCGGGGTTGTGACGAACCGAGATACCTTCGTTACGGAAGTTGCGGTTGATCTCGTAGACACGCTCGAAGCCACCAACCACCAGACGCTTCAGGTAGAGCTCCGGAGCGATACGCAGGTACATGTCGATGTCCAGCGCATTGTGGTGAGTGACGAACGGACGCGCGGAAGCACCACCCGGGATGACTTGCATCATCGGGGTTTCCACTTCCATGAAGCGCTTTTCGTTGAAGAACTTGCGGATACCGGCAACCACCTGGGTGCGGATCATGAAGGTCTTGCGGGACTCTTCGTTGGCGATCAGATCCAGGTAGCGCTGGCGGCAGCGAGCTTCCTGGTCGGTCAGGCCTTTGTGCTTCTCGGGCAGCGGACGCAGTGCCTTGGTCAGCAGGCGGATATCGGAAACGTGAACGGAGAGCTCACCGGTCTGGGTCTTGAACAGGGTACCTTCGACACCCACGATGTCGCCCAGATCCCACTTCTTGAACTGCTCGTTGTAGAAACCTTCCGGCAGGTCGTCACGGGTGACGTAGACCTGGATCTTGCCGGCCATGTCCTGCAGGGTGGCGAAAGAAGCCTTGCCCATGATCCGGCGGGTCATGATGCGACCGGCAATCTTCACCCGTTTACCCAGGCTCGTCAGCTCCTCGGCGCTTTTGTCGTCGAACTCTGCGTGCAGATCGCCAGAGAGGCTGTCGCGACGGAAGTCGTTGGGGAAAGGATTACCCTGGGCGCGCAGGGCGGCCAGCTTGGAACGACGCTCGGTCATCTCGTTGTTGAGTTCGAGAGTGTGGTCGACTTCCGGAGTGATGGTTTGTTCAGACATGGTGATTCCTGCTTGTTTACAGACCTGATTTCAGGCTGGCTTCGATAAACTTGTCCAAGTCACCGTCGAGCACCGATTGGGTATTACGGGTTTCGACGCCGGTGCGCAGATCCTTGATACGGGAGTCATCCAGCACATAGGAACGGATCTGGCTGCCCCAACCGATATCAGACTTGGTCTCTTCCAGGGCTTGTTTCTCAGCGTTCTGCTTCTGAATTTCCAGCTCGTAGAGCTTGGCTTTCAGCTGCTTCATACACTGGTCTTTGTTTTTGTGCTGGGAACGGTCGTTCTGGCACTGTACCACGACACCGGTCGGAACGTGGGTAATACGCACCGCGGATTCGGTTCGGTTAACGTGCTGACCACCGGCACCGGAGGCGCGGTAGACGTCGATCCGCAGATCCGCCGGGTTGATCTCGATATCGATATCGTCGTCGATCTCGGGGTAGACGAACACAGAACAGAAGGAGGTGTGACGGCGGCCACCGGAATCGAACGGGGACTTGCGAACCAGACGGTGAACGCCGGTTTCGGTACGCAGCCAGCCGAACGCATATTCGCCGGTGAACTTGATGGTGGCGGATTTGATACCGGCCACGTCGCCTTCGGAGCATTCAATCAGCTCGGGCTTGTAGCCGTGGGCGTCGCCCCAGCGCAGGTACATGCGCAGTACCATGTTGGCCCAATCCTGTGCTTCGGTACCACCGGAGCCGGATTGAATATCGATATAGCAGTCAGAGCCGTCGTGCTGACCGGAGAACATGCGGCGGAACTCGAGATCCACCAGCTTGGCTTCCAGCTGTTCGGATTCGGCGATGGCTTCGTTGAAGGTCTCTTCGTCTTCCCCTTCCACGGCCAGGCTCACCAGCATCTCGACGTCATCCACGCCCTGGGTCAGGGTGTCGATGGTGCCGACCACGTTTTCCAGCGCTACGCGCTCTTTGCCCAGCGCCTGTGCGCGCTCGGGTTCATTCCATACGTCCGGCTGTTCCAGCTCGGCGTTGACCTCTTCTAGACGCTCTTTCTTGGCGTCATAGTCAAAGGTACCCCCTAAGAAGCTCGGTCCGCTCAGACAGCTCCTTAAGTTTATTTAATACGGGATTAACTTCGAACATCGTGAAAACTCTCAGGGTCGATGTGATTTAAAAATGGGATATTCTAGCCAATTGTGGAAGGAATAAACAGGGTTGCCTTGGCTTGTGCGGCTCATGCCGTCAATTTCTGGTGTACTTTTCTCCACCTCGGCAGAAAATATCGCCTGCCGACCCATTTTCGGCTTCAGTTTTGGCCATTCGGGCCGCTAATGACTACGTAGTGTTGTGCACTTTTAGGGAAAAACCCGCTCCTCACCTCAATAAGAAGAACGCATGATGAAAAACCTGTCACTCAAGCAGAAGATACTGTTGTCAGTGGTGATCGCCCTTTCGCTGGTGATCTCGTTGCTCTCCTGGCAGAGCTATAGCAGCCAGAAGAGTCTGTTGCTGCAAGGCAGTCAGGAGCAGTTGCAGCGGTTAGGCACCCAGCAGGCCGAGCGTGTCAGCGACTGGCTCGCAGCCCGTCGCGACGTCATTCAGGCGCTCGGCAACAAGGCAGGTGCCGACCCCCTCAATGCCTTGCAACAGGCACAAGTTTCCGGCCGTTTCCAGCTTACCTATTTCGGTGAGAGCAGCGGCAAGATGAATGACTCCGATCCCTCCATCAACCGCGATGGCTACGACCCGCGCTCCCGTGGCTGGTATCAGGAAGCGATGGGCAAGGGCGGCCTGATTGTCACCAAGCCCTATCTCGATGTGGCCTACAACATCATGGTGGTCACTCTGGCCCAGCCGGTATCCGGCGGGGTAGTAGGTGGTGACCTCTCCATCGCCTCGCTGGTGGAAGACGTGACCAAGATGCAACTGCCTGCCGACGGTTTTGCCATCATGATGCACAAGGATGGCACCATCATCGCCTACAAGGATGCGGCCAAGGCGATGAAACCGGCGATCGAGATCGACAACGATCTGACCAACACGCTGATCGAGCAGAGCAAGTCGAGCAGGGAGCTGGTTCCGGCCTACTTCGACAGCGAAGGGCGTGACAAGCTGCTGTGGGCGGTCGATATCCCCGACACGGATTGGGAACTGGTGCTGGTGCTGGACAAGGCCGCACTGGAAGCGCCGCTCTCCTCCTTGCTGATGACCCAGCTGGGGATGGCGCTGCTGGTGCTGGTGGGCAGTATTCTCGCCATCTCCTGGTTGGTCAGCATGCTGCTTGGCCCGCTCAGCAAGGTCTCCCAGGCCCTGGCCCGCATAGCCGATGGTAACGGCGATCTGACCCAGCGCATCAAGATCGATGCCAACGATGAAGTGGGCCAGCTGGCCAACAGCTTCAACCGCTTCGTCGGCAGCCAGCACCAGCTGATCGCCAATATCCGCCAGCTGGCCAACGAGTTGAACGCCGATGCCGAGCGCAGTCTGGTGACCAACCAGGCCGCCGTGGACGAGCTGCAGCGTCAGCAGCAGGAGGTGACCATGGTCGCCACTGCGGTCACCGAGATGGCGAGCGCCACCATGGAGATCGCTGGCAATGCCGAGAATACCGCCGCCGCTGCCCAGCAATCTGCCCAGAGCAGTGAACAGGGCAAGATGCTGGTCAACAAGACCCGCCAGTCCATCAATGGTCTGGCTGAAGAAGTGGGACAGGCGACCGAAGTGATCGGCGAGCTGAGCCGCCACGCGCAGGCCATCACCAGCATCCTCTCCACCATTCAGGGGATTGCCGAGCAGACCAACCTGCTGGCACTGAACGCGGCCATCGAAGCGGCTCGTGCCGGTGAGCAGGGCCGTGGTTTTGCGGTGGTGGCTGACGAGGTGCGGGTGCTGTCGCGCCGTACCCAGGACTCCACCCAGCAGATCCAGTCCACCATCGAGACCCTGCAGCAGACCACCGCCCGTGCGGTGAGCCTGATGCAGACTAGTCAGAGTTTGGCAGATAACAGTGTGCAGGATGCCGATGCCGCCGCTGCCGCGCTGGAGGAGATCACCCAGGCAGTGTCGCTCATCTCCGACATGGCAGGCCAGATCGCTACGGCGGCTGAGGAGCAGACCCAGGTGACCGGAGAGATCACCCAGAACACCACCGCCATCAAGGATGTGAGTGACGAGATCACCGCCGCCGCCATGCGTGATCTGGATCAGGCCCAGAGCCTCAAGGGGCGAGCTACTGACCTGAACCAGCAGGTGTCGACCTTTATTCTGTAAAGTCCGGTTTTAGGCAGTCATCAACAAGCCCCGCACTCGGCCGAGTGCGGGGCTTGTTGTTACCCGGAATATGATGGAGCCTGTCTGTATGGTTGGTTTGGTTGGTACCTTCATGCCTGTGTGGTGCCATTGCCCAGCAAAGAGGCCACAGACGGAAGACTTAGCCAGTAAACAAGATGACGAGTCCAGTAAACAAAAAGCGCCCACCGATTGGTGGGCGCATTTGTATTTACGTCTGACTACAGGGAATTACAAGAAGGGCAGTGCCAGGAATAGCTTGATCACCATGGCGTTAATGATGTCGATAAAGAAGGCGCCCACCATGGGCACCACCAGAAACGCCAGATGGGAGGGACCAAAGCGCTGGGTGATGGCCTGCATATTGGCAATGGCTGTCGGGGTTGCTCCCAGACCGAAGCCGCAGTGGCCCGCTGCCAGTACGGCCGCATCATAGTTGCTGCCCATCACCCTGAACGTAACGAAGATGGCGTAGAGTGCCATCGCTACGGTCTGGGCGGCCAGCAGGATAAAGATGGGGAGCGCCAGGTTGGCCAGATCCCACAATCGCAGACTCATCAAGGCCATGGCGAGGAATAGTGACAGGCTGACGTTGCCGAGCAGGGAGACCTCGCGGTCGCTCACCTCGTGCCAGTTCAGCAGGGTCAGCACATTGCGCAGCAGTACGCCGACGAACAGCACGCAGACGAACACTGGTAGTTCGAAAGCGCCACCTTTCAGGTAGGCGGAGAGTATCTCGCCTCCCTTGAGACTGATGGCAATCAGCGCCAGCGTCTCGATGACGCTGAAGGTGGTGAGGGGCCGCTCCATGTCCGGCATCTCGAAGCCTTGAGGTGCGCCATCCCGGTTGTGCTCCTCACCGGGCACCTGCACCTTTTTCACCAGATAGCGGGCCACCGGGCCGCCGATCAACCCCCCCAGTACCAGGCCGAAGGTGGCACAGGCGATGGCCAGTTCGGCGGCGGATTGCACACCGTACTTCTCGGTGAAGGTGGCGCCCCAGGCAGCCCCGGTACCGTGACCGCCGGAGAGGGTGATGGAACCGGCCAGCAGCCCCATGTGGGGATCCAGGCCAAGCAGAGTCGCCAGACCCACGCCCAGGCTGTTCTGTACCAGCAGCAGACCGGTAACTACCAGCAGAAAGGTGAGTACCGCTTTGCCGCCGCGCTTGAGGCTGGCGAGATCGGCAGAGAGACCAATGGAGGCAAAAAACGCCAGCATCAGCGGTGTCTGCAGGCTGGTATCGAATTGCAGCTCCATCTGCAGGGTGGAGCGTAGCAGCAGTAGCACCAGCGCGACCACCAGACCACCGGCAACCGGTTTAGGGATGTTGAAGGTTCGAAGCAGCCCGACACGAGTGACTAGCACTCGGCCAAGCAGTAATACCAGAGTGGCAGCGACCAGTGTTGCGTAGGAATCAAGTTGTATCATTCAGTACTCCCATGTTGATTGGCTGTGCCTTCTGTTGGTGAAGACTCACAGATTCAGCCGGGATAAAAACAGTGTGGCTTATAGGCCAACTTTAAGAAGGGGAGAGTGCTCCCCGCCCCATGAAAATAGGGCCAGTGCGGGCCTGAAATATTCAGGCATCCAGATGATATTTACGAAAAATCGGGCGAATAGTAGCAAAAAACGTCGCTTGGTGCCAACTTTGTCGTATTAATGTTCGCCTGGGTGCCTTATTGTGAAATTTAATACCATGGTGGTGGTGAGTGAAAAAGCCAAAAAGAGGGTAGGGAACGGCTGTCATTTAGGGTGTCAGTCTCTATAATTCGCCGGTTTCCGCTGCGCGCAGAGGAGCTGGCGGGTGTTGACATTGTGGTTCACCCCGATATGGCTCCTGTGCCGGCGGTGTTCACTTCATCAAGAGGAGAGGGTGTGAAGAAGAAGTCCATCTATATCGCCTACACAGGCGGCACCATTGGGATGCAGCGTTCCGAGCACGGCTACGTGCCGATGGCTGGCTTTATGGAAGACTGTCTGGCGCGGATGCCCGAGTTCCACCGCCCCGAGATGCCGGATTACCATATCCACGAATATGCGCCCCTCATTGACTCTTCCGACATGACCCCGGTGGACTGGCAGCGTATCGCTGAAGATATTCGCGACAACTACGACAAGTACGATGGCTTTGTGATCCTGCACGGCACCGACACCATGTCGTTCACCGCCTCGGCGCTCTCCTTCATGCTCGAAGATCTGCACAAACCGGTCATCATTACCGGCTCCCAGATCCCGCTCGCCGAGCTGCGATCCGACGGTCAGCAGAACCTGCTCAACGCCCTCTATATTGCGGCCAACTACCCGATCCACGAGGTGACGCTGTTCTTTAACAATCAGCTCTATCGCGGCAACCGCAGCAAGAAGGTGCACGCCGACGGCTTCCACGCCTTCGACTCCCCCAACTATCCGCCGCTGCTCAATGCCGGGATCGCCATCTCGCTGGAGGCGGGCGAACTGGGCGTGCCGTCCGAGCGGCCGCTGGTACTGCACGACATCACCCCTCAGCCCATTGGCGTGGTGACCCTCTATCCGGGGATCTCCAGCGAGGTGATCGCCAATATCCTGCAACAGCCGGTGAAGGCGCTGATCCTGCTGTCGTTCGGAGTGGGCAATGCGCCGCAGAATCCGGCCATGCTGGCACTGCTCTCCGAGGCATCGGCCCGCGGCGTTATCATCGTCAACCTGAGCCAGTGCCTGCACGGCAAGGTCAATATGGGTGGCTACGCCACTGGCAATGCCCTGTCGCGGGCCGGGGTCATTTCGGGCTTTGACATGACCGCCGAGGCTGCACTCACCAAGCTCCATTTCCTGCTGAGCCAGAACTTGCCTTCCCACCGCATTCGCGAGTTGATGCAGCAGTCCCTGCGTGGGGAGCTGACTCCCTGAGAAACTGTCCACGATCTTACTGCGAAGCCGCGATCAAGGCTCATGTGCTGCTCGCGTGTTTGTGAACCAGAGGCTCACGTATATCTATACGCTCCGCTTCCTGCGCTGCTCTTCACCTTGCTGACGTCTTCTCGCTACAGGTCGTGAACAGCTTCTGACCTCCCCACCATGGGGAGAGTGGAAAAAGAGGGGAGCCATTATGGCTCCCCTCTCTGTTGTGGCCGCTGCGAGCGGCCTACCGGGTCAGGTTCAATGGTTAAGGTCGACCCGCACTATCTCTTCCTCATCGCGATACTGACGCTTGAGCTCGCTCTTGCTCTTCATCACGATCTCGCCATCACGACCGATATTCATGTGCTCCGGATTGTCGAGATGCATCGCCTGCCAGGCCATCACGGCTTGCAGGGAGGTGGCCTTCTGCTCGTCGGTGAGGGGCTTGCCATCGGGCCACTTGCCCAGCTCGACTGCGGTTTTGAGCCGCTCGTACACCTCTTGTGGCATCTGCCTGATTGCTTGCAAAAACTCACCCTGTTGAAACGACATCCGGCCTCTCCTTGAACTATTGAGCTATAAGCTGCGGGATCTGACGGGCAGATCCTGACGGGCTATGCAGGCAGATCCTGGCGGACTACGCCAGCCATCTGTTCCATCACCCGCACTACCTGACAACTGTACCCGAACTCGTTGTCATACCATACGTAGAGCACGCAGTGATCCCCCTCGGCGATGGTCGCCTGGGAGTCGACGATGCCCGCATAACGGGAACCCACCATGTCGGAGGAGACCAGCTCGGTGCTGGCACTGAAGTCGATCTGGCGATGGAGGGCTGAGCTTAGCGCCATCTGCTGCAGATAAGCGTTGAGGCTCTCCCGAGCGGTGGCCTGCTCCAGCGACAGATTGATGATGGCCAGCGACACGTTGGGAGTCGGTACCCGGATGGCGTTGCCGGTCAGCTTGCCCTTGAGTTCGGGCAGCGCCTTGGCCACCGCCTTGGCGGCGCCGGTGCTGGTCATCACCATATTGAGGGCCGCGCTGCGACCGCGGCGCTCGCCTTTGTGGTAGTTGTCGATGAGGTTCTGATCGTTGGTGTAGGAGTGGACCGTCTCCACGTGGCCGTGGCGGATGCCGTACTTGTCCTGCATCACCTTGAGCACCGGGGTGATAGCGTTGGTGGTGCAGGAGGCGGAGGAGATGATCCTGTCACCCGGGCCTATCACCTCATGGTTGACCCCGAACACCACGTTTTTCATCTCCCCCTTGCCGGGAGCTGTCAGCAGCACCTTGCCGGCACCGCGCGCTTTCAGGTGCTCGGAGAGGCCTGCTTCGTCACGCCAGACGCCGGTGTTGTCGACGATCAGCGCATCGTGAATGCCGTAGGCGGTGTAGTCGATGTCGGCCGGGCTATTGGCGTAGATCACCTGAATGAAGGTGCCGTTGGCGATGATGGCGCTGCGCTCCACATCCACCTCGATGGAGCCGTTGAAGGGACCGTGCACCGAGTCGCGGCGCAGCAGGCTGGCACGTTTCTCCAGATCCCCGTCGCGACCGCCACGCACCACGATGGCGCGCAGGCGCAGCGGATTGGCGGCGCCGGTACGCTCGAGCAGCAGGCGGGCCAGCAGGCGACCGATACGGCCAAAGCCGTAGAGCACCACGTCGGTCGGCTGCGGCATCTGGCTGCGGCCAAGGGCAGGTGCCAGTCGCGCTTGCAGATAGTCCTCGATCCCCGCTTCATCCTGATGATCCTGCCAGTAGCCGACTGCCAGCTTGCCAAGGTCAACCTCGGCGGCGGTGGGTTTGAGGGCAACGATGGCCTGGAGCAGGGGGAAGCTTTGCTGGATGGGGAGTGGAGCGCCCTGGTGGCGGCGGACGACCCGGTGGGCCTTGAGGATATCGATGGTGGAGGCGTTTTGCAGCGGGCGGCCGTAGAGGGTGATCTCGACCCCTTGTTGTCGGTAGAGGCGACCAATCAAGGGCTGCATGGCTTCGGCGAGCTCCTGGCTCTCCTGCCACGCTTGCAAGTAGTGCTCGTGGGTCATTGACCAGATCCTTTATTTCACGTTGTTGGTGTAAATAGAAAATTCGTCGAATGCAGATCAGTGTAGGGGTCTATATTTCGTTATATTATTCTGCAGTCGCGGCCTTATATGGCGCGCGCATTGTAATGGATATGTAACCGGTTTGCTAGCCGGAGGTGGCCTGTGAAGGCGCCAGTTGTTACCAACCCGTGTTACCAACAAGATGTGAACCATGGCCAATTTCCCTCTGCGACAGACCTTCATCATGCTTTCAGTCGGCCTTGCCGTGGCTGGCTGCAATGACGATCGGATCCACAACATCTGTGGCAATCATCCCGAGCTCTGCCAGGATCTGGTGGACGATGGCTGGTGTCGCTACGAGCGTACCGATGTGATCCGCAGTCGCTTCTATCTCAAGGAGGAGGGGACGGATCGACGCAAGTACGAGCTGATGCGCAACCTTGAGCGCTATCTCAAGTGTGCCGAGCGCTCTACCAACATCGAGTATAAGAATGCCCGTGAGCAGAAGAGCCCACGGGTGGAGGGGATGCTGGCGGCTGGCGAACAGCTGGCCCAGCTCGATGTGGCCACCCGCAACTCGCAGGATCCCTACTTGCTGCTCTGGCACTGGACCAACAACACCAACGAGCTGGCCCGTCAGCAGTTCATGGCACTGGAAGGCAACAAGGTGCTCGACGAACCGGAACTGCAGCTGGCCCTTGGCGGAGCCTACGCCAAGAGCGACCCCGAGAAAGCTATTTCCATCATGCATCACGGCCTCTCCCTCTATCGGGAAGGTGACAAGATAAACAGCCGCCTGCTCACCTCCCTCAGCACCCTCTATATGGGCCAGAAGCAGTACGGGCTGGCCTATCTGTGGGGCAAGGTGAGCGAGTCGTTTCAGGATAGCCCCGAGGTCTCAGCCAAGCGTTTTGGCATCTACCACACCCTGAGCAAGACAGAGCAGGATGGCTACGATGTGCGGGCTGCCGAAATTGTCGAGCAGCTCAAGCATGGCAACTACCGGCCCTGAGGCAGTGATGACGATGTTCTCCCCGGCCAGCTGCTGGCCCAATCTGTTCGATCTCTCTTTCGTTCATGGCGAGGTGCGTACCGATGGCCGTACTCTTGAGCGCCTCACGGTACGTGCCGTGGTGCCCCGTGGCGGCGAGCTGCTGCTGGTGCATTCCCGGGTCAACGGCGATCTGATGTTCCCTGGCGGCGGCATTGAAGCGGGGGAGAGCCACCATGTGGCGCTGGCCCGCGAGTTGCTGGAGGAGTGCGGCGCCGAGCTGCGGGAAGTGGGGGGCCTGCTTGGCGAGACCCGTGAATATCGCGCCGCCCGCGAGCCGGGGTTCGATGCCTACTGCATCCGCTCGCTCTACTACTTGTGCCGGATTGGTGATCAACTGGTGGAGCCACAGCCACAGCCCTACGAGATCCGGCTTGGCTTTGTGCCGGGCTGGTTTGCCCTCGACGAGGCGCTGCAGACCAACAAGACCCAGCTGGCGGGGCCTTGCCCACAGTGGACGGCGCGGGAGACCCGGGTGTTAGCCCAGCTGCAACGCTGGCATCAGCAGGGGATCTTCGACCACGACTACTGAAGTAGCTCAAGCCGCAACGGTCAGTGACACCAACAAAAAGAGCGCCAATGGGCGCTCTTTTTCATTGTGAGGGTGGCGGTTACTTGGCCACTCTGTCGTGCGAGGTTATTTGACCTCTTCTCCCTTGGCTTGCAGATCAGCATGGTAGGAAGAGCGAACGAAAGGACCACAGGCGGCGTGGGTAAAGCCCAGCTCCATGGCGATATCTTTCAGCTCGTCAAACTCTGCTGGCGGCACGTAGCGCTTGACCGGCAGGTGGTGGCGGCTTGGCTGCAGATACTGACCCAGGGTCAGCATGTTGACGCCGTGAGCGCGTAGATCCTTGAGCACCTCGACGATCTCTTCGTTGGTCTCGCCAAGGCCCATCATCAGACCGGACTTGGTCGGTACATGGGGGTGCATCTCCTTGATACGGCGCAGCAGCTCCAGCGACCACTTGTAGTCGGCACCCGGGCGAGCGACGCGATACATGCGCGGCGCAGTTTCCAGGTTGTGGTTGAAGACGTCCGGCGGCGTTTCGCGGAACACCTCAAGGGCCTGCTCCATCCGGCCACGGAAGTCCGGGGTCAGGATCTCGATGCGGGTCTGCGGGCTGTGCTCGCGGATCTCGCGGATGCAGTCGGCGAAGTGCTGGGCACCGCCGTCGCGCAGATCGTCGCGGTCCACCGAGGTGATCACCACATACTTGAGGTTCATCTCCTTGATGGTGAGCGCCAGCTTCTTCGGTTCTTCCGGATCGAGTGCCAGCGGGCGGCCGTGGGCCACGTCGCAGAAGGGGCAGCGACGGGTGCAGATCGCGCCCATGATCATGAAGGTGGCCGTGCCGTGGTTGAAACACTCCGCCAGGTTGGGGCAGGAAGCCTCTTCACAGACCGAGTGCAGCTTGTTCTTGCGCAAGGTGCTCTTGATGTGTTCGATCTTCTGGCTGGAAGGGGGGAGTTTGATCCGCATCCAGTCCGGCTTGCGAAGGATTTCTTCGTTGGGATCCGGCATGAATTTCACCGGGATCAGGGCCATCTTGTCGCCATCGCGCAGCTTGACGCCCGGCTCCATACGAACGGGTTTGCTCATGA
The DNA here is from genome assembly GCF_049175415.1 of Aeromonas sp. 600527. Classification (NCBI taxonomy): domain Bacteria; kingdom Pseudomonadati; phylum Pseudomonadota; class Gammaproteobacteria; order Aeromonadales; family Aeromonadaceae; genus Aeromonas; species Aeromonas sp. 600527. The sequence continues at coordinate 180,827 of NZ_JAAKVA010000004.1, read as the reverse complement.
TTCACTCTCGGTGTTTGTTATTGTCTGATAGCCAATCAGGCTGGCCAGTTCGGCCACCAGAATGGATTGCGCCTCGGCCACGCTCTGCGGGCCGCCCAGGGCGCTGGTCTGGGTCATGGCCATGCCCGCATAGCCGCACGGATTGATGTGCAGGAAGGGGGTCATGTCCATGTTGATGTTGAGGGCCAGCCCGTGGAACGAGCAACCCTTGCGGATGCGCAGTCCCAGTGAGGCCAGTTTGGCCTCCATGCCAAGGTCATTTTTCACATAGACCCCGGGGGCATCTGCCTTGGCATAGGCCTGGATATTGCTTTTGGCCAGGGTGTTGATGATGGCTGTTTCCAGCGCGGTCACCAGCTCGCGCACCGAGAATTTGCAGCGGCGGACATCCACCAGGACGTAGAGTACCAGCTGGCCCGGGCCGTGATAGGTCACCTGACCGCCGCGATCGCTCTGCACCACCGGGATATTGCCCGGATTGAGCAGGTGTTCGGCCTTGCCGGCCTGGCCCTGGGTGTAGACGGGGTCATGTTCGACCACCCAGAACTCGTCCGGGGTGTCGCTGGTGCGGTTGTCGGTGAAGGCTTTCATGGCGTCCCATACCGGCTGGTAGGGGCGGAGACCCAGTTGCCTGACTATCAGGCTGTGCTGAGCGGGGATCTGGGATGACATGGTGTCCTCGTGGCGTGCTGCGGCCAAAAACAGTCGCCCCGCAGAACGGGGCGAGAGAGAAATTACAGTACGTATTTCACCAGCTCGATCTTGCCAAGCGCAGTGTACATCGCTTCGATGTGCTCTTTGCTCTGGGCAGTCACGGTCACGCGAACCGAGTGATAGTTGCCCTTGGAGCTGGGCTGGACGGTCGGGCTGTAGGTGCCCGGAGCATGCTGCTGCAGCACTTCAACCACCATATCCGGCAACGCAGGATCCGCGATGCCGAGTACCTTGAACGGGAATTTGCAGGGAAACTCCAGCAGTTCATCAAACTTGGTATTCATTTACTCACCTTTTTCGTCATCAGCATGATGACTTCATCTTGGATGGCTAGTGGCCGATGGCCCGTGGAGGCCGCCATTTCAAGTCTGTATGGGTGCGGCTAAACCCTATATGGGCGCCGCACACTCCGGGATCAAGGCCGGGAGCGGTCAGACAAGGATGGAAGTGCTGCTTTTTACCACAAATCAGGGTAAGGCGGAACCTGCAGTTTACAGGGTTATTCACTGCCATTGTCCGGCGCAGACAGCAGCGGCGCCTGTTGGCGCCGCTGTTTGGTGAGGATTGTGCGTCGGATTACTTGAACCAGCTGGTGACCAGCAGTACCAGGTAGTCCCACAGACGGCTCATCAAGCCACCTTCCTGCACCTCTTCCAGAGCGACCAGCGGTACCTGCTTGATCTCTTTGTCACCCTGCTTCAGGAACACGGTACCAACGCGTTGACCCTTGGCCAACGGGGCTTTCAGCTCGCTGTCGAGCTGGAAGTCTGCCTTGAGGTTGTTGCCCTGACCGCGAGTGACCAGCACGGAGACATCTTTGTCGACGCCCAGTTTCACTTCAGACTTGTCGCCCATCCAGATCTTCTGGGTGACCAGCTCGGTGCCTGCCTTGTATGGAGTCAGGCTCTGGAAGAAGCGGAAGCCGTAGGTGAGCAGTTTCTTGCTCTCGGCGGCGCGGGAGGCTTCACTGCTGGCGCCCAGTACCACGGCGATCAGGCGCATGCCTTCGTTGTTGGTGGCAGAGGAGACCAGGTTATAGCCGACCTGGCTGACGTGGCCGGTCTTGATGCCATCCACTTGCAGGGATTGATCCCACAGCAGGCGGTTGCGGTTGTGCTGGGTGATACCGTTGAAGACGAAGGATTTCTGGGAGTAGATCTTGTACTCCTCCGGCTGATCATGGATCAGTGCCTGACCCAGGCGGGCCATATCACGGGCTGTACTGTAGTGACCCTCTTCATCCAGACCGTGGGGGTTCTTGAACTGGGTGTCCTTCATGCCGAGCTTGGCGGCCCAGGCATTCATCAGGCTGGCGAAGGAGTCGGTACTGCCGGCCAGATGTTCGGCCATGGCGACGCAGGCATCGTTGCCGGACTGGATGATGATGCCCTTGTTCAGGTCATCGACAGAGACCTGCTTGCCCACCTCGATAAACATCTTGGAGGAGTCTGAGTAGTTCTTGGACCAGGCGTTCTGGCTGATGGTCACCATGTCGGTGCCCTTGATGTTCCCCTTGTGCAGCTCGTCGCCAACGATGTAGGAGGTCATCATCTTGGTCAGGCTGGCAGGGGGCAGACGCTCGTCGGCGTTCTGCTCGGCCAGCACCTGACCGGAGTAGTAGTCGATCAGGATATGGGCCTTGGCGGAGATCTCCGGCGCGGCGGGAACCACCACTGGGTTGGCGTTCGGCGTGGGTGTCGGCACCGGCGTATTGGCCTGAGCGGTTACGCTGATCAGTGAGGCCAGAAGAACTGAACGGGCAAATTTGGACATCTTGAAATTCCTGCGAGCCAGATGGGGATAAAATGCGGGCCTAACTATACCAGATGCGCCCGCAGGTTATAGTCCGACATGGCGATCATGACTGGTTTTTTATCCATCAATCCCTGCCATCACGCCATAAAGCGACGTGATGGCGGGGCCGGGAGATTGGTCACCGCCGCTGTCAGAGGAGGGATCAGGGCACGATAAAGGCCTGTTCCAGTCCCCCTTGCCGTACTTTTTCCAGCAGTGCGGCTTGTTTATCCGCCTCCACCGGGCCGATCAAGACCCGGAAGATGGCGCCATGGGCTTCAATCCGGTAGGGCACACCATGGCGCTGGGTCATCACCTTGCCCATCGCCTCGGCCCGATCCCGGGAGCCGCTGGCCAGTACTTGGATCATCTTGCCATCACCGCTGCTGGCGGGCGCTGCAGCCTTGGCCGGAGCCTGCTTGACAGGTGCCGCTTTGGCAGGCTTGGCCGCTGGCGCCTTGACGGGAGCAGGGGCAGCAGCGGGAGTGGCCATCGCCAGTGCGGTCGGTTCACCCAGGAAGCCATCTTGCGCCACTGTGTTGGATGCCGTTGCTGGCGGGGTGGTCGGGGTCATCTCGATGGGCTTCATCGGTTCCATGATCACCATCTGGTCCGGGGTGTCGTTGATCAGCTCCAGTCGAACGCGAGCTGTGCCGCTATCGACCATCTCCAGCTGCTTGGCCGCCGCATAGGAGAGGTCGATCAGGTGAGGGCTGTTGAAAGGGCCGCGATCGTTGACTCGTACTATGGTCTCCAGCCCGTTGTCCAGATTGGTGACCCGCACATAGCTCGGGATGGGCAGGTTGCGATGGGCGGCGCTGAACAGCTTGCTGTCCAGCACATCGCCGTTGGCGGTCTTCTGGCCATCCAGATCCGGTGACAGCCAGCTGGCTGTGCCCTCTTCGCTATAGTGCTTGATATCGCGCCACACCTCGTTTTTCTGTTTGCCAATCCAGTAGTCCCGGTTGCCGCTCGCGCTCAGGGGCTCCGGGCGTGGGATGGCGCCGGTGGCTTGCGGGATCTCGATAACGGGTGGCTTGCTGACCGGTGCTTGCGGCTCTACGGGGGCGCTCTGTTCCGGCTGGCTGCTACAGGCGGCCAGCAACAAGCTCAGGCTGAGCGGGAGGAGTTTGTGACGAAGATGCATACGCTTCCTGAATGGCTTGGCTAAGTTGATACACCGCCATCGCATAGAGTGGGCTGCGATTGTAACGGGTGATCACATAAAAGTTATGCCGTGCGACCCAGTATTCCGGTCCATCGGCTTGGGCAAGCGCCAGCAACTTGACCGGCGTCTGCGGGGCCAGCGGCGTGGCGAGCTCAATCCCTGCCGCCGCCAGTTCTGACCACTGTTGTGTTAACTCGGGCTCAGGCCTGAGTAGAGGTTCGACTGCCATCAACCCGATCTGGGCCGGTTCCACCACGGATTCGCCCCAGCGCCACTGGTGGCTGGCAAAATAGTTGGCCACGCTGCCGATGGCATCGACCGGGTTGGCAAACAGATCCCGCTTGCCATCCCCGTCAAAGTCGACGGCGTAGTGGCGGTAGCTGGAGGGCATGAACTGCCCCATCCCCATGGCGCCGGCATAGGAGCCCTTGAGGGCATCGAGTTGCCACCCTTCCTCTTTGGCCAGCACCACCAGCTGGGCAAACTCCTTGGCAAAGAAGTCGCTGCGCTCCGGGTAGTGAAATCCCAGGGTGTAGAGGCTATCGAGCACCGGATGACGGCCCATCTGGCGACCGTAGAAGGTCTCGATCCCTATGATGGCCACGATGAGCGAGGCCGGCACCCGATAGAGCTTTTCCGCGCGGGCCAGCGTATCGGCATGTTGCTGCCAGAACTGCTGGCCGTCACGGATGCGATCCGGGGTAACAAACAGCGGCCGGTAGCGATGCCAGGGTTTGGCCTCCCACGGCTTGCTGATGGTGTCGAGCACCTCCTGCCGTAACTGAGCGCGGGCGACGGCAGCCTGCAGCTCCGCCAGCGGCACTTGCTGCTGTTCGGCGAGCAGGGCCAAGCGATCCGGCGCCACGGCAGCGGTTGCCATCGAGGCGGCGAGAGAGAGCAACAATCCAACCCGTTTCATCAGGCAAGCAGCCCTCTATGAGTCTGAATTGACATCAGGATACCGAATCCGGCCATCAAGGTCACCATGGAGGTGCTGCCATCGATCTCCAGCAGCAGGGGAACACCCACCACCGGCAAATAGATCCATCTCATCATGCCAGCAGCCTTCTATGAGTCTGGATGGACATCAGTATGCCAAAGCCGGCCATCAGGGTCACCATGGAGGTGCCGCCATAGCTCACCAGCGGCAGGGGAACCCCCACCACCGGCAGGATGCCACTCACCATGCCCATGTTGACGAACACATAGACGAAGAAGGTGAGAGTGATGGCGCCGCCCAGCAGTCGCTCGAAGCTGTTCTGGGCCTGCATCGAGATAAACAGACAGCGGCTGATGACATAGAGATAGAGCACTAACAGCAGGGCAACCCCCACCAGACCGAACTCCTCGCTAAATACCGCGAAGATGAAGTCGGTGTGGCGCTCGGGCAAGAACTCCAGCTGGGACTGGGTTCCTTGCAGCCACCCCTTGCCGAAGACGCCACCGGAGCCGATGGCAATCTTGGACTGGATGATGTGGTAGCCGCGGCCGAGCGGGTCTTTCTCCGGGTCGAGCAGCATCAGCACCCGCTGGCGCTGGTAGTCGTGCATCAGGAAGAACCAGAGCACCGGCATAAAGGCCAGCATCAGTAGAACCGCCAAGCCGATCAGCCACCAGCTGAGCCCCGCCAGAAAGATCACGAAGAAGCCGGAGGCGGCCACCAGAATGGAGGTGCCAAGGTCGGGCTGGGCGGCGATCAGCAGGGTGGGCAGCAGCACCATGATGAGGGCGATCACCACATGGCTGAACTTGGGGGGAAGCGAGTGGCGGCTGAGCCAGGCCGCCACCATGATGGGCATGGAGAGCTTCATCACTTCGGAGGGCTGGAACTTCATAAAGCCGAGATCGAGCCAGCGCTGGGCCCCCTTGCCGATATGGCCGAATACGTCTACCGCAATCAGCATCAGCACCACCACGGCGAACAGCGGCACCGACCAGCGGGCGTAGAGGGAGGGAGGGAGCTGGGCCATGCCGATCATCAGGGCAAAGGCGAGGCCGCCGCGCACCAGTTGGCGCACGATGGAGTCCATATCCTGGCCTGACGCTGAGTAGAGCACCACCATGGAGAGGGCGACAACGGCCAGCAGACCCAACAGCAGGGGCAGGTCGATATGCAGCTTGTACCAGATACTCTGCTGGCGGGCTGAATTACTCATGGGGGGCGACCTCACTCGGTTGGGACGGCTTTTCCGGTGCCGGTGGCAGTTGCGGATCTGGGGGCAGCAGATAGGCATCCAGCATCTGGCGTGCAATGGGCGATGCAGCCCGGCCACCACCACCACCAATGGAGTTTTCCAGCACCAGAGCTACCACCGCTTTGGGCGCCTCAAAGGGGGCATAGGCAACGAATAGGGCGTTATCGCGATGCTCCGCTTTGACGGTCTTGATGTTGTAGACCTGATTTTCCTTCAAACCGACTACCTGCGCAGTGCCTGATTTGCCACCTGACGAGTAGGGGGCCTTTGCAAATGCATGACGGCCACTGCCTTCACTGCCATGGTTGACGCGCCACATGCCGTCCTGGGCTACTTTCCAGTAGCTGTCGCTCTTGAGCTTGAGGGCGATGTTGGGGTTGACCGGGGCATCGACCACCCCCGCCTGCGAAGCGGTGCTCTTGAGCAGGTGCGGCGTCACGTCGTGGCCGTTTTGGGTCAGGATGCTGATCGCCTTGGCCAGCTGGAGTGGTGTCGCGCTCCAGTAGCCCTGACCGATACCGACCGAGATGGTGTCACCCTGATACCAGGGCTGGCGCCAGCGGGCCATCTTCCAGTCGCGAGACGGCATGACGCCCTTGGTCTCTTCATAGAGATCGACGCCAGTGTACTGACCGAAACCGAACTTGGTCATATAGCTGTGGATCTTGTCGATACCGACCCGATAGGCGAGATCGTAGAAGTAGGTATCGGCCGAGACCTCGATGGCGCGATAGACATCGAGCCAGCCGTGGCCCCAGCGGCGCCAGTCACGGAACTTCTTGGTGGTGCCGGGAATGGAGAAGCTCGGGCCGCCGAAATAGCGGTAGCCCGGGGTAATGGCCCCCTCGTTGAGGCCCATGATGGACATCATGGGTTTGACGGTGGAGGCGGGGGCATAGATCCCCTGAGTGGTACGGTTCACCAGCGGCCGTGCCGGATCGTTGAGCAGTGCCGAGTAGTTGGCGCTGGATATGCCTGTCACGAACAGGTTGGGGTCATAGCTCGGGCTCGACTCCAGCGCCAGGATGGCACCGGTTTTCGGGTTCATCATCACGATGGCACCACGCTGGCCGGCCAGCAGTTGCTGGGCCTTGAGCTGCATCCGGACGTCGATATTGAGGTAGATATCCTTGCCCGGAACCGGAGGCTGGAACTTGAGGGTGCGGACAATCCGGCCGCGGTTGTTGACCTCGACCTCCTGATAACCCGCCACCCCGTGCAGCTCATCCTCGTAATACTTCTCCACCCCCTGCTTGCCGATATCCTTGGTGGCGGCATAGTTGGCGAGTTTGTCCTCTTTTTCGAGACGTTCCACGTCGCGGGTATTGATCTTGGCCACATAACCCAGCGCATGGGTCAGGGTGTCGCCAAACGGGTAGTAGCGCTTGAGGTAGGCCTCGATGCTTGCACCCGGATAGTTGTGCTGGTTGACCGAGAAGAGCGCCACCTGATATTCGGTCAGCTTCTCGTAGAGAGGGACCGGCTTGAAGCGACGCTGGCGTTTTACTTCGGTCAGAAACTTCTCTTTGGTGCCTTCCGGCAGCCCCAGCAGGGCGATCAGCTGGTCGGCAGTTTTTTCAAGATCCCTGGTCTCTTCCGGGACGATTTCCAGACTGTAGACAGGGCGATTCTCCGCCAGCAGCACGCCGTTGGTGTCGTAGATGAGCCCCCGTGGTGGCGCCACCGGCACCACCCGGATACGGTTGGAGTTGGAACGGGTCTGGTAGGTGTCGTAGGACTCCACCTGCAGATAATAGAGATTGCCCAGCAGCACCAGCATCAGCACCACGATGCCGATGTAGGCTACCAGGGTGCGCCGGAAGAACAGATTGCCCTCGGCACTGTGATCGCGCATCTCGATGCGTTGTTTCAACATGCCTTTACCTCGGATTTGTGGGGGGCAATAACGGCAGGAACGGCATGGTTCACTCTCTGTGATAAGGGTGATTGGTCGTTATGCTCCAGGCACGGTAGAGGCTCTCGGCCACCAGTACCCGTACCAGCGGATGGGGCAGGGTGAGCGGCGACAGCGACCAGCTCTGCTCGGCGGCAGCCTTGCACTCGGGGGACAAGCCTTCCGGCCCACCCACCAGCAGGGCCACATCGCGGCCATCGAGCTTCCACGCTTCCAGTTGCACGGCGAGTTGCTCCGTGGTCCAGGGTTTGCCCGGAATATCGAGAGTGACGATGCGCGAGCGCCCCGCTGCCGTCAGCATGGCCTCCCCCTCTTTTTGCAGAATGCGGGGAATATCGGCATTTTTGCCCCGTTTGCCGGCGCCAATCTCCACCAGCTCGAACGGCATATCTTTTGGGAAGCGACGGCGATACTCTTCGAAGCCATGCTCCACCCAGGCGGGCATCTTGGTGCCCACCGCAATCAACTGAATCTTCATCTTGCTACGTTGCTGCTCTCGTTATTGCGTGTTCATCTGAGCGGCACCGCTCCACAGTTTTTCCAGTTGGTAGAAGTCACGATATTCATCCTGCATCACATGCACGATCACCGAGCCCATATCTACCAGCACCCACTCGCTGCCAGATTCACCTTCCACGCTCAGTAGATCAAGCCCGGCATGGCGGGCCTCACTGGCCAGATGGTTGGCGATGGCGCTGACGTGACGACTGGAGTTGCCGGAGCAGACGATCATGGTGTCAGTGATGCTGGATTTGCCGCGTACATCGAGGGTGATGATGTCGCGGCCTTTCATGTCATCGATCTTGTCGATGATAAAGGCGTGCAGTTCTTGGCCTTGCAATGAGTCTCTCCTGTATTCCGGCGCCTGACAGCGTGAGGGCGGCGGATTATATCATGGTCACTCCCGTTTCCTATCGGAACGGAGCCGCCGGGAAGTCTTACCGGCAAATGGCGCGGTAGAGCCCCTGTTGATCAATATAGTGCGCAACCGGCTCGGGCAAGAGGTAGCGGGGATCTTCTCCCGCCGCCAGCAGTTGGCGCAGCCAGGTGGCAGACAATTCAATGGGCTGGTTGCTGGCCAGCCAGATATAGCCAGCCCGTTGCCGACGCAGGGCTTCGACCTCTTTGACCTGATGACTGGCTAGCAGCTGCGCCACCTCGGCCGGATAATCGGGTTGCCAGCCGGGGCGGGTGCTCACCACCAGATGGGCATAGTCGAGCAGCTCCTGCCAGCGGTGCCAGCCTGGCAGGCTCAGCAGGGAATCCATCCCCATCAGAAAACATAGCGGCGTATCGGGCAGCTCCTGACGCAGCTCGATCAGGGTATCGATGGTGTAAGAGGGCTTGTCCCGTCGCAGCTCCCGCTCATCCACCACAAAGTGGTGGTTCTCCGCCGCCGCCAGTTTGACCATGGCGAGGCGCTGTTCGCTGGAGCAGAACGGGTTGGCGCGGTGGGGCGGGATATGGTTCGGGATCAGCCGCACTTCGGCCAGACCAATGGCATCGCGGGCCTCGATGGCGGGGCGCAGATGGCCGATATGAACGGGGTCGAAGGTACCGCCAAGCAAGCCGACAGGTGCCTGCAGCGAGCTGCCAGAACGCTTCAGCATGGGCTGCTCTCCATGACCAGCGGCAGTGGGGTGCCATCACGAAAGCCAAGGGCGATGGTCTGCAGCATCAGCCAGGCTTGCTCGGTATCAAAGCGGCGCTGGGCGTCATCCAGCTGGGCCATCAGCAGCCACAGTTGCTGCAGCTTGGCGAAGGGGAGGCGAGTCAGCGCCTGTTGAATGAGTTGCTGGCGGCTTTGCCAGATGCGCAAGCGGCTGAAGTGCTCCCCCAGCGGCTGGCCGTTGCGCATCGCCAGCGACAGTTCTGTCAGCTGCTCCAGCTCGCGGCAGAGGGTCCATGCCAGCATCCCCGGCTCGGTGCCTTCTGCCCGCAGGGCGGCCAGGATCCGCTGGGCCCGGTTCACCTTCCCCTCCAGCAGGGTATCGACCAGCTGGAACGGGGTGAAGTGGGCGTGACGGATGATGGTTTCCTGCAGATAGGTAACGCTGATGGGTTGGGGCGGCGAGAGCAGGGTCAGCTTCTCGATCTCCTGACTCGCCGCCAGCAGGTTGCCCTCGTAGGAGTGGCACATGAAGTTGATGGCATCCGGCAGCGCCTTGAGGCCAAAACGCGCAAAACGGGCGCTCATCCAGCGCGGGAAGAATTTGGGTTCCGGATGGTTGACCGGCACATAGGTGCCAATCTGGTAGAGCTTATCGAACCAGGCTGCCTTCATCTGGGTCTGGTTGAGGCGACCGCCGCTCAGCACCAGCAGCAGGTCTGGATGGAGCTGCTTGCCGATTTCGCTGATACGGGCGGCCAGATCCTTGTCGACCTTGGCGGGCAGCTCCAGCTCGATGATCTGGCGGGCTGAGAAGAGGCTCATGGCCTGACAGGCGTCATAGACCTGATTCCAGTCCAGACCGGCTTCGACCACAAAGGTGTGGCGCTCATCGAATCCCTGTTTGCGGGCGATCTGACGGATGGCGTCGATGGCTTCCAGCCGTAACAGAGGCTCGTCGCCAAAAACGAGATAGCAGGGCCGAAGCCCTGCTTTGAGGTGGTCACCAAATTGTTCCGGGTAGACTCTCATCAAAATACTCGCATCAGAAGCTGACCTGGCTCAACTGCCGGATCACCTGATTGGCCGCCTGCTCCTGCATCTCGCGATTGAGCTGCTCCTGTTCACGAGAGGAGGCGAGAGCTGCATCCGGCTTGTTGAGGAAGCTGCGGTTGAAGTTGATGGGGAAGACCTGGGTCGGCTTGCCCGGGGCCGAGATGGTGAACTGGGTCGTGAAGCCCAGCACATATTCGGTGTCCGTCCCCAGCGCGTTGACCGAGGCGACCTGGCTGGAGCTGCGAATGATGCCCAGAGTGAGCACGGGAATGCCCTCCTTGTCAGCCAGGGTTACGCCAGAGGCCTTCAGGCGGGTGGTCACCAGCCGGTAGAAGTCGCTCTTGTTGTCGCCCACGACCTTCATGGTCATCAGCTCGGCCGGGATGCCGGTGCCGCGCATGTGAAAGCCGCAGCCTTGCATCAGCAGACCCGCCAGCACGATGGCCATCCAGCGGGTGAAGATGGTGCCCATAGAAAATCCTCTTTGCATTAAGGGAAAGCGGCGGGCGCAGGGCCCGCCGTTATCATCCGTTTGCTGTCACAGATTGACAATGATCAGCTGGCAGCCAATTAGTTAGCGACAATGTTGAGCAGCTTGCCAGGTACATAGATCACCTTGCGCACGGTCAGCCCGTCGGTGAACTTCTGTACGGAGGCATCGGCCATTGCCAGCTTCTCGACGTCGGCCTGGCTGATCTCGGCCGGCACGGTCAGCTTGCCGCGCATCTTGCCGTTGATCTGTACCACCACCAGCTTCTCGGTCTCGACCATGGCCGCTTCATCGGCCACCGGCCAGGCTGCGTGATCGATGTCGTCGCCCTTGCCCAGCATCTTCCACAGCTCGAAGCCGATGTGCGGAGTGATGGGGTAGAGCATGACTACCACAGCTTCCAGCGCTTCCTGCATCAGGGCGCGGTCCTGCTCGTCGTTGCCGAGTTTGGAGAGATTGTTCATCAGCTCCATGATGGCGGCAATGGCGGTGTTGAAGGTCTGACGGCGACCCACGTCGTCGCTCACCTTGGCGATGGTCTTGTGCAGTTCGCGGCGTACCGCTTTCTGCTCGTTGGAGAGGGCTGCCAGATCCAGCGAGGCAACGGCGCCACCGGAGACGTGCTCGAAGGTAGTGCGCCACAGGCGACGCAGGAAGCGCTGGGCACCCTCTACGCCAGAGTCGGACCACTCCAGGGTCATCTCGGCCGGAGAGGCGAACATCATGAACAGACGGACGGTATCAGCGCCGTAACGCTCGACCATCAGCTGCGGGTCGATGCCGTTGTTCTTGGACTTGGACATCTTGGTCATGCCGGAGTGGATCACTTCGCGACCCTCAAGGTCGATGGCCTTGGTGATGCGACCCTTCTCGTCACGCTCTACCTTGACGTCGGTCGGGCTGACCCAGACGTTGCCGCCCTTCTCGTCTTTGTAGTAGAAGGCGTCGGCCAGCACCATGCCCTGGCAGAGCAGGCGCTTGAACGGCTCGTCGCTGTTGACCAGACCCGCGTCACGCAGCAGCTTGTGGAAGAAGCGGGCATAGAGCAGGTGCATACAGGCGTGTTCGATACCGCCGATGTACTGATCCACCGGCAGCCAGTGGTTGGCAGCCGCCGGATCCAGCATGCCCTTGTCGTAGTCCGGGGAGCAGTAGCGCGCGTAGTACCAGGAGGACTCCATAAAGGTGTCGAAGGTATCGGTCTCGCGGAACGCTTCCTGACCGTTGTAGGTGGTCTTGGCCCACTCGGCGTCGGCCTTGATCGGGCTCTGGATACCATCCATCACCACATCTTCCGGCAGCAGCACCGGCAGTTGGTCTTCCGGCGTCGGCACCACGGAGCCGTCAGCCAGGGTCAGCATCGGGATGGGGGCACCCCAGTAACGCTGACGGGAGACACCCCAGTCACGCAGACGGTAGTTGACGGTGCGCTTGCCCTTGCCCAGTGTTTCCAGCTTGTTGGCGATGGCATCAAAGGCGCCCTGGAAGTCGAGACCGTCAAACTCGCCGGAGTTGAACAGCACGCCCTTCTCGGTGTAAGCGGCTTCGCTCACGTCGACGTCGCCATCAACCGGCTTGATGACCGCCTTGATGTCGAGGCCATATTTGGTGGCGAATTCGAAGTCACGTTGATCGTGGGCCGGAACCGCCATCACGGCGCCGGTGCCGTAGTTCATCAGCACGAAGTTGGCGACCCAGACCGGTACCTTGCGGCCATCCAGCGGGTGAATGGCGTAGAGGCCGGTGGCCATGCCCTTCTTCTCCATGGTGGCCAGTTCGGCTTCGGCTACCTTGGTGTTCTTGCACTCTTCGATAAAGGCTGCCAGTTCCGGATTGTTTTCGGCGGCCTGCAGGGCCAGCGGGTGGCCAGCGGCGATACCGACATAAGTCACGCCCATGAAGGTGTCCGGACGGGTGGTGTAGACCTCCAGCTGATCAGCCTGACCCTCGATGGCGAAGCTGATGTTGACCCCTTCGGAGCGGCCAATCCAGTTGCGCTGCATGGTCTTGACCATCTCCGGCCAGCCTTCGAGGTTGTCGATATCGTTGAGCAGCTCTTCGGCGTAGTCGGTGATCTTGATGAACCACTGGGGGATCTCTTTCTGCTCCACCGGGGTGTCACAGCGCCAGCAGCAGTTGTCGACCACCTGCTCGTTGGCCAGGACGGTCATGTCGTTCGGGCACCAGTTGACGGAGGAGGTCTTCTTGTAGACCAGACCCTTCTCGTAGAGCTTGGTGAAGAACCACTGCTCCCAGCGGTAGTAATCCGGCTTGCAGGTGGCGACTTCACGATCCCAGTCATAACCCAGACCCAGCATCTTCAGCTGGTTCTTCATGTATTCGATGTTTTCGTAGGTCCAGGGGGCCGGCGCTGTGTTGTTCTTGATGGCGGCGTTTTCCGCCGGCAGACCGAAGGCATCCCAACCGATGGGTTGCAGCACGTTCTTGCCATTGAGGCGTTGATAACGGGAGATCACATCACCTATGGTGTAGTTGCGAACGTGCCCCATGTGTAGACGACCAGACGGATAGGGGAACATGGAGAGGCAGTAGAACTTCTCTTTGTCTACTTTCTCCACGGCCTTGAAGGTTTTCTTGGCATCCCAGTGCTTCTGCACTGCTGGTTCGATTGATTGGGGAACGTATTGCTCTTGCATTGGTGACATCCGGATCTGTGAAATGAATAGATAAATCAGCTGGGAAATCGCAATAGAATACCCATATCCTGCGGCGGCAACAACCGCCAGCATCCGTCAAGCCTGAAGCCGGGCCAGAAAGGGATTTAGCAGAGGAGTAACAGCCATGGACAAACGTCAAAAAGGGTATGAAACCTTCATTGCCGAACTGCAAAAGCAGTGGCAAGAGACAGAGCAGTTCCAGGGGGAGCGCCTCAACCGGATGATTGCCAAGGTGCAGGCCTATCTGGAGGCGGCCAGTGACCTCACTCAGGACGAGCTGGCGCTGATCGCCGAGTATGTGAAGCGGGATCTGGGCAACTATGACGAGGGGCGCAAGGATGAGCAGGTGGAGGAGTCTGCCTTTATGCTGGCGCTCAAAGATACCGCCTGGTCCTGGCTGTCGGATGTGACTGACCGCGCCCAGGTGGAGTGGCGCGAGCTGGCCGACGAGCTGGAGCACAAGGGCGTCTATGAGGCGGGCGACTGGGTGGGGCTGGGGGTCATGGTGTGCGACCAGTGTGGTTGGCGCCATACCGTGCTCCATCCCGAGCAGCTCGATACCTGCCCCGAATGCGGCTGCGCCGAGTATCATCGCGAGCCGCTTTCGCCCTGAATCGACGTATTATCATTTTCATGTACCGACCTGTAGGGACGATTAGCGAAGCGTAATCGTCCATTTGGCCAGAGGTATTCATACCCAGCTTGCCAATAAGAGAGGCGCCCTCAGGCGCCTCTCTCTATTGATGGGCTTGATTACTTGCCCGCGACGGAGAGTCCACCAAAACGGATCAGCGGAGCGTAGAAGCCCTTGCCATCGTTGTGGTGCAAGATATCGCCGACCGCCTCCAGCTCACCCAGCAGGCGGTAGAAGTTGCCCGCCACCGTGATGCCGCGTACCGGCTGCAGGCGAACCCCGTCGCGGCAGAGAAATCCTGATGCGCCAAAGGAGAAGTCGCCGCTCACCGCATCGGCACCCGAATGCAGGCCATCCAGCTTGACCAGCTCCAGATAGTCGCCGCTCTGCACCTCCGCTTCGCTATGGGGGCCCGCGCCAAACACCAGATGGCGAGCGGTCACATCAAGGGCACTGCGTGCTCCACGAGCGGCCGAGCCGTTGCTGGCGACGCCAAAGTGGCGGGCGGTGGCGCTGTTGTGGAGCAGGGTTTTCAGCTCCCCTTCGCCAATCAGCAGCAGATCCGAAGTGGCCGCCCCCTCGCCATCAAACGCCTTGATGTTCATGCCGCCAGGCATATAGACCCGGCTTTCCAGAGTGAGCCAGCGTGACGCCACGCTCTGGCCGACCTTGCTGCGCCAGGGGTTGATCCCCTGCTGGGCCCACTTGCCCGACAGCACCCCCTGAAAGCAGCCAAACAGGCTGGCGAAGCAGTTGGTACTGAAGATGACGCTGTAGCGACCACTCGGCACCGCTTCACCGGGCAGCAGGCCATCGGCGATGGCGTAGATCTGCTCGATGAGCCGTTGGCTATCCAGCTCGTCGAAGCGACGGCCATACTGCCCCTGCGAGTGCATCGACTGGCGGCCATCCCGCTCCACCAGCGCCGAGGTGTAGCAGCCGACGCTGAACTCGCCGTGCTGGCAGAGAGTGCCCTGACTGTTGGCGAGCCAGAGCTGGCTCTCCCCTTCAAAGAAGCTGTTGTAGGGGGCGCCGCTCACATCGGGCATGGCCAGCATGTCAGATTCGAGGCGCAGGGCCAGAGCGATCTTCTCCTCAACCGGCGTGGTATCGGGCTGGTTGATCTCGGCGCAATCTGTGGTGATCCGGCTATTGGCCACCGAGATGCGCTGATCCGCATCCACCTTGGCAAAGCGACTGGCATCGAGGGCATCTTGCAGCATAGCATCCAGCGCCAGCTCATCGAGGGATTCCGAGTAGGCGATGCCGACCCGACCCTCTTTGATCAGGCGAATGCCGAGCTGCTGGCTGCTGGTGACCTTGTATTCACCCAGCTCGCCCTTGTCTGCCTTGAGGGAGAAGGCCTTCTCCTGATTGGCGATGATGTCTGCCTCGGCGTTGAGGGCGGCCACCTTGTCGAGCAGGCGGGTGAGCAGTTGGTTCATGTCGAGTTGGCTCATCAGGCGTTCCCTCCCACCAGGATATTGTCCACTTTCAGCGCCGGCTGGCCCACCGAGGTGGGCACCGAGCCCGAGACCGAGCCGCACATGCCGGCGGCCAGTGCCAGATTGCTGCCCACCATGGAGATCTCTTTCAGCACCTGCGGGCCGGTGCCGATAAGGGTGGCCGACTTGAGCGGCTTGGTGATTTTGCCGTGCTCGATGAGGTATGCCTCCTGCACATTGAAGTTGAACTCGCCGGTGCCGGGCTGTACCGAGCCGCCCCCCATCTTCTTGGCGTAGATGCCGTGTTCCACCGTGGCCAGCATATCGTCGAGGCTGTGGTTGCCCGGTTCGATATAGGTGTTGCGCATACGCGAGGTGGGGGCGTACTTGTACGATTCGCGCCGACCCGAGCCGGTGCGGGCGTAGCCCGTCTTGAGGGCGCCCATTCTGTCCACCAGAAAACCGGTCAGTACGCCGTCCTTGATGAGCTGGGTGTGCTGGGTCGCCATCCCCTCGTCATCGACGTTGATGGAGCCCCAGGCGTTGCTCTGCAAGCCTTCATCCACAGCGCTGACTGCCGGATTGGCGATGAGCTGGCCCATCTTGTCATGGAATACAGAGGCCTTCTTGGCTACCGAGGTGGTCTCCAGCAGGTGGCCGCACGCCTCGTGGAAGATGACGCCGCCAAAGCCGTTCTCCATGATGACCGGCAGGGTGCCGCTCGGGCAGGGAGCCGCGCCCAGTTTCACCAGTGCCTGACGGGTGGCGGTGAGGGCCAGCTCGCGCGGATCGATGCGATCGGCATGCTCCCAGCCCATCAGGGCGCCGGGGGCCTCGTAACCGACGCTCTGCTCGCTCCCTTCCATGGCGATGGTCTGGGCCATGATGCGGTTGTAGTGGCGGCGATCGGCCACTTGCACTCCTTCGCTGTTGAAGATCTCCACCTCCTGCTCCCAGCCCAGCACGTTGCCGGAGAACTGGCTCACCTTGCTGCTCTCGGCACGGACCACCGCATCCATGGCGTGCAGATAGGCGATCTTCTGCTCCAGCAGCTTGTCTGCCGACAGCGGCAGGGCCACCGGGTTGCGATCGCTCAGGCGGGTGAAATCGAAGGCGGTGGCGGTCACCACCGGGTCGCGGCGGTCTTTGGCCGCCAGCAGGGTGACGATGCGCAGCAGTTCGTCGCGGCTGGCCAGATTGGTGTAGCCGTAGAGCACCTTGTGGCCGTAACAGAGGCGCACGCCGATACCGAAATCGAGGCCGCCGCTGATGTTCTCTATCTGGCTGGAGAGCAGGCTGAGCTGGCTGCGGCGCTTTCGCTCGACAAACAGCTCGGCAAAATCGGCACCCAGCGCCAGCGCGTGATCGAGCACGTCACGGGCAATGGCGGGGGCCAACAGGGAGAATGGAGTCATAGAATATCCTTTTCTGGTCTGTCCGTTTGCTTCCGACATCCGGTTCTGATTGTTATGGGATGTCGAGTCCATTGTTGCAGACCAGCACAAAAAAGTCGCTATAGCGTCATGCGATGATACCGATTGAGAAAATCGGTGCGATAACTGCGCCCGGCGGCCAGGGCCAGGCGCTCAGGGTCGTTTTGCCAAAACGTAGGAAAGATCAGAGCAGGGCGTGGATTTCGCTCAGGATCTGTTCGACCCACTGCTCGATGCGCGGATCGGTCTGGTCATATTGGTTGGCATCATCGAGGGCCAGCCCGACGAAGTGACGACCATCGTCGATCAGCGCCTTGGAGGCATCGAATTCGTACCCTTCGTTGGGCCAGTAGCCCACCAGCTTGACCCCTTTTGGCACCAGCTGATCGTGCAGCATACCGAGGGCGTCCTGGAACCATTCGCCATAACCGAGCTGATCGCCGAGGCCAAACAGGGCAACGATGCGTCCCTCCAGGTGGAGATCGGAGATATCTTCCCAGCGGGACTCCCAGTCCTCCTGCAGTTCGCCAAAATCCCAAGTGGAGATGCCGAGGATCAGGATCTCGTAATCCTCCATCCGGCGCAGGGAGACATCCTTGATATTGTGAATATCCACCAGCTCGGGGCCGATGAGGGCGCGGATCTTCTCGGCAGCCATCTCGGTGTAGCAGGTGGTGGAACCGTAAAACAGACCAATCTTCATCGCTCTTCTCTCTGTTGGCGCTTTCTCGCTTGCTTTTGGCGCGTTCTCGCATGCTCGTGTGGGCTGCGCCATGTTGGCAACACGATGGGTAACGTAAGGGGAGGGCGCCAGTCTAGCAGATTGCCATTCGACCTTCACCGCCCGGCAAGGGCGTGGCAAACGAGCCTTATCTTTCCAATGAAAGTGCCTTGTCTTTCCAAGGAGTTGGCGCGTTACAATGGGCCATCGATCCCCTGATTGCAGCGCACCATGAGCAAACCCGACCCCCACCCCCTGATTGAACCCTTTCTGGACGCCCTCTGGCTGGAGCGGGGATTGTCTGACAACACGGTCAGCTCCTATCGCAGCGATCTGGAGAAGTTCTCCCTCTGGCTCGACGAGCAGGGGAGCTCGCTGCTGCTGGCGGGGATGGACGAGATCCAGCACTACCTCGCCTGGCGGGTTGATCACCAGTTTGCGGCCAGCAGCACCGCCCGCTTTCTGTCGGCCCTGCGTCGCTTTTATCAGTATCTCAACCGCGAGAAGCTGCGCAGCGATGATCCGACCGTGCTGCTGGAGGGGCCCAAGCTGCCGAAAAAACTCCCCTCCGATTTAAGCGAAACGGAGGTGGATGCGTTGCTGAGTGCGCCGCTGGTGGATGACCCGCTGGAGTTGCGGGACAAGGCGATGCTGGAGCTGCTCTACGCCACCGGGCTGCGGGTTTCCGAGCTGGTGGGGCTCACCGCCGAGCATGTCAGCCTGCGTCAGGGCTTGGTGCGGGTGGTGGGCAAGGGCAACAAGGAGCGGTT
This sequence comes from Aeromonas sp. 600527, assembly GCF_049175415.1. Lineage (NCBI taxonomy): Bacteria > Pseudomonadati > Pseudomonadota > Gammaproteobacteria > Aeromonadales > Aeromonadaceae > Aeromonas > Aeromonas sp. 600527. The sequence goes on along the minus strand of NZ_JAAKVA010000004.1, from coordinate 162,205 downwards.
GGTGCCAATGGGCGAGGAGGCGATGCACTGGCTGGAGCGTTACTACCGCGAGGCCCGCATCCTGCTGCTGGGGGGCACCAGCTCGGACGTGGTCTTTCCCTCCAAGCAGGCGCGCATGATGACCCGCCAGACCTTCTGGCATCGCATCAAGCTCTATGCCCAGCGTGCCGGCATTCAGGGCGAGCTCTCCCCCCATACCTTGCGCCACGCTTTTGCCACCCATCTGCTCAACCACGGCGCCGATCTGCGGGTGGTGCAGATGCTGCTGGGCCACGCGGATCTCTCCACTACCCAGATCTACACCCATGTGGCCAACGAGCGGCTCAAGGCGCTGCACGGTGAGCACCACCCCAGAGCCTGAGTGCTGTCCTCCCAAAAACAAAAAACCGCCAGCAGGCGGTTTTTTTATCTCTACACGACAGGAGATGGCGCTTATTTCCCTTGCCGGGATTTCAGCAGATCACGGATCTCGGTCAGCAGCTCCTGATCCTTGGTCGGGCCTGCCGGGGCGGCGGCTTCCTCTTCTTGTTTCTTCTTGAGGGTGTTGATGGCCTTCAGTCCCATGAAGATGGCAAAAGAGATGATCAGAAAGTCGATGATGGTCTGGATGAACTTGCCATAGGCGATGACCACGGCGGGTGTTGTCCCTTCTGCGGCCTTCAGGGTGACCGCCAGGTCGCTGAAGTCCACGCCGCCCAGGATCAGGCCTATGGGCGGCATGATCACGTCACCGACGAAGGAGGAGACAATTTTGCCGAAGGCGGCACCGATGATGATACCGACGGCCATGTCGATGACGTTGCCGCGGGCGGCAAAGGCTTTGAACTCTTGAATCAGACTCATTATTTCCTCCGAAATTAAACAAGATAGCGCGTTGATAACCCTTGCCAAAGGGCGAACTCTTGTCAGGAAAAACAGAGGCTAAGCCGCGTTATTCCTGTCGTCCTGACTAGCTTGCTGGGGTTATGCCCCCTTGGCAATCGGGGGAGACATTTTTTCTCCTCCTCTTCACTGATATTGATTTTGTTGTAAATAGCGAGTTGAGTAATGAACTTGGCTGCTGTACCTTCTTGAATCCATTCATTCATGCCGCATGAGCAATAAAATGAAGTATTTACTACTGGTTGTGATGCTTGCATGCACATTTTCTGCCAGAGCAGGGATGGATCCCAAAGTCTTAAAACAGACCATTACCGCCCGTCTTGGGGTCTCTGTTTATCTGGTGGAACAGACCCCCATTCCCGGGCTCTATATGTTGGGCACTTCGCAAGGAGTGCTCTACAGCGATGCCAAGGGGAACTATGTTGTGCAGGGGGTCATGCTGGATATGACTCATAACATGAAGAACCTTACCGTCTCGGGTATGCGCGAGCAGCGTCGGTTGGGCTTGTCCCAGGTGACCCATCCACCTGTCGTGCTCAAGGCCAGGAATGAGCGCCATCGGGTTGCGCTCTTTTTCGGTGAACAGGATGCCGCTCGTCGTCAACTGTCTGGCACGTTGCAACATCTGCAAACATCCGGTGTGAGCGTCGAGCTCTACCCTGTGATTGAACATGCCGGACAGGCTTCCCACTGGTGCAAGGATCCCCTGCTGCAGAATGATCCCTTCAAAGCCTATTTGCCTCAAAAGGAATGTAGTGAGACCCTTATCGAGAATATTGGCCTGAGCCAGTGGTTGGGGGTCAAGGTACTGCCGGCCTGGGTCTCCTCCGACGGGGATCTGGTGCGTGGGTATCAGAGCCCCGAACAGCTGCTCAAGATACTGGATCATATTGATGTCCCTGCAAATCCGTCGTCGTCCGCGAGTTGATGATTCCCATCTGCCTGCCACTTTGCATCCCCTGCTTCGTCAAATCTTCGCCAGCCGTGGCGTAGAGGATCCCGCCCTGCTTGAGCGCAGCGCCAGCCAGCTGTTGCCGCCCCAGCGCCTCTATGGCATGGAGCAGGCGGTGCCGCTGCTGGCGGATGCCCTGACCGCCCAGAAACGGATTCTGATTGTCGGCGACTTCGACTGCGATGGTGCCACCAGTTCGGCGCTGTGTGTGCTGGCCCTGCGCGCCATGGGCGGTCGCCACATCGATTTTCTGGTGCCCAACCGCTTCGAGTTTGGCTACGGCCTTACCCCTGAAATTGTCGAGCTGGCGGTGGCCCGTGGCGCCGAGTTCCTCATCACGGTGGATAACGGCATCTCCAGCATCGCCGGGGTGGCGGCAGCCAAGGCGGCCGGCATGCAGGTACTGGTTACCGATCACCATTTACCGGGTCAGGAGCTGCCTGATGCCGATGCCATCGTCAACCCTAACCAGCGCGGTTGCGACTTCCCCTCCAAGTCCCTGGCCGGGGTGGGGGTAGCCTTCTACCTGATGGCGGCCCTCAACACCCATCTGCGCCAGCTCGGCTGGTTCGAACGGCAAGGGTTGCGAGCCCCCAATGTGGCGGATTACCTCGATCTGGTGGCCCTCGGCACGGTCGCCGATGTGGTGGCGCTCGATGGCAACAACCGCATTCTGGTCCATCAGGGGTTGCAGCGGATCCGGGCTGGCCGTTGTCGCCCCGGCATTCAGGCGCTGGTGGATGTGTCGGGCCGCGATGGTCGTCGCCTCACCGCCGCCGACCTCGGTTTTGCACTGGGGCCACGCCTCAATGCGGTAGGGCGCCTCGATGACATGTCCCTCGGGGTCGCCTGTCTGCTCTGCGATGATCTCAATCTGGCGCGCCAGCTTGCCTCCGAGATGGATAGCCTCAATCAGGAGCGCAAGGAGATCGAGCAGGGGATGCAGCAGGAAGCGCTTGCCACCCTGGAGCAGATCCGGTTTCGCGATGGCGAGGTGCCCTCTGGCATAGTGCTGCACCGGGACGAGTGGCATCAGGGGGTGGTGGGGCTGGTGGCCTCCAAGGTGAAGGAGAAGTACTACCGCCCGGTCATCGCCTTTGCCGAGAGCAGCGAGACCGAACTGAAGGGCTCCGGCCGCTCCATTCCCGGGGTGCACCTGCGCGATGCGCTGGAACTGCTCGATACCCGCCATCCGGGCCTGATGGGCAAGTTTGGCGGCCACGCCATGGCGGCGGGGCTGACCCTGCCCAAGGCCAATATCGAGGCTTTTAGCCGCGCCTTTGAGGCGGTCATCGGCGAGCTGGTTACCCCCGAGCTCTTGACCGGGGTGCTGCTCACCGACGGCGAGCTGCTGCCGGACGAGCTAAACCTCGAGCTGGCGGAGTTGATTCGTGCCTCCGGTCCCTGGGGGCAGGCCTTCCCCGAACCACTGTTTGACGGCGAATTCGTGCTGGTGCAGCAGCGGCTGGTGGGGGAGAAGCACCTCAAGATGATGCTGACTACCGATTCTGGCCATGCGGTGGATGCCATCGCCTTTGGCGTCGATCTCAAGCGCTGGCCCGATGCCTCGGTCAAGCGGGTGCGGCTGGTCTACCGGCTCGATGTCAACGAGTGGCGCGGCAACCGCAGCGTGCAGCTGCTGGTGGAGCATCTGGAGGCGGTCGGCCTCTGAGCCGGTAGCATCACTGCTTTATCACAGATAGCGCTGACAACGGCCACCCTCGGGTGGCCGTTTTACTGTGGGCCAGGGGGACTCTACCGCTTTGTTATGTTGGTATTTAATTGCTGGCTTTCTGAGTGAGATGATTTTTTGTATCGCTTTTACGTCATTCAATGCGGTTAAAAATTCAAGAAAAAGAGGTGTTGTGATACATTCATCCCTGCATCATTTTGTTGTTTGAACGGGACTGACTCTTTGCTGCCTTCTGGTCGACTGTCGACCTGGACGATTGCCCTCGCTATCGCCAGCCTGCTTTGGTTTGCCGCTTTCGCTGCGGTAGGGGTCACTGCAACACCTCATCAGGCGTCGGTCAGGCAGAAGGTCTCGATGCAGTTGCATGAGCAATCCGATCCGGGATTGGTCAACAGTGTCGGCCTCCCCCCAACCTCCCAATGGCGACTCGGCTTCGAGCTGGGGCGGCGGCTCGAAGGGGCCACTCATCCCGAGCGCTATCAGATGGTGCTGGCCTGGTTCCAGCACGATATCCTCGGCCTGCTCTGCGGTCTGCTACTGGTTCTCCCTCTTCTCTATGTCAGGCAGCTCCCCGGCTACTTCGGTTATCTGCACCGACGGCTGCTGCGCTGTCGCCACCTGCAATATCGTTTCTGTCACGGCGACTAGCTCACCCTGCTGGCGGGCGCCCATCCACCTTTTCACTCGGTTTGTAACGCTCCTGATTGACTGACGGGCAGGCTTGCACCTGTTGCCTGCGCTATATCGTACGGTGTTGCGTCCGCGCTTTCTGTTGTTTCGTCCATGCTGCTGGCCATCGGCCAGAGGCAGACTTTCTCTTTGCGCAAACACCTGGTGAGCACACCTATGGACTACTACTTCAACCTGTTTATTCACTCGATCTTTGTCGAGAACCTCGCCCTGGCCTTCTTTCTGGGGATGTGTACCTTTCTGGCCGTCTCGAAGAACATCAACACCGCTTTCGGCCTCGGCATGACGATCCTGGTGGTGATGGTGATCGCCATTCCTCTCAACAACCTGATCTACCGCCATATCTTGCGGGCAGGCAGTACCTTTTTCGGTGAATTCGATCTGGGCTTTCTCGATTACATCATTTACATCGGGGTGCTGGCGGCGCTGGTGCAGGTGATGGAAATGGTGCTCGACAAGTACGTTCCGGCGCTCTATCACGCTCTTGGCGTCTATCTGCCGCTGTTGACGGTGCACTGTGCCATCTTTGGAGGGGTGATGTTTATGGCGCAGCGGGATTATGATTTCATCGAGTCGCTAGTCTACAGCGCAGGCTCCGGACTTGGCTGGCTGCTGGCCATTGTCGCCATGGCCGGGCTGCGCCAGAAGCTGAAGTACGCCGATGTGCCCGAGGGGCTGCGGGGCATTGGTATCACTTTTATCGTGGCGGGGCTGATGTCCCTTGGCTTTATGTCCTTCTCCGGCATATCGATCTGATGAGGAGATGAAAAAACGAGGCGCCTGTGGGCGCCTCGCTGTTTATCGGAGATTGCGGGTGGTCGTTACAGCTCGCGGGCCCAGGGGTGTGCCTTGGGGCGCAGCGCCAGCGCCAGACCCAGCAGCAGCACGGTCAGGCCGTAGAGGGGCCAGGTGCCAAAGCGCATGTAGGGAGTCTCGCCGTGGGCGGGACGCACCTCGCTGCGCAGCACACCCGCTTCAAACTGCGGGATCTGGCCGATGATGCTGCCGTCAATCTCGGTAACAATAGTGATGCCGGTGTTGGTGTCGCGCAGCAGCGGACGAGCCAGCTCCAGCGCGCGCATCCGGGCGATCTCCATATGTTGCCAGGGGCCGATGCTGGTGCCGAACCAGGCATCGTTGGAGACGGTCAGCAGGAAGTCAGTATCGGCATTGACGTTGCGGCGCACCTCCTCCGGGAAGATGATCTCGTAGCAGATGGCGGCGGCGAACTTGAGCCCTCTGGCGATCAGATTCGGCTGCACTTCATCGCCCCGGCTGAAAGAGGACATCGGCAGATTGAAGAAGGGGGCGATGGGACGCAGCAGATCTTCAAATGGCACGAACTCGCCGATGGGCAGCAGGTGGTACTTGTTGTAACGGTTGGGGTGCCCGTAGAAGTAGGACTCCTTGCCATCCGCATCCTGCACCCCCATGCCGAGCACGGTATTGAAGAAGCGTCGTTGCTCGAAATCATAGTGAATGATCCCCGCCAGCAGACCGGTGTTGTTCACCTTCATCGCCTTGTCGAGGCTCTCCAGATAGGGCCCCATCTCCTTCTCGATGGCCGGGATGGCCGACTCCGGCCAGACGATGATATCGGCATCCTGATTCTCGCGGCTGAGATCCTGATATTTGCGCACCGTCGGCACCAGCGCCTCCGGATCCCACTTGAGGGACTGGGCGATATTGCCTTGCACCAGTGCTACCTTGACCGGCTCGCCACGGGTGACCCAGCTGAGCTGCATCAGACCGTGGGCACCGGCTACCAGCAGAGCGGGCACTGCCAGCCAGAGCGGGGAGCGGGATTTCCACACCAGCCAGATGGCGGAGGCAGAGAGCAACAGGGCGAGGGTGATGCCCTGCACCCCGAAAATGGGAGCAAAGCCCCTGAGCGGGCCGTCGATCTGGCTGTAGCCAAACCAGAGCCAGGGGAAGCCTGTCATCACCCAGCCACGCAGCCAGTCCGCCAGCAGCCAGAGTGCCGGAAAGGCGAGCAGCCAGCGGCTCCAGTGACGGCTGCCAAAGAAGCGGGCGAAAACCCAGCAGGCGAGCGTCGGGTAGAGCGCCAGATAGGCGGATAGACCGGCCAGCAGTATAAAAGCGACCGGCAGCGGGATGCCGCCAAATTCGGTCATGCTGACGTGGATCCACCACAGGCCTGGTAAAAAGAGCCCCATGGCGTAGCCAAAACCGCGCCAGGCGGCCTGCTTTGGCGTGGCTTTGTCCAGCAGGGCATAGAGGCCAAGCAGGGAGGGGAGCACCAGCGGCCAGTAGCCGAAGGGGGAGAAGGCCAGCACGGCGATGGCGCCAGAGGCCAATGCACTGAGGCTTAACAGAATTTTGGAAGTAACAGGGGATAATCTCACGGGCGATGGTGCTCGTCTTGGTGTGCAACTGGGGTCGAATGGCCGGTATCTTACCCCGTACGGCGGTTAACGGCGAGCCTCGCGCCATCCGGATAGCACAACGCCCCGCAGGCGGGGCGTTGTCAAAAGATCGCTGGCAGTTTACTGGGGTTCAGATTGTGCCACGACATGGTTCTCCGGGATCTTCACCTGCAACTGCTGCAGACGACGCCGGTCGGCATGCATCACCTTGAACAGGTAGCCGTCCAGCTCGATCTCCTCGCCCTTCTTGGGCAGATGACTGAAGGCGTGCATCACTAGACCACCCACAGTATCCACCTCTTCATCGCTGAACTGGGTGCCGAAGAAGTCGTTGAAATCCTCGATCTCGGTAAGGGCACTAACCGAGAAGACCCGTTTGCTGATGCGGCGGATCTCGTCCGGCTCATCCTCGATGTCATCGAATTCGTCATCTATCTCGCCGACGATAAGCTCGAGAATGTCTTCAATGGTCACCAGACCGGAGACGCCACCAAATTCGTCGACCACGATGGCCATGTGGTAGCGCTCTTCGCGGAACTCCTTGAGCAGACGGTCAACCCGTTTGCTTTCAGGGACGATCACCGTGGGGCGCAAGATTTTCTCGAGCTGCAGCGGCTCGCTGGCGTGATGGCCGCCAAAGCCGAAGGGGAGCAGATCCTTGGCGAGCAGAATGCCCTCCACATGATCCTTGTCCTCGTTGATCACCGGGAAGCGGGAGTGACCGGACTCGATGATCACCGGCAGGATTGCATCTACCGGTTGGGACTTCTCGATGGTCACCATCTGGGAGCGGGGGATCATGATATCGCGCACGCGAAGATCGGCGATCTCCAGCACCCCCTCGATCATGTCCTTGGTGTCCTGATCGATGAGGTCGCGCTCTTCGGCATCGGCTATCACGTCTACCAAATCATTGCGGTCTTTTGGCTCGCCCTGGAAGAGTTGGCTGAGTTTGTCGAGCCAGGTTTTCTTCGGCGAGCCGGTACTAGGGTGATCGTCGGTCATTTTCTCTCTTGGTTACTCGTATGAACACACTTGAAATAGTTCGGGTTATATAAGGATGGCCATCTGCTGTTTCAAGACGATGACCATCCGGTTCTTTACTCTTCGTCGTTCAGATAAGGATCGGCAAAACCTAGCTCCTGCATGATGTCGCGCTCAAGCGCTTCCATCTCTTCGGCTTCCTCATCCTCGATATGGTCATAACCTAGCAGATGCAGACTGCCGTGCACAACCATGTGGGCCCAGTGGGCCATCAGGGGCTTGTTCTGCTCCTCGGCCTCGCGCTCTACCACCTGACGGCAGATCACCAGATCGCCGAGCAGCGGCAGCTCCAGACCGGGTGGCGCCTCGAACGGGAAGGAGAGCACGTTGGTGGGCTTGTCCTTGCCGCGATAGGTGAGATTGAGCTCGTTGCTCTCCGCCTCATCGACGATACGCACCGTCACTTCTGCCTCCTGCTGGAAGCCGAGAATGGTGCCGTCAAGCCAGCCTTGCAGCTGGGCTTCGGTGGGCAGGCCGTCAGTGCTGGCACTGGCCAGCTGCAGATCCAGGGTTACGCTCATTGCTCACTCTCTTTGCCGGAATAGGGTGCTGCTTTTTCGGCTGCCTGTTTGGCATCGAACGCCTCATAGGCCTGCACGATGCGGGCCACCACCGGGTGGCGAACCACGTCTTTGGACTCGAAGAAGTTGAACGACAGACCATCGACCCCTGGCAGCACTTCCAGCGCGTGGCGCAGGCCGGATTTGGCGTTGCGCGGCAGGTCTACCTGGGTGATGTCGCCGGTGACCACGGCCTTGGAGTTGAAGCCGATGCGGGTGAGGAACATCTTCATCTGCTCGGTGGTGGTGTTCTGGGCCTCATCGAGAATGATAAAGGCGTCATTGAGGGTTCTTCCGCGCATATAGGCAAGCGGCGCCACCTCGATGATGTTGCGCTCCATCAGCTTCTCCACCCGCTCAAAACCCAGCATCTCGAACAGGGCGTCGTAGAGCGGGCGCAGGTAAGGATCCACCTTCTGGGAGAGATCGCCGGGCAGGAAGCCGAGCTTCTCCCCCGCTTCCACCGCCGGACGGGTCAGCAAAATGCGGCGAATTTCCTGACGCTCCAGCGCATCCACCGCCGCTGCGACCGCCAGATAGGTCTTGCCGGTACCGGCCGGGCCTATGCCGAAGCAGATGTCGTGGCGCACGATATTGGCAATGTACTGGGCCTGATTTGGGCTGCGTGGTTTGATGAGACCGCGCTTGGTCTTGACCGTCACCTCCTTGCCATATGGGATGCTCGGCGCCGGTTCGTCATCCTGCTCCAGCACCCGCGACTCCTGAATGGCCAGATGGACCATGTCGGGGGTGATGTCGGTCACCTTGCCACCCTTGAGGGGCTGGGTTTCCACATAGAGGTGCTTGAGGATGACGGCGGCGGCATCCAGCTGGGCCGGTTTGCCCACCAGCTGGAAGTGGCTGTCACGGTAGCTGATCTCGACGCCGAGGCGGCGCTCCAGCTGCTTGATATTGTCATCGAAGGGGCCGCACAGGCTGGCAAGGCGCTGGTTGTCGGCGGGCTCCAGATGCAGATTCAGGGTCGAGATGTGTCGGCTCAAAATATCCTCGTCTCAAGGCGCTCCCCATCCGCTGGGCGAATGGGGAGGAGGGGATTAATGGGGAGTGAAGGCGGCAACGCCCAGCTCGTCCGGTACGTTATCCGGGCGACGGGCCAGGATTTCGCTCGGGGCGGTGGCGATCCGCAGGTTCATCTCGTTCTCGCCGCGGATGAACTTGCCGCGCAGGGAGTTGGGACGCACCTCGGTGATCTCCACGTCGGCAAAGCCGCCGATCAAGGTGTGCTGGCCTTCGAAGTTGACCACCCGGTTGTTCTCGGTGCGGCCACACAGCTGCATCGGGTCGAGCTTGGAGGGCCCTTCCACCAGGATGCGCTGGGTGGTGCCCAGCATGGCGCGGCCAATCTGCATCGCTTGGTTGTTGATGACGTGCTGCAGGCGGGCCAGACGGGCTTTCTTCACTTCCATGTCGACATCGTCGGGCATGTCGGCGGCCGGGGTGCCCGGGCGCGGGCTGAAGATGAAGCTGAAGCTCATGTCGAAACCCACATCCTCGATCAGCTTCATGGTCGCTTCAAAGTCTTCGTCCGTCTCGTTCGGGAAGCCAACGATGAAGTCGGAGCTGATGGTGATGTCGGGACGGGCGGCACGCAGGCGACGGATCTTGGATTTGTACTCCAGGATGGTGTGCGGGCGTTTCATCATGGTCAGAATACGGTCGGAGCCGCTCTGCACCGGTAGGTGCAGGAAGCTGACCACTTCCGGGGTGTCTTTGTAGACTTCGATGATGTCGTCGGTGAACTCGATCGGGTGGCTGGTGGTGTAGCGAATGCGATCGATACCGTCGATGGCGGCTACCAGACGCAGCAGCTCGGCGAAGGTGCAAATGCCGCCATCAAAGGTCGGACCGCGGTAGGCGTTGACGTTCTGGCCGAGCAGGTTCACTTCGCGCACGCCCTGCTGGGCGAGCTGGGCGATTTCGTAGAGCACGTCGTCCAGCGGACGGCTCACTTCTTCACCGCGGGTGTAGGGCACCACGCAGTAAGTACAGTATTTGGAGCAGCCTTCCATGATGGAGACGAACGCGGTGGCCCCTTCGGCGCGCGGTTCGGGCAGGCTGTCGAATTTTTCGATCTCGGGGAAGGCGATATCAACCTGGGCACCACGGCCCTCTTGCACTTCCTTGATCATGGCGGGCAGGCGATGCAGGGTCTGCGGGCCGAACACGATATCCACATAGGGAGCGCGTTGGCGAATCGCATCGCCCTCCTGAGAGGCAACGCAGCCACCCACGCCGATCACCAGACCGGGCTTGTTGGCCTTGAGCTTTTTCCAGCGTCCCAGCTGGTGGAACACCTTCTCCTGCGCTTTTTCGCGGATGGAGCAGGTATTGAGCAGCAAGACATCTGCCTCTTCGGGCTCTTCGGTAAGGGTGTAGCCATTGCTGGCATCCAACAGGTCGGCCATTTTGGACGAGTCATACTCGTTCATCTGGCAACCCCAGGTTTTAATGTGAAGTTTCTTGCTCATTGCTTCTCTTGACTTGTTTTGAAATCGGCATGGTCAAAGGACCGCGCATTTTACTCCGCAATCTGGATACTGCCTAGCTAATATCCAGCTGGCAATGGTGCTCACCCGATACCTGTTGCCAGTAAGCTCAATAAGCTTTCTCCTTGATTTGACGCAGCAATTCCCCGTTTGTCTCACTGTTTATCAGTCGCCCTTGCGCTATCATGCTGCCATCCGGTTCACGTCCGGGCGCTGTCGCCGGACGCACCCTTTCAGGAATAAATGTATGGAACAGTGTGATATCGCCATCGTCGGCGCCGGCATGGTGGGCGCCGCCACCGCCTGTCTGCTGGCGGCTCAGGGCCTCTCGGTTCGGGTCATCGAGACCCAACTGCCGGAGCATTACGCGCCGGAGCAGCCGCTGGATCTGCGGGTCTCTGCCATCAGTCAGGCCTCGGTGGCGCTGCTGGAGCAGGCCGGTGCCTGGCACCATCTGCAGCAGATGCGACTCTGCCCCTACCGCCGACTGGAGACCTGGGAGCTGGACGGTTTTGCCACCCGCTTCAATTCCGCCGATCTCGGTCTGCCCCAGCTCGGCTACATCATCGAAAACCGGCTGGTGCAGCTCGCCCTGCTCAAACGGATGGAGGATTTCCCCACCATCCAGACCCACACCCCGGCGGTGGTGACCAGCCTGCGCCAGAGTGCGGATGAAGCTGTGCTGACTCTGGATGATGGCACCGAGCTGGCGGCCCGCTGGGTGCTGGCCTGTGACGGTGCCGAATCCCACACCCGCAAGCTGGCGGGTATCGGTGTATCGCGCTTCGAGTACCGCCAGCACTGCATGCTGATCAATATCGACACCGACTTTGCGCAGGAAGATATCACCTGGCAGCAGTTCACCCCGAGCGGCCCGCGCGCCTTCCTGCCGCTGCCCGGCCAGCACGGCTCCCTGGTGTGGTATGACAACCCGGCCCGGATCCGCGCGCTGGCGGCTATGAGCAACGAAGGGCTTGCCGCCGAAGTGCGCCGCCACTTCCCGAGTCGGCTCGGCGGATTTACCGTCACTGGCAAGGGGAGTTTCCCGCTGGTGCGTCGCCACGCCAACAACTATCACGTCGGTCGGGTGGTGCTGCTTGGCGATGCTGCCCACACCATCAACCCGCTGGCGGGGCAGGGGGTCAACCTCGGCTTCAAGGATGTGGCCTGCTGGGCTGATCTGCTGCAAGGAGCTGGCGCCGACTGGCATCAGCTGGCGTTGGCCGAGCGTTACGAGCGACGCCGTCGTCCCGACAACCTGCTGATGCAGTCGGGGATGGATCTCTTCTACGGGGTGTTCAGCAACGAGATTGGCCCGCTCAAGCTGGCCCGCAATCTTGCTCTCAATCTGGCGGATAAAGCTGGCCCGCTCAAGGAGATGGCGCTGCGCTATGCACTGGGGCTGGTTGACAGGTAGAAACCAGATAGCACGGGCTGAATGCGCGAAGGAGCAAAGGTGATGAACAAGGCACTGCTGGTGATCGATTTTATCAACGATATTGCCCATCCCGACGGGCGCATCGCCGCCTCCGCAGCCCATGTGCTGGAGCAGGATGCCATCGCGCATGCCAATCAGGCGCTGGCCCATGCCCGCGCCCACGGCTGGCTGGTGGTGCTACTCAAGGTGGGCTTTGACGGCGGCTATCAGCTGCAACCCAAGGGGTCTCCCATGTTTGGTCGCGCTCACCAGTTGGGGGCGCTCTCTTTGGTTGACAGCGGCACCGACTTTCATCCTGATCTGGATGTGCAGCCCGGCGATCTGGTGCTGACCAAGCCCAGAGTGAGCCCCTTCTATGGCACGGCGCTGGAGCCTGCGCTGCGGGCCAACCACATCGACCACCTCTATCTGTGCGGGGTGAGCACCAGCTGGGCCATTCAGGCGGCAGCGCGGGATGGTCACGATCGCGACTACGCCATCACCATTCTGGAGGATGCCTGCGCCGCCGCAGATGCCACCGAGCATCACACCTCGCTGCGGATGCTGGGTCGCATCGCCGAGATCATCAAGGTGTCCCGGTTGGCTTGATCCTTAACGCAGGCTGCGCCCGAGCACCGTGTTGAGATTGACTCTGCGGCCCCCTGTCGGGCCGCAGCGCTTTTGGGCAACATGATTGTCTGGCAAGATAGTGCTCACATGGATAACAACAAGGATGGACAGATGCGTTATCAGGGACGGATCGCGAGCTGGAACGAGGCGCGCGGCTTTGGATTTATTACGCCGGAGCAAAATGGCGCCGAGCAGGCAATCAATGGAGCACGCAGTGCAGGGCTGTTTGTGCACGTTACGGCGCTGCAATCAGATGGCCGCGTGCCCGAGCCGGGGGAGCGTGTCACCTATCTGATCGGCAGTGGCCAGGATGGCAAACCAAGGGCGTTACAGGTCTTTTTCCCCGATCGTCCGCTCACGTTGGCGGATGCCGGGCCAGCAGCCGCGTCATTTTCTGCATCATCAGCAGCAAGGTCAGCAACACCATCGGCAACTCCATCATGGCGGGCGGCAAGTCAGCCGCCACGATCCACTGCGACCAGAGAGCGACGTAAGCCCTATCGGCGCAGCAAGAGCAGTTGGCGCGGCAAACTTATTCCCCTGCTGGTGCTCGCTGGCCTTTTTTCTATCTACTCACGCTTCTCGGCCGAGTCGATTGCGCCCTTGCCGGTCTCCTCTTTCAATCAGGAGGAGGTCAGCACCACGGTCAGCAGGCCACAGGCAACGACCTTTATTCGCCAGTGTGATGGTCGGCAGCATTGTTCCCAGATGACTTCCTGCGAGGAGGCAATCTGGTTTTTGCAACATTGCCCGAACACCAAAATGGACGGAGAGGGCGATGGCATCCCCTGCGAAAATCAGTGGTGTGGTCATTAAATGTGACTTATCAGATACATATGCTCATGATGTGCTCTTGTTATCCGGAACAGGGAAACTGGCCTGAAACCTTGCCGGATAGTGTTCGATGGTGAAATTTGGTCTCAGTTGGCCAAGTGGAAATTGGGTGCTTTACTCTATCTGCTGACTTAATAGTTAATAGATGGCGATACGCCACTTTTGCCACAGGATGGCCATCATGGTGGATGATATACAGAGGCCGCGAAGTCACTTCGCCGAGCGAGCTCATTATCTGGCTGCGCTGCTGGATTCGCTGGAAGACCAGATATCGGTGATAGACCGGGATGGCGTGATTCATTACACCAATCTCGCTTGGGATCTGTTTGCCGAGCAAAACGGCATGCCCCAAGGGTATGACTGGCTCGGGGTTAACTACATCGGGGTGTGTGACAGCTCTGACGAGCCGCTGGCGCGCAGCGCAGTGGAGGGGATCCGCCTGGTGCTGCGTCGTGTTCAGGAGAAGTTCTATCTGGAGTACCCTTGCCACAGCCCCGATACCCAGCGCTGGTTTATGATGAGGGTGGCGCCAGTGATCGGCGTCGATGACGAATTTTATGCCATTGCTCATATCAATATCACTGAGCGCAAACGGCTTGAACTGGAAGTCGCCAACCTCTCCCAGCATGATCCCCTGACCGGACTGGCCAACCGGCGGTTGTTCAACAGCTTCCTGCACAACGAGTGGCGCCGCAGCGTGCGCGAACATACCCCGCTCTCCCTCATCATGCTGGATCTGGATAACTTCAAGGCGTGCAATGACCATCTTGGTCATCAGATGGGGGATGGCTCCCTCCAGCTGGTGGGCCATCTTCTGCAATCCTTCTGCCAGCGCCCGGCGGATTTGCCCTGTCGCTTTGGCGGGGACGAGTTTGCCCTGATCCTCGGCAATACTGACAGGGAGGCTGCGCTGACACTGGGGGAGATGATCCGCGAGGCCATCAATGAGCTCGGCATAGTGGTGAAGGAGGAGATCCGCCTTAGCGCCAGCATTGGCATTGCCACACGCAACAGCGATCTGCCGCTCGCCAGTGAAGGGGATCTGCTGGCCGCTGCCGATGCCGCGCTCTATATCGCCAAGGGGGCGGGCAAAAACCGCAGCCATAGCGTCAGCTGCTAGCAATTCACCGGCATCATGTTGTCAGGCCCCCGTTGCGGGGGCTTTTGTTTTTACAGGGGTTAGCGTTCCGGGCGTGGCCGAGATAGGCGTGGGGTGAGTGGCGACCACCAGCTTGACGAAGTTGTCGCGAATGGGGTCGGCAAACAGGGGATTCCATACCAGGCTGACCTCCCACTCGGAATTGGGGCCAGAGAGGGGATAGAGGGTCACGTCGGGACCGGCAATAAAGCTGACGCTGCGCGGCAGGATGGCGTTGCCGATACCGGCGGCCACCAGCGCTACCAGAGTCTGGATATCCTCGGCCTCCTGGATCATCCCGGTCAACCGGTTGGCGCCGAGAAAACCGGCGATCTGCTGGCTGAGGCCGGGGCAGCGGTGGCCCACCATCTGCAGCAGCGGCTGGCTGGTCAAGGCTTGCTGGAGATCAAACGCAGCCGGATCTGGCTGGGTCATCCGGGTTGGTACCGCAAGTACCAACCGATCAATCAGCAACCTGTGCTCGCGTAGCTGCGGCAACTGCGGGCGGCGCATAAAGCCAAGCTGGAGCTGGCCGGAGAGCAGCTGCTCCTGCTGGATGGCAGAGGGCATGTCCTGCAGATGCACCATCACATCGGGCTCCTGCTGCTTGAAGCGGGCGACCAGCGAGGGTGCCAGTGCAAAGCTCGACAAACCAAAGCCAATCTTGAGCCGACCGGCAATCCCGCTCGCCACCGCCAGGGCATGGCTCTCGAACTCCCGCCCGTGCTCGACCAGCGCACTTGCCTGGGTCAACAGCTGGGCGCCGACAGCGGTCAGTTCGGCACCGTGACGACCGCGATTGAACAGGGTGCTGCCGAGGGTCTGCTCCAATCCCTGGATCTGCTTGGTGAGGGCGGGCTGGGTAATGAAGAGGCGATTGGCCGCTTCCCGGTAGTTGGCGGTCTCGGCCAGCATCACGAACGCCTGCAGTTGTTTGAGGTCGAATTTCATTCCGTTTGATTATCGAAGGTGGCTATTTGCTCATTATAAATTATCTAAACGCCCTGTTCTAATGGCGCTGAAGGGGAGTCGAGTCCCCTCCGGTCTGGAACAAGGAGTCATATCATGTCTACCCAACGCTATCTCTTTTTGATGAAAGGCACCTTGGTGCTGGCCCAACCGCTGGCCGCGCCTGAAACGGGGGAGCTGCTTGCCAGCCTGCTGCAACAGGGTTTTGTGGTCGGCCCGCTGCAGGTCTGGGCAGGCAGCGCCGAACAGGCGCTCGCCTGTTATGAACGTGCCGCCCAGCAGCAGGCTTTTGCCGATGCGCTGCAGGGAGCTGAACCTGAGCTGGCGGGAGTATCGGCATGATTACCGGCATGAGTTGCGAACCGGGCGTTTGTATGAGCGGCACAAAAACCGTGGCGGTCGCCGCCCTGCTGCTCGATATGGATGGCACCTTGGTCTGCTCGACCGACGATGTGGAGCAGGTATGGCGGATCTGGTGTCGTGAGCATCAGCTCGACCCCGAGCCGGTGCAGGCGATGTGCCACGGCATGCGCTCGCGGGAGGTGATCCGGGCGCTGGCCCCGCAACTGGATGTGGAGCGGGAGGCGGCGCGCCTCGACGAGCTGGAGATGCTGCACACTGGCGGCGATGCCATCGCCGGATGTGGCGAGTTGCTGCGCCGCTTGCCACCACTGCGCTGGGCCATCGTGACCTCCGCCAGTGAGCGGGTTGCCCGTCACCGCCTGCATTGTGCCGGTTTGCCGCTGCCCAACCTGCTGGTGGGGGCCGAAGCTGTGGTCCATGGCAAACCCGATCCCGAGCCCTATCTGCTGGGGGCTGAACGGCTTGGCGTCTCGCCCGCTGGTTGTCTGGTGTTCGAGGATGCCCCGGCCGGTATCGAGAGCGCCCTGCACGCAGGCTGTGCCGTGGTGCAGGTGGGGGGCGATGCGCCGCTCAATCCGGTAGTGGTGGCGGTGATCCGCGACTGGCGCGAGGTGAAAGTGGAACTTGGAGAGACGTCCCTGCTGGTGACGCTGCCCGCCTGAGCGGTGGAGATAAGGGGTTGCGGCCGCATATTGCGGTATGAACCATCGTCATCCGCACCCGATGTCGCAATAAAAACGCCCCCGAACTGCGGGGGCGTTTTGCTATCTGACCGTTATTTGAAGACGCGAAAACGGGTAGCGTCGTCGATAAAGGTCTTGTCGCCAGCCGCTTGCTTGATGCTGCCAAAGGGCATCTGGGCGCGCAGTAGCCAGCTGGCGGGCAGGTTCCACTCCTTGCGAACAGCCTCGTCGATGAGCGGGTTGTAGTGCTGCAGGGATGCGCCGACTTGCTCCTGCGCCAGCGTCGTCCAGACCGCAAACTGGGCGATGCCGGTGGCATGTTCCGACCAGATGGGGAAGTTGTCGGCATAGAGGGCGAATTTTTGCTGCAGATCCTTGATGACGTCGGTGTCTTCAAAGAACAGCACAGTGCCAAAACCTGCGCGGAAGCTGCCATCCACCTTGGCCTCACTCTGGGCATAGGCTTCCGGCGGCACAATCTTTTTCAGCTCGGCTTTGACGATATCCCACAGCTTGTGGTGCTGGGCGCCAAACAGGATGACGGCGCGGGAGCTCTGGGAGTTGAAGGAGGAGGGGCTGTGCTTGATGGCATCCTGGATCAGGGCCGTCAGCTGCTCCGGCGTATGGGACACCTGGTCACCCAGGGCATAGATGGTACGACGTGCTTTGATCTGCTCGATAAACGGACTGCTCATAACATCTCCTTTGCTTGATAGTCACCGGGCGCCAGCCTTGTGGCCAGCCATCCCCTGTTGTTCAAGCTATAGACTATACCACCCGATTATCTTCTGGGCGTTTACATGCAGTGGGTTCACTTTCAACCGAGGGTAAAAAACCGTCTACAGGCGACCGGATTGATCGCCTGTAGACGGAGTAGGTTTAGTTGAACAGCAGGTAGGAGAGGGTCATGCAGCAGATGATGCCCGAGATGATGGGCACCGAGGTGCGCTTGATGATCTCGATGGGGTTGCTGCCGGTGATCGAGGCGATGACGATGATCACCGCGGCGACCGGCGACATGGAGCGGATCAGGTTGGCGGTGAGCTGCATCGGCAGGGCCACTGACACACTGTTGACCCCGACTTTCTCGGTAATCTCGGGAATGATGTTGATAAAGGAGTAGAAGACCGCCAGCCCGCTGCCGCTGATAAAGCCGATCAGCGCCGCCGTGCCGGAGAAGAAGAACATCAGGATCGAGCCGACCCCGTCGATGTGCTTCACGCTCTCCACCAGGGTATCTATGATGCCAATAGCTTTCAGACCCTCCACCAGCATGCTGGCTGCCACGATAAGCGAGACTACCTGAGCCAGACCTGTCCCCATACCGGTAAAGAAGATGGCGAACTCCTTGCTGGTCTCCTTGATATTGCCTTTGCGCAGCAGCTCCACCCCGATAGTGAGCAGCAGGCAGACGAAGGTAATCTCCACCAGCCCGAGGGAGATGTGGGTGAAGCAGACGCCAAACAGCAGTACCAGCACCAGCGGCAGCACAGGGAAGAGGCCGTAGTAGGCGGGGGGCAACCCGGTGGGCACGGCGAGCGATTCATCTTTCTCTTCCAGTCCACCGCGTGCCTGTTGGCGCTTGTCCATCGCCTTCTGCCAGAAGTAGTGCACCACCGCCATCAACGCCAGCGTGGGCAGCGAGATGGGGGCGTGGTAGGAGACGATATACTCCACCAGCGGGATCCCCAGTTTCTCAGCGGCCAGCACGTTATCGGCCCCCAGCGGGCTGGGCATGATGGTGGCAGTGGTGGCGATGACGGCCCCGGCAGTGAGGGAGGACATGTTCGACGCCTTGAGCACCGGATAGAGGGTGGCCATCAGTAACACTGCCAAGCTGGCGGCACTGGGCACCACCAGCGAGAGCAGGTTGCCCAGCAGGAAGATCACCGGCACCAGCAGGTAGGGGGAGCGGATGTGGCTCAAGGGGCGGGTGAGCAGCATGACGGTGACGTCGTTGGCGCCGATGTGGCTCATGTAACTGGAGAAGCCGAACAGCACCATGATGGTGAGACCGACATTGCCCATCTGGCTGATGAAGATCTGCTTGATCTGGACGAAGGGATCGAGCCAGCTGAGGCCACTGCTATCTGCGGCGGGCAGCAGGGTGTGGCCCAGTCCGACGGCGGCAAACATCAGTAGTAACCCGGCGCCAAACAGCACTATCTTGGCATCGTAGTTTTTGGCGATGAGATAGCCGCAGATGATCAGGAGCAGGGTGCTGACAATTATTTCCAGCATGTTTCAAACACTCTCTTCTTGATGTGAATTGACCAGCAAGCTGGCGGTTCGGGATCAGATGGCGCGGGCAAGGGTCTCCATGCACCAGGCTCTGAATCCGGGCACGTCGATATCGAGGCACACCTCGGCATTGGGTGGCCGCTTGAGCCGGTTGTTGATATCCACCGAGGTAGTGCCCAGAGTGTGTTCACCTCGGGTTTCGATGGCCACATGGCAGGGTCGGGTGATAAAGAGGTCAGGGCGCACCAGATAGGCGATGGCGCAGAGATCGTGCATCTTGAGCCCAGTCTGCATGCTGCCACCGCGATAGTGGCCAAACAGGGCGTGAAGCATGGCACCGGTGCGGTTGAGGGCGGGCAGCTCTGCTATCATCTCGCCAGTCAGGGTGGCCCGGCTGGTGACGTCTAGCCCGCACATCACGATAGGCAGGCCGCTGCTGAAGACGATGTGAGCGGCCTCTGGATCTATGTAGATGTTGAACTCGGCGTTGGGGGTGTGGTTGCCTCGACTGGCCGAGCCTCCCATCAGCACGATCCGCGCGATCTTCTCCCAGCACTCTGGGTGCAGGGTGAGCAGCAGGGCGATATTGGTCAACGGCCCGATAGGCACCAGGGTCATGGCCTGTTCGCTGGCGAGCAGGGTGGCCTTCATGGCTTCTACGGCATGCATTGGCAGCGGTTGTTGCCCGGGCTCGACAAACTCGTAACCATCGAGGCCGGAGTGACCGTGGATATGGCTGGCATTGTCGAGGGGGCGCACGAGGGGCTGACTGGCCCCTTGTGCCACCGGCACCTGTTTGTTGAAAAAGTGCAGCAGGCGCAGGGCGTTGCGTGTGGTCTTGCTGACCTCTACGTTACCGGCGACCGTGGTGACAAGTGTCAGCGCGATCCCGGGGTGAAAGAGAGCGGCGGCGATGGCAACGGCATCGTCGATGCCGGGGTCGGTATCCAGAATAATCGCGACAGGGTTCACGCTGTTCTCCTCGGTGTTAATCGGCTTGGCTGGCATCGTGGGGCCAGCAGCAGATGAAGGGGTCGACAATCTCGCGGGTCAGGCCATCGGTGAGACCAAGGTCGGTCAGGTGGGGCCCCGCATTGCAGGCGAGACAGGTTCCCTCGATGGCCTTGAAGACCCGGTAGGGGGGCTCCCACTCCGCCACCTTGCCGCTCACTTCGCGCAGGGCGTGGAAACTGGCGGCCAGCTCGCTGGCCGCCAGGTCGGAGAGCATGCCGGCGATGGGCATGGCAACGTGGGCCAGCACCTCACCTTGCTGAACGACCGCCATGCCGCCCCCGCTGGCGATCAGGGTGTTGGCGGCCAGCATCATCTCTTGCGGGTCGCGCCCCAGCACCACCAGATTGTGGGAGTCGTGGGAGTAGCTGGTGGCGATGGCCCCTTGCAGCTCGCCCCACCCTTCCAGCAGCGCCAGCCGGGTGCCCGCCTGATGGCGGCCATGGCGGTGTTGCACCGAGATGAGGCTAAATCCTGCCGGCACAATCACCTGACCATCCCGAACCTCAACCTCGGTTTCACTCCACTGGGTGAAGCGAGCCCCCTTGATGGTCTTGAAGCGGGCACGCCCCGCAGTCAGCCCGGGTACCCGAATGACAAAGTCCTCCGGCGTGCGCAGGGGGATCTGCATGGTATCGCGCGGCACCTGACAACCTGCGACAGGCTCGGAGGGCGTGAGAATGGCGCCATGGCGGGCGACCCGCTGGCCGCTGCTATAAACGAAGATCGGATTCAAGTCGGTGAGGTTGTCGAACACCACCAGATCGGCGTTGCGGCCAGCGGCAACCAGCCCCAGATCGTTGCGCTGCAGGCGGATGGCGGCGTTGAGGGTGGCCATCCGCAGCACGTCGGGCGCCGCCAGCCCCAGCTCAACCAGCAGTTTGACCAGCGCAATCATGCCTCCCTTCTCCAGCAGCATGTCGGGCGGCACATCGTCGGTACAGAGAGTGATTTGGGAGGAGAGGTGGGGCAGCTGTTTCAGCGCCGCGACGATCTCCGGCAGCAGATAGGGGTGGGAGCCGCGCAGCTGCAGGGTAAGCCCGGCCCGCAGCTTCTCCAGCGCATCGGCAGCCGAGGTGAGTTCGTGATCCGAGCTGACCCCGGCGGCCAGATAGGCTTGCAGCCGGTTGCCACTGAGGCCCCTGGCGTGCCCCTCAATCAGGGCATTGCGCTGCAAACCGGCGTGCAGGATGCCGGTCATCCGTTCGCTGCCGCCCAGCACCCCCTGCATGTCCATCACCTCGGCGATCCCCGCCACCTCCGGCCACTCCAGCATGGTAGCCATCTCGGGGCCGTGGAAGTCGGCGCCAGACATCTCGAGACCCGGCGTCGAGGGGACGCTGGAGGGGGCGGCGCAGATGACCCGCAGTGGCAGATTGCGGCTGGCGTCGATGGCGTAGCGCACCCCCGCCAGTCCCAGCACATTGGCCAGCTCGTGGGGATCCCAGAAGATGGTGGTGGTGCCCTGGGCGACCACCACATCGGCGTAGCGCTCCGGTGTCAGGTGGGAGCTCTCCACATGGACATGGCTGTCGATCAGACCGGGCGAGAGATAGGCGCCAGCCAGGTCGTGGGTCTCGTGTGCCTGCTGGAAGGTGCCGACCGGATGAACGCTGGCGATCAGCGGGCCGACCAGCCCCACGTCGACGGGGCGGATCTCGCCAGTCACCATGTCGACCAAGTTGGCGTTGGTCAGCAGCAGATCGAAGGGGGCTTCGCCGAGGGCCGCCTGCACGGCGCGGCGGCGCAAATTGAGGGATGCATCTTGTTCACACATGAAGGAGATGGCCTGACAAGGGGAATAATGGGCCCACTTTAGGGAGGGGATTGGCCCGTGCATAGCGCAAAGAATTTATAACTGGATAAGAAAGGGTTATGCTGCTGCAAACGTTTTTTTTTCGGTTGTCGATTTCATGTCCGAACCCTGGCGCCGTCTGCCTGCGCTCTCTCTGAAGCAGATCCAGTATTTTGTCACGCTGGCCCAGCTGCGCCACTTTACCGAAACGGCCAATCAGATGGCCATCAGCCAGCCGGCCCTGAGCAGTGCCCTGCGCCAGATCGAATCTGTGCTCGGCGGCAAACTGTTTCACCGCACCGCGCAGGCGGTCACTCTGACCGAACAGGGAGAGGCGATCCTGCCCCACGCCAAGGGGCTGCTCAATGTGGCCCACGCCGCTTTTGCCGATATGCAGCAGGTGATGGTCGAAGGGGGCGATGGCACCCTGCGCATTGGCTTGATCCCCTCGGCCTGTGCCCTGATGTTCCCGCTGGCGGCCGCCCGTCTGCAGCAGCAGTTCCCGGGCTTGCGGGTCGAGTTTCAGGATCACACCAACGACGGTCTGCTGCAGGCGCTGGCCGAGGGGTCTCTGGATGCGGGGATAGGCGTGCTGGATGGCGAGTTGCCCGATTCGCTGGAGGTGACGCCGCTGCTGGACGATGCGCTGGTGGCGGTGATCAACCGGCAGGATCCGCTGGCAGGGGAAGAGGCCATCAGCTGGCAGGCGCTGACCCGCCGCGACATCGCCCTCTTTGCCAGAGGCAACGTCAGCCGGCAGGTCAACGGACTGGCCCAGAGCCAGTTGCCCGGGCTCAAGCCCAGATACACCACAGATTATGTCGAGACGCTTTACGGCTTGGTGCGCTCAGGGTTGGCAGTTGCTATCCTGCCCGGACTCTATGCCGCGAACCTGCGCGATCCCCAGCTGAAAGTCGTGGCGCTGCACGAGCCAGTGCTGAGTCGAACCCTGGCGCTGATGTGGGCGAAAGGACTCTCCCGATCAACTCGCATCGACGAAGGGCGAGCCCTGCTGCGCGCCACCATTATCGAACAGCTAAGTAGTCAGCACGGCTGAGGCTGGCACGAGGTGAAGGTGGAACCTGGAGAGACATCCCTGCTGGTGACGCTGCCCGCCTGAGCTGTGGTGCGAGTGCGTGACGACCGCAGATTGCGGTATGAACCATCGCTATCCGAACTCTTGATGTCGCAATAAAAACGCCCCCGAGATGCGGGGGCGTTTTGCTATCTGGCCGTTATTTGAAAACGCGGAAACGGGTGGCATCGTCGATGAAGGTCTTGTCGCCGGCCGGTTGCTGGATGCTGCCAAAGGGCATCTGGGCACGCAGCAGCCAGCTGGCTGGCAGGTTCCACTCCTTGCGTACCGCCTCGTCGATGAGGGGGTTGTAGTGTTGCAGGGAGGCGCCGATCTTCTCCTGGGCCAGGGTGGTCCAGACCGCAAACTGGGCGATGCCGGTGGCATGTTCCGACCAGATGGGGAAGTTGTCTGCATAGAGGGCAAACTTTTGCTGCAGATCCTTGATGACGTCGGTGTCTTCGAAGAACAGCACAGTGCCGAAACCTGCGCGGAAGCTGCCATCCACCTTGGCCTCACTCTGGGCGTAGGCCTCCGGCGGCACGATCTTTTTCAGCTCGGCTTTGACGATATCCCACAGCTTATGGTGCTGGGCGCCAAACAGGATGACGGCGCGGGAGCTCTGGGAATTGAAGGAGGAGGGGCTGTGCCTGATGGCATCCTGGATCAGGGCCGTCAGTTGTTCCGGTGTATGGGACACCTGGCTGCCCAGGGCATAGATGGTACGACGTGCTTTGATCTGTTCGATAAACGGACTGCTCATAACATCTCCTTGTTCTGCTTGGCGTTGCAGCCGGTGATGGACGGTTTGTCCAGCGCCGGCCGCGTCAGGTATAGACTATAACACCCGCAATGCAGAGCGGGGTTAACCCGGGGTAACTAGCGTTTTTCCTGTCAGTTGATATTCGTTTGCGAACCTTGATGTTTTGTTAGTATTGGAAATGTCATTAAAGGGGCGTTGAAGTGATATTAATCAATGATTCACTCTCCTTTCTCTCGCACAATCCCGCTATGTTTTCCCCTGTTCGGATGTCATGTGAGCCGCTCGTATCTCAACAAGCGTTACTATGTGCTGGCCCCCCTCTCCGCACTGCTTGGCTTGTTGATCCTGATCGTGACTATCATCATGGCCATTGCCAGCTATCTGCGGGATATCGACATGACGGTATCCGGCTTCGGTCACATGGCTTCCTCCGTTGAGGCGTCCTTGATCCACGAGATGGTGAAGGTCAATGAGCGGCAACTGGCAGTGCTGGAGGGCTCCCTAGACAAGGAGAAGATAGCCCGCGGCGAGCCGGCCGACTCTCCCATCTGGGCTATTGCCCATCAGATCAAGCCCGGCAACCACTATATCTACTTTTACAACCTGAAAGCGGATCGCATCGACAGTTACCCGGAGTGGCTCGCGCCCCCAGGTTATAAGGCAGCGCTGCGCCCCTGGTATCAGGTGACCGCCATGCCGGGCGACGAGCCCGTCTGGTTTGGCCCCTACCCTGAATACAATACTCAGGAGCTGATTCTCAGCCTGATCAAACGGGTGAGGGACGAGCAGGGGCAGTTGCTGGGTCTGCTGATGGTTGACATGTCATTCGACTCGCTGCAGCAGGCGCTGCAGCGCACGGTCGGTAGTAATCAGGCGGCACTCTATCTGACCTTGCGTGACACTGATCAGCTGGTAGTGGGCAGCAATATGGATCTGCTGGCGACCAACACCATCAAGCAGCATCAGAGTCAGCAGTGGCTCGGCCTGGATGTGCTGTGGCATGGGACTTATATCAAGCGTGAGCTGGCGGATATTGGTTGGGATCTCAACATCTATCTGCCGCCAGTACTGTTTCGTGACAGCCTCTACGATGCGTTGCAGATGGTGGTTTTTCCACTGCTCTCTCTGTTTGCCATCTGGTGTTGCAGCCTGAGTCTGCTGGTGCGGATCTTCCGCCAGGAGCAGGAGCTGGTGTCGGGCTCATTGACCGGCATCGTGCGCGATCTGGAGCGTTCAGCGCCTGTCAGTGAGCCCAAGACCTGGTTCGTGCGGCGTAGCCTGAACGAGATCGATCAGGTCAGGGCCAGTTTTCTCAAGGGGCAGGATGCGCTGTTGCGGGATCCCCTGACCGGTATCATGAACCGACGAGCCTTCGAGCAGCACAAGGCGGCACTGGAGCAGAGGGGGGCGTGCTTCTGGCTGCTGCTGTTTGATGTCGATCACTTCAAGGGGATCAACGACAGCCAGGGCCATGCCTTCGGCGATCAGGTGCTGTGTCGGGTGGCCAACTGTCTTGCTGATGTGCTGGGGGTGAGTACGGTTTACCGGATAGGTGGGGATGAATTTGCCGCTCTGCTGCAACAGCCACAGGATGAGTTGGCGGAGAAACTCGGTTGTCTGCTTGAACTGGTGCGTCAGCAACAGTGGCGTGAACACCATGGGCCGATCACCCTGAGTGCCGGCGGCGCCTGCCATTCTCCTGCCGCCGGCCCTATCTTCGAGCGGGCTGATGCTGCCCTCTACCGCAGCAAGGAGGCTGGCCGGAACTGCTGGCATCTGGCTGAAGGGGTGGCAGGGGCCCTTGACTGACAGCTTTTGTCCCAGCGCGCTGACTATTCGACAGGACGCGGCTGCCAGGTTATCGGTCACTTTGTCGTGACTGTCTGGTTCAATGTTAATTTTCACGTTTTAATTCAATAGGTTGATTCTACTCTTCCTGTGTTGGCTGTGACTGTACTGCCATTGACTGTCGCATCCCTGTTTTCTGCTGGCTGGCGAACCTGATAGCTCTTTGTATAGTGCTGCTGATTATTAATCAGGTTTGACAGGAGTATCCATGGATATGAGTACGCGTGGCATCGGTGCTCTGGCTCTGTTGGGGGCGTCATTGCTGGGCAGCACTGCGGCCCACGGTTCGGAAACTCTCAACACCATTCTCGGTGGTGGCGCAGGCGGGGTGGCGGGCACCATGATCGGCAAGGAGTTGGGGGGAGATACCGGTGCGCTGGTGGGGGCTGCATTGGGCGGCGCAGCCGGTGGTGCGGCGACGGCCAACAAGGGCAACAAGAATGAAGCGGCCCTTGGCGGCGCGGTGGGGGCGCTGGGCGGTGCCGCTATCGGCAAGAGTGTCGGTGGCGATACCGGTCAGCTGATCGGCGCCGGGGTTGGCGGGGCGAGCGGTTCGGCCATCGGTGCCAAGACCGGCGATGGCCACAAGAGCCAGGATCGCTATTACGATGATGACGACGATCATCACCATCACAAGCACCACAAGAAGTACAAAAAGCATAAGAAGCACAGATGGCATGACGACGATTGATGCGTGTGCAGTGAGTGCGGAAGATGCAAAACGGGGCCTGTTGGTCCCGTTTTGCATGGTGTGGTCACTCGATTTTGCGGTGACTCGCTCGTGCGGTTACACCAGCCGGTGCTGGCGGCGACCGGCGGCAAAGGCGTTGATGTTGTCGATCAGCTGGTCGGCCAGTCGCTGCATCGACTCCTCGCTGGCCCAGGCCACATGAGGGGTCAGAATGAAGTGGGGGTATTGCAGCGCCTTCATCAAGGGATGGTCGGGAGGCGGCGGTTCGACGCTCGCCACATCGAAACCGGCACCACCGAGGCGACCGTTGGCCAGCGCTTGCAGCAGCGCCTCCTCATCCACCAACCCACCGCGGCCGACGTTGATCAGCAGGGCGCCCGGTTTCATCAGATCCAGCTCCCGCTCGCCAATGAGGTTGCGGGTGTAGGGGGTGAGCGGGCAGTGCAGGCTGATGACGTCCGAACTTTGCAGCAACTCGTCGAGGGGCAAGCGGTCCTCGTCGTGACTGGCGCCGATCTGGCTCTGGGCGTAACGCACTGTCATCCCCATCCCTTTGGCCCGCTCGCCGAGCGCCTGTCCGAGCGTCCCTTTGCCGATGATGCCAAGCTGCTTGCCGTGCAGATCCATGATGTTGTGGTCGAAAAAGCAGAATTGGCCGCTCTGTTGCCAGCGCCCCTCCAGCAGCGACTGGCGCCAGCAGAAGAGGTTGCGCGACAGGGCCAGCATCAGCGCCATGGCGTGCTCCGGCACCGAGGGGCCCGAGTAGTTGCGGATATTGCACACCCCGACGTTGGCGGCGCGGCACGCATCCAGATCCACGTTGTCGCTGCCGGTTGCGGCCAGGGCGATGAGTTTGAGCTCAGGCAACTGGGCCAGTTCGGCGGCGCCGATCCGTACTTTGTTGATGATAGCGATGCTGGCATCTTTGAGCCGTTCCACCACCTGTTCCGGGGTAGTACTTGGATAGCTCTGCCAGTGGTGGGGGAAGTCGGGGTGATGCAGGGTGATGCCCGCATCCAGGGTATCGCTGTCGAGAAACACAATCTGCTGCATGGACCTTCCTGCCATTGTTCAGGTTCGAGAGGCCATGATGCCAAAGAGGATGCGGTCAGGGCCAGATCGTCGCCGTGGTAGGGTTGGGCTTTATCCGGCAGATGTGAGCTGGCGCGCGCTTTATTGCGCCACGGTGGCGGCTGGTTTAGAGCCAGCCCAGATGGTTGAGCCAGCCCTGAATGCGGGTGGGGGTCTCCTCCAGCTCCATCAGGGCGTAGGGGCGATAGTTGAGCTTGTTGCTGCGCCGGCTCTCGCTTTTGCGGGCCTCGGCGGCCAGCAGTGGCCAGCGACCGCCATCCTCCTGATAGAGGTCCAGGGTGGGGATGGCCGCCTGAGCCACCTGTTTGGCCAGGGTCTGGTTGCTCTGCTGATTGGGGAAGAAGCCATCGAGCAGCACCAGCGCGTCGGGGGCGGGCAACTGTTCGCTGGCGATGAGATTGGCAGTCCAGGCGGCGCCGGTACCTTGCGCCAGGATCAGCTTGAAGCCCCCCTCCTGCAGCTTGGCATCGGCCAGCTTGCTGATCCGCTCGGCAAACTGCTTGCGAAACTCATCGCTGTTTTTCGCTTTTTTCTCGGCGGCTGGGTCCAGTTCGGTCTGCTGGGGGGAGGGCAGCAGCAGCAGGGTATCAAAGCCCAGTCGGCTGAGGGCGCGAGTCAGTTGCCAGAGTTGGCCGCTGCGCTGCCAGTCGGGCAGTAAAATGGCGAGCCCCAGATAGTTTTCACTGTCATGTTTGGCGAACAGCACCGTCTGCTTGTCGATCTGGGTAGCATCGGGCAACCCTTTCCAGTCGCTCGCTTGCCAGTGGTCGAGGGGCATAGGTTCGGCAACGGGGGGGGCGACCTCGCTCGCCTCTGCCCCATGGCCAGCCAGCAAGGTCAATAACAGCAGTGATAAGGATAATCTGGCCATAGTGTGCTCCCCCGGTTATCTGGGTTAGCGGCGGCGGCGGGATTTTCTGAAGGCGGGCGGTGTGATGGCAACTCGGAGGCAATAAAAAAGCGAGCCGGTGGCTCGCTTTTTTGTAATCAATTCAAAGCGGTCAATTAGTTGACGCGACGCTTGAATTCGCCGGTGCGGGTATCGATTTCGATCTTGTCACCGATCTCTACGAAAGCGGCAACAGCCAGCTCGTAGGTAGTGCCTTTCAGACGGGCAGGCTTGGTCACTTTACCGGAGGTGTCGCCACGGGCAGCCGGCTCGGTGTACTCAACTTCACGCACGATGGTGGTCGGCAGTTCTACGGAGATGGCTTTCTCGTTGTAGAAAGTCACTTCACACAGATCTTCCATGCCGTCTACCAGGTAGTTCAGCACGTCACCCAGGTTGTCTTTCTCTACGTCGTACTGGTTGTACTCGGTGTCCATAAAGACATACAGGGGGTCGGAGAAGTAGGAGTAGGTGCACTCTTTACGCTCCAGCTGAACAACGTCCAGCTTGTCGTCGGCCTTGAAGACAGTCTCGGTGGCGCTGCCGTTCAGCAGGCCTTTCAGCTTCATTTTGACCACGGCGGAGTTACGGCCGGATTTGTTGAATTCAGCCTTCTGGACCACCATCGGCTCGGTGCCGATCATGACTACGTTACCAGCGCGGATTTCCTGAGCGGTTTTCATGTAAAAAATTCCTGTTCGTGAAACGGACGGATAAAAACTGCCAGATTATATACGGCTTTCCAGAAATTTCACCAACCTCGTGACGAGATCCCCATCCCGGAGCAGCTTCTGTGACCAGAGTCGCCCATGTTGCTGCCAAATCGCGCTGTATTGCGGCCATTGGGCCCAGAGTGCGCGGCAATCTTCACCACGGTTGAGAGCCAGATTGAAGCGGCGCAGCCATTGGGCGCAATCGGCAGGCAGATCAGCAAGATAGTGGTCGAGGAACTGCTCCAGCTTGACCAGATGGGCCTCCTCCTCCTGTTGGTAGATATGCCAGAGGAAAGGACGAACTGCCCACTGGGCCCGCACGAAGGAGTCCTCCCCGCGCACCAGATTGAGATCGCAGCTCCACAGCAGTCGATCGTAACCGGCCTGATCTGTCATCGGCAGCAGCTTGATGGTGAGGCTGCCCGAGTGGAGCAGATCCCCCGCTTTGGCTGCAGGGATGGCATCAGTCAGACCTGCGCCGGTGAGCACATCGTTGAGAGAGCGCCCCAGCGGCAGCAGCAGGGTGACGGGCGTGGCGCTCTGGCACCAGCTCTCGACCAGACTTTGCAGCGCATCGCTCTCGTAGGTAAAGAGGCTGACCCGCAGCTCGTTCTCTTGTCTGGGCGGCAAACCGAGGCTGGCCCAGTAGGCTGCCAGTCCCGCATCATCATGCTGCCACTGCTCCCGTTCGGTGAGGAGGTCGTGCTCGCACAAAAGGCCGCCGGTTTTAGCGGTAAAGCCCGGGAAGAAGAAGTATTTGTTGAGGCTCTTGTTGCCCACCCGCTGGGGCGAGGCGAGGCCGTGGCAATCCTCGACCCAGCTCTCCGCCGAGAGGTACTCCAGATTGATCCAGCAGGGGGGCTTGGGTTGGCTCGCCATCAGCTCGGCCATTCGTTCAATGAAGGGGGCGGGCAGTTCGCAGGCAAAGGCCTCGATCACCACTCTGGCCGGTGTCATTTCGGTCGGCAGGGTCTCATGCCAGTGCTGGATATAGATCCCATCGACCCACTGGCCATCCTGCGCCGGGTCGAGCCCGGGGCAGATGCGGGCGAAACTTGCCAGATCGTCCACCCAGAGCCGCACCTGAACCTCATCGCCATGTGCCGCAATATTCCCCTCCCGTTTTAGCTGGCGGGCGAGTCGCCAGGTGACGCCGATGTCGCCGAAGTTGTCGACGACGCAGCAGAAGATGTCCCAGTCAAACGGGGGCAGGGGAGTGGTCATGGCTCGGGATCCCAGATGCAAAAAAACCGGTGCGCAGGGTAGCACACCGGTTGACTGGCTTCTAACCGTCAGCGCGTGACGGTTGCTGTGGCAAGTTACTCCTTGCCGTAGACGTTGTTCTCTTGTTCGCGAACCCGGATAAAGGTGGTGCGCTTGGTGAGTTCTTTCAGCTGGCTGGCACCGACGTAGGTACAGGTGGAGCGCACGCCGCCCAGAATGTCGCGCACTGCGTTCTCGACCGGGCCGCGGTAGGGCAGCAGTACGGTTTTTCCCTCGGAGGCGCGGTACTCGGCGACGCCGCCTGCGTGTTTGTCCATGGCGCTGGAGGAGCTCATGCCGTAGAACTTCATGAAAGGCTCACCGTCTACATCGACGATCTCGCCACCGCACTCCTCGTGGGCTGCCAGCATGCCGCCCAGCATCACGAAGTCGGCGCCGCCGCCGAACGCTTTGGCGACATCGCCCGGGCAGGTGCAGCCACCGTCACCGACGATCTGGCCGCCGAGGCCGTGGGCCGCATCGGCACACTCGATGATGGCGGAGAGTTGCGGATAGCCGACACCGGTCTTGACGCGAGTGGTACAGACGGAGCCCGGGCCGATGCCGACCTTGACGATGTCGGCGCCGGAAAGGATCAGCTCTTCGACCATCTCGCCGGTCACCACGTTGCCCGCCAGGATGACGTGGTTGGGGCAGGCTTCACGAATCTTGCGCACGAACTCGACGAAGTGTTCGGAGTAGCCGTTGGCCACATCGACACAGATGAAGCGCAGCGCTTCGGACATGGCGAGGATTTGGCGGGTCTTGGCGAAATCTTCAGCCGAGGTGCCGGTGGAGACCATCACGTGGCCCAGCAGCGCCGGGTCAGTCTCGTTGACGAAAGCTTGCCACTGCTCAAGGCTGTAGTGCTTGTGTACCGCGGTCATCATCTCGAAACCGGCCAGCGTACGCGCCATGGCAAAGCTGCCGACGGTATCCATGTTGGCGGCGATAACGGGTACGCCTTGCCATTGGGTCTGAGTGTGTTTGAAGGTGAACTGACGGGTCAGGCTTACTTGGGAACGGCTCTTGAGAGTAGAGCGCTTGGGGCGGAACAGGACATCCTTGAAACCGAGCTTCAAGTCTTCTTCGATACGCATTACAAATTCCTTATTGAGCCTTGTTGAAAGTCACTTTTGCAGTGGCAAATTTTCGGCAGGCGCAAAAAAACCGGTGGTTTTCAGGCCCTCCGGTTTACAACAGTGTAGGCAAAAATCCCTTCAGAACAAGACTGATAATTCGCTCATTGTTGTGGTAGCCTTTGGCGTCACAACCTGAGGTTAACCACCAGTTTCATCCAGCACCTTTCGGTGCATTGCTCTCCTGCGATATTTCCGCCCGCTTGGGCCGCCGTTCGGCCACTCTTTGTCGTCTCTCTCCTGACCCGCCAGATATTATCCAACTAACTGAAATAAATCGGATTGACCCACAATGGGACTGTGGTAGATCTGGGCGCAGGATTGACAAGGCAGGGCAGTAAAATGGGCAAGATGATGGTGGGGATCACCCTGATGCTGGCACTGTGTGGCAGTGCGCTGGCTGAGACCCCGACCACCTATGGCTGGATCGAGAAGGGGCTTATTTTGCCTACCGGCGTGGCGGTGAAGATGAAGCTCGACACCGGGGCGCTCACCTCTTCCCTCGATGCACGCTCCATCACCGGATTCAAACGGGATGGCAAGCCCTGGGTGCGCTTCATGCTGGTGGTGACCGATGCCGACAGCGGCAAACTGGTCAAGCAGCAGTTCGAGAGGCGGGTCGAGCGCAGCGTGACGGTACGTGGGGCGGGCGGCATGGAGCAGCGGCCAACGGTGACCATGTCCATCTGTCTGGGGGACAAGGTGTATGAGGAGTGGTTTACCCTGCGGGATCGCAGCAAGATGATCTATCCGGTGCTGCTGGGCCGCCGCTTGCTGGCGGAGCTGGGCCCGGTGGATGCCAGTCGAACCTTTACCGTGCAGCCAGATTGTCATTGAAAAAAACAGCCCGCATCGCGGGCTGTTTGCTTATCGCTTATCTTGCCGGAGGTTGCGGGAGCAGCACACTCACCTCCAGTCCTCCTTCCGGTCGGTTGTGGACATCGAGGTCGGCGCCGTGCAACTGGGCGATACGTGAAACGATGGCCATGCCGAGACCCACGCCATCCCCCTGCTGGGGATTGACTCGAAAGAAGCGTTCACACAGCCGGCTCAAGGCGTTGGTGGGGATGCCGGGGCCGTTGTCGCTCACATCCACCCTCACCCGGTTACCCTCTCGCTGAACTCGCACCCTGATCTCGCCCTCCGGCTGGGTATAGCGCAGCGCATTGTCGATCAGGTTGCTGAACAGCAGCTCGAGCAGGGTGGCCTGCCCCATCACCAGCTGCGGCACTTCACACTCCAGCGACAGCTGCTGATCCTTCTTGAGAGCGATGGGTGCCAGGGTCGCGAGGGTGCCTTGCAGCAGGTGTCCCACCTCCAGTTCGGTCAGTACCAGTCCCTGCTGGTTGTCGATACGGGCCTGGGTCAGCAGTTGGCGGATCAGCCGATCGCTGCGGTCGAGTGCCTGCAGCATTTTGTGCAAGGATTGCTGGCGGCTCTCTTCATCTTCGGCAGCCAGGGCATTTTCACTGTGGATCC
This sequence comes from Aeromonas sp. 600527, assembly GCF_049175415.1. NCBI lineage: Bacteria > Pseudomonadati > Pseudomonadota > Gammaproteobacteria > Aeromonadales > Aeromonadaceae > Aeromonas > Aeromonas sp. 600527. Next base: position 129,457 of record NZ_JAAKVA010000004.1, on the reverse strand, counting down.
GCAGCACCGCCAGCGGGGTGCGTAGCTCGTGTGCCGCCTCGTTGGTGAACTGCTTCTCCCGCTCTATGGTCTCTGCCAGCGCCTGCATCAGGCGGTTGATCTCGTTGGTGAGGGGGGTCAACTCCTGAGCGCTTATCTTGAGGCTGAGTGGGCTCAGGTTGGCGGGGTGGCGTTCGCTAATGGCCTGTGCCAGTTGGCGCAGTGGTGCCAGCCCGCGGGTGATGAGCCACCAGAGCAGGGCCAGCAGGAACGGCAGGGTGATCAGCAGCGGCAGCATGGTAAGGGTGGCCATCTTGCTGGCCAGTTCGCTGCGCTCGTCGTCCCGCTCGGCCACCACCAGCCAGGTCTGCTTCTGCTCGTTGTAGAGGGTGAAGGTGCGCCACTGATGTCCATCCTTCTCTACCGTGTTGAACCCGAGAGCCAGCTCAACCAGTGGCTGGGCCGGAGCGCTGGGGGCACGCAGCAGCAGGCCGCCCTTTCCATCGAGGAGCTGGAAGTAGAGGTTACGTTCGAACTCGTGGCCGTAGGGAGTGAGTTCCCGATCTTCGCCGGTCAGGTTGAGGCCGGGATCTTTTTGCCACTCGTCGGGATTTTGCGCCTCCCACTCCTGATAGACGGTGCCGTTGGCGGGCAGTTGCCCCTGCTGTGCCAGGTAGCGGACCAGCAGCTGGTTGGTGATACGGGCTGACTGGGCGAGGCGGGCATCAAACAGCTCCTCCATCTCGTGGCTCGCCTCCATGTAGCCGATAAAGGCACTGATGGTGAGACTCAGGCTCACCAGCGTCAGGATGCCGGTGAGCAGAAAGCGGCGAATGGAGCGGGGACGTTTCATCGTGCTGATGTCCGGCTTGGTTGTTCGAGCTGGGGAATGATGTAGCCGACTCCACGAATATTGCGGATGAGGTCGCTGTAGAACTTCTTGCGCAGATGGTGGATATGCACCTCCACCGCGTTGCTCTCGGCACCTTCATCCCAGCCATAGAGGCTCTGTTGCAGCTGATCTCGACTAAGTACCCGGCCGCTCTGGCTGATCAGCTCCTGCAGCAGCTTGTATTCGTGGGGGGTGAGTTTGACCGCCTCCCCCTGATAGGTGACCTGCTGGGATTCGGGATAGATGAGAATATCGCCATACTCCAGTACTGCCTGAGCCTGCCCCTTGCTTCGGCGTACCAGGGCGCGCAGACGGGCGTTGAGTTCCTGCAGGGCGAAGGGTTTGACCATGTAGTCGTCGGAGCCGGCATCAAGGCCGATCACCCTATCATCCAGCGCATCGCGGGCGGTGAGGATCAGCACCGGCAGCTGGTGGCCTTCCCGGCGCAGTTTGCGCAGCAGGCTGAGGCCGTCGATGTCGGGCAGGTTGAGATCGAGGATCAGGGCGGCAAACTCGTCACTTTTGAGGGCAGCCAGAGCGGGCAAGCCCTGTTGCAGCCAATCCACCGTGTAGCCGCTATGGCGCAGGGCATCCTGCATACCGTCACCCAGCATCACATCATCTTCTACCAGCAGGATCCGCATTCTTTTCTCCCTTTTTTGTCGGCTGTGGCGATGTGGTTCAGTCGCCAAGGTTGACCGTGGCATAAAGAACGCTGCCCACCAGTATGCAAGCTGGTGGGCAGAGTTTAAATAGATCTTTGATCCATCAGGGGTTTATAGCTTTGCCAGCCGTTCGCGGATCTCCATTCTGCGCCCTTCGTCGGCCACTTCCCGGCCCGGGCGGGCCGGGGCGGCCAGCGCCTTGTCGAGGTAGGTTTTGGCCTCGGCCTTGCGCCCCTGATCCAGCAGGAAGTCGCCATAGAAGAAGTTGGGGTCGATGCCATCCGGATTGATGGCCAGCGCCTGCTTGAGCAGTTGCTCCGCCTTCTCGTCATCACCGAAGCCGACCGGCCAGCCGGGTACCTGATAGTAGAGAGAGCCCAGACTGGTGTAGGCAGAGCCGTCCAGCGCCTTGGGGTCTTGCTTGAGCGCCAGCTCCAGCTTGGCTTTGGCCTCTTTCACCAGTCCCAGTGCCCCCAGCCCCCCTTTGGCCCCCGCCCAGGTGCTCTTGACGATGGCAGACCAGATCAGCAGATCGGCGCGAAAAGGCTCCTTGGCGCTGGCCGCTTCGGCCTGGGTGCTCAGGGTTTCGAGGCAGCTCTCTTTCGCCTTGCCGCTCTGTTGATACTGGCAAACTGCCCACTGCTGCTGGATGGGCGCGAGAGCATCATCCGCGGCCATGACCGAGGTGGAGCCCAGCAGGATGGCGATGGCACAAGCGGTCACTGATTGACGGACAAAGTTCATATTAATGCTCCTTCTTGGTCGGGATCGGGCGAGAAAAGTCTGGTTGCGGCGCACTGTTGGCGCATACATCAGTCGTCCCTGGCTGAAGATGTCGGGCATAACGCTTGATGATCGGCAGCTGTCTGGCCAACGCCTTGTCGACGATGCCGGGCAGCAGGGCATTGAGTCGTACGAACAGTTTTTCCGGCCAGCCGAGCCAGCTGCGGCGGGTCTCGTTGCACAGGGCGATGATGGCCTCTTCGGCTACCTCTTGCGGGCTGTCAGTCTGGGTGCCGAGTGCTGCATTCATCTCGTAGGCGGCCTCGGAATTGAGCTTGGTGCGGGTGGCGCGCGGAGCAAAGTGCAGCACCTTGACGCCGCTCCCCTCCAGCTCCCGTCCCAGCGCCTCGCTAAAGCCGCGCAGGGCAAATTTGCTGGCGCAGTAGACGCTGTAACCGGGGTAGCCAATGCTGCCCAGGCTCGACCCCATGTTCATGATGATCCCCGGCTTGCGCAATCTGGGCAGCAGGGCGCGGGTGAGCTGGATTGGCGCCTCGATATTGAGCAGCAGCTGGCGCTCCACCTGCTCAAAGCTCTGATCTTCCAGCCAGGCAAACTGGTTGCAGCCAGCGTTGTTGATCAGGATGTCGAGTCCATTCTCCAGCGCCGGGTGTTGCAGCAGCTTGGCTCGCTCCTGTGCAGAGCCGAGGTCGGCGAGCACCACCTGATGGCGCTCGGGATGCGGCAGTGACTTGCACAGCCGTTCCAGCACAGGAGCACGGCGACCATGCAGCAGCAGGTGGGCCCCCTGGGCCGCCAACTCCTGCGCGAGCTCTTCACCTATGCCACCGCTGGCGCCGGTGAGCAGCACGAGTTTCCCTTCAAGGTTCATGGTGTGGGTTCCCTTTTTGCTGTCTGCTGCCAACTTATACAGTGGCGGTGAGGTTGTAGAGCATCTCGCCATAGAGACGATAAACCACCTTGGCCCCGTGAATGATGGCTGCTTGATCCGCCGGGCTCTCGACCCGATCCATCAGGGATTCAAAGAACTTGAGGTGCTCCTGATCCAGGGCGCCGTGGGAGCTCAGGTAGCTCATCGCCTGGGGTGGCAGGCCGAGGCCCTTTTTCAGCTGGTCGGCGACGGTGAGGGCGATGGCCACGCTGGTGCCTTCCAGCACCTGTACCATGCCGAAGAAACCCATGGGGTTGCCGCGCTGGATCTGGTCGTAGAGAAAGGCCACCATCAGCTCGATGGGCAGCCCCGGTTGGCCGTGGCGCACTGCCTCGGCATCACCGCCACAGGCGCGGATGTCATTGAGGATCCACTCCTGATGGCCATACTCCTCGTCGATGTATTCGGCAATGGCGCCGCGCACCCACTCGTACTCCTGACCCAGCTTGCCGCCGGTTGCCATCAGCAGCGGGACCGTGTGGCGCACGTGGTAGTAGGCCTGCGCCAGAAAGGCGAGATAGGTGTCACGGCTGATGTCGCCACGGCGGCAGGCTTCGATAATGGGGGCGTTGAACAGATGCTCACGCTCACTTGCAGTTGCTTGTTGCAGAGTCTGATAGAAGCTCATGACGATTCTCCTGTAAGGCATTGGCTGATTTGCCGGGAAAAGTGTTGGTAAATCTCGTTGCGACGTGGGCGCCCGTTGGCGGTCAGCAGGCCGGGATGCTGGTCGAGTGCCACCGGCAACCAGTGGTGCAGCCGGGCATAATCGGGCAGCCGCTGGTTCAGACCTGCGATCTGGCGTGGCAGATCCGCCTCTTTGCCCGGCAGGGGTTGGATCAGCGCCACGTTGGCGGGTTGACCATCGCCAAACACCACGATGCGGGCGATGGCGGGGCAAAGCTGTGCTTCGGCCTCCACCCACTCGGGTGAGAAGTTGCGGCCAAAGGCGGTGATCTGGACATTCTTCTTGCGCCCGGTGATATGGAGGTAGCCCTCATCGTCCAGATGACCCAGATCGCCAGTGGCAATCTGTTCGGGAGTCAGTTCGTTGCTGCCGAGATAGCCCAGCATGGCGCTGCCGCTCACCATAATTTCGCCATCGGTGGCAATGGAGACCTGACAGTGGGGCAGTGGACGCCCCACGCTGCCGGGCTTGTCAGCATCCGGACTGTTGAGTGCCACCACGGAGCCGCACTCCGAGAGGCCATATCCCTCATACACCGGCAGGCCGAGCTGGCGGGCGTGTTTGATCTGGTCGGGAGCCACCTTGCCGCCACCGACGGCAATAAAGCGCAGACTCTTGAGCTGCTGGGCCAGCACTGGGGTGCTGGTGCAGAGCGCCAGCAGCAAGCGCAGCAGTTCGGGCACCAGCACCAGACTGTGGGTCGGCCAGCGCAGCAGGGCCTCCCCCAGCATGGCTGGATTGAGCGAGCTGGAGCCGGTGAAGCCGAGTTCGCCGAGGGACGGAATGCGACTGCAAGCGCCGGTCAGCAGCGGCACATAGAGGCCGGTGATGTTCTCAAGCAGGGTCGCCAGCGGCAGCAGGGTCAGGTGTTTTTCCACCTTGGCTAGCGCGACCCGCTCAGCCAGCGCATGGCTCACCGCCATCATCTGGCTCAGTGACAGGCAGACGCCCTTGGGCTGGCCCGTAGTGCCGGAGGTGTAGGTGATCTTGGCGGTGCCTTTGGGCAGCGCCGGTCGATTGGCTGGTGTGTGGCGCCAGAGCGGCAGCTCTCCGGTGATCAGCGAGAGCGGCTCGGCGGCATGCCACCCCTGATGATGTGGGCCCACCAGCGCATCGGCGCCGCTGCTCTCCAGCAACCAGGCCTGCTGGGCCTGACTGAAGAAGTGGGGCACCGGGATGACCACGATACCGGCACGGGTGCAGGCGAGATCCAGCAGCGCCCAGGGCAGGCCGTTGTCCAGCTGCAGAGCCAGACGATTGATGTCGAGCTGTTGCAGTTGGCTGGCCAGACGCTGGATCTGTTGCCACAGGGTCTGATAATCGAGACGCTGCTGGCTGCTCACTAGTGCAGGCGACTGAGGATCCTCGTGGGCATGTTTGGCGATGGCGTCGAACAGGCTCATTGGGCGCACCTTTTTTGATTGGTCAGGTTGTCATTACTCTTGCTGGTATCGTCAAACAGGGTCGGCATGGGGGCCAGCAGATTGAGCAGCAGGCTGCTCTGGGCCAGCACCTCGCGCCCCTGATTGATGTCGCCCACCATCACCTTGGGTTGGCAACGGTAGTACTCACCCCAGGCATCGGCGTCGGCCCCCACCTGATGGGCCTGGGCGGGGGCCAGCTCCACCGGGTTGAGTTGCAGGCGGGCAAAGCTGTTGCGCAGCTTGGCGGTGCCGGTAAAGACCACGTAGTCGAGGGCGTTTTCACACAGCAGACGACACAGGGCCGCAAACATCAGGCGGGCATTGCCCGGTTCGCTGCAGGCCAGATTGCCCACTTCGATAATGCGGTGGCGTGCCGGATAGACCCCGAGGCGGGTGTTGATGGCCGCCTCGATGGGTTGCTCCAGATACTGTTCCAGATAGAGAGTCCCCTCACTGGCATGATTGAGACCACAGGCACCGACCAGCGTCCCGTCTGCCCGATAGAGACCCAGCAGGCAGGGGAGAAAATGGGGAATACGGGCATTGAACTCACGGGTGTAGGCGGCCTGGATATAGGTTTGCAGCGCCATGACCTGCTGCGGGGACTCGGCCAGGATCAACCGGTAGGGTGCTTGGATCTCAATGGTCATGGGTGACTCCTTCTCTTGCGATGGTTTGAGAGTAAAAGGGCAAACTTAAGAAACCCTTAAGGAGCAAAAAAAGTTGTCAGCGAGGCAGCGGGCAGGCAATCTGCGCCGCTGTTATCCAACAGGAAGCACCCAAGAGGAACCGTCATGTCATCCAACGTCTGCTGCCCCCTGTGTGCCAGTCATCGCAGTTATCCCCTGCCGGTGGCAGGCAAGCGCTATCATCGCTGCCTCGCGTGCGAGCTGGTCTGGCTGGATGAGGCGGATCATCTGGATGAGACTGCCGAGAAGGCGGTTTATGACAGTCACGACAACCGGGTGGATGATCCCCGTTATCGCACCTTTCTGATGCGGGCATTTGGCGAGGTGTTGAGCCGGGTGCCGACTCCTGCCTGCGGCCTCGATTTTGGCTGTGGCCCAGGCCCAGCGCTGGTGGCGATGGGGCGCGAGGCGGGTTACCAGATGGCGGGGTATGACAAGTTCTACGCCGATTTTCCCGAGTTGCTGACGCGCCAGTACGACTTCATCACCAGTACCGAGGTGATCGAGCATATCGCCGAGCCGCGTGCCGTGCTGAACAAACTGTGGGATTGCCTCAAGCCGGGCGGTGTGCTGGTGCTGCAGACCCAGCGGGTACTCGGTGACGAGCGGTTTAAAAACTGGCGCTATCGCCACGACCCGACCCACATCGTCTTCTTTTCCGAGGCATCATTTCAGGTGCAGGCCGCCAGCTGGCAGGCCGAGCTCAGCTTCCCCCACACCGATGTGGCGGTTATCACCAAACCTTGAACTGGGTGTATTCATTTGATCATGGATTGGGCATGCTGATCGCCTGACTTCTGGAACGGATGCCCTGTTTTCATGTCCATACCCCACATCTCACTGCAAGATGCCCGTCATCTGCAGCTGGCGGCGCAGGGGCTGCTCGTCCCCCGTCGCAGCAAGGCGACCCCGGCCAATCTGCTGGCCACCATTCGCCGAATGGCGTTGCTGCAGATTGATACCATCTCGGTGGTTGCCCGCAGCCCCTATCTGGTGCTCTTTAGCCGGCTTGGCCAGTACGAACCGAACTGGCTGGAGCAGTTGCTGGCCGACGGCGAGATCTTCGAATATTGGGCTCACGAGGCCTGTTTTGTACCCCGCGAGGATTACCGGCTGTTGCGCCACCGGATGCTCGACCCCGCGGCCATGGGCTGGAAGTTTTCGGCCAACTGGCTTGCAACCCATCAGCAGGAGATTGACCAGCTTATCGAGCGCATTCGTGACCATGGTCCGGTGCGGGCGATCGACTTTGAGCGCACAACAGGCAAGGGGAGCGGCTGGTGGGACTGGAAGCCGGAGAAACGCCATCTGGAGGTGTTGTTTACCACCGGTCAGTTGATGGTGCGGGAGCGGCGCAATTTTCAGCGGGTCTATGACTTGGCCGAGCGGGTCATTCCCGAATGGAGCGACCAGCTGCATCTGCCGAGTGTTGCAGAGGCGCAGCGGGATATGGTACGTGCCAGTTGCCGTGCGCTGGGGCTGGTCAAAACCGGCTGGGTTGCGGACTACTATCGGCTGCGGCGCGGCAAATATGATGTCCTGCTCCATCTGCTGGCGGACGAAGGTGAGCTGCTGCCGGTTCGGGTGGAGGGGTGGCAGCACGATGCCTTTGTGCACGTATCTCTGGCCGATGAGCTGATGCAGGTCAAGGAGGGCCGTCTCAAGGCAACCCATACCACGGCCTTGTCGCCGTTCGACCCGCTGGTGTGGGATCGCAAACGGGCCAGTGAACTGTTCAACTTCGACTATCGCATCGAGTGCTATACCCCGGCCACCAAGCGCCAGTATGGCTACTTTGTGTTGCCCTTGCTCCATCGCGGCAAGCTGGTGGGCAGAATGGATGCCAAGGCCCATCGCCAGCAGGGGATCTTCGAGATCAAGAGTCTCTATCTGGAAGTCGGGGTGAGAGTGACTCGCACGCTTGCACAGGATCTGGTGAAAGCCCTGCACAAGCTGGCTGATTGGCACCAGACCCCGCAGCTTCGTTATGGTGCCATTCCGGCCAATTTGCTGGCGTTATGGCATGAAAGTGTTATTGACGAATGAGCGCTATCCCTTCTGGACTAAGCTGCAAGAGGAGAAAACAGTTCGGGAGCGGGAGATGAAACGAGCGGTGACATGGTTGACTGGGCTTGTGCTGGCTAGCCTCTCACCCGTGCTATGGGCACAAGGACCTGTGGTACGGATCTGTTTGGGGGAGGGCAACGAGTGGGCTCCCTTTACCTACTGGGAGCGCAAGGACGGGATGCCCGATACCAGCCGTCTGACCGGTTCGGCGACCACACTCGTGCTCGATGCATTGGAAAAGAGCGGATTGTCATATCAGATCCGCTATCTTCCCTGGGCGCGGGTCCAGCAGGAGCTGGCAGACTATCGCCAGAATGGTCTGTGCGAGTTGACCTGGGATGCCAGTTACAAACCGGAGCGGGCCGAGTTTGCTTTCTACAGCGTTCCTCTCTATTACACCCGCCTCGGCTTTTTCTATCTCAAGCGTCGCTTCCCCGACGCACCAGATTTACAGATGGTCAATCGCTCACGTGTGTGCGGGGTGATTGGCTATAACTACACCCCCTACGGTTTGGCACAGGAGCCACGCAGGGTGAGGCAGTTACAGCAGGCGCTCGATATGCTGGAGCGGGATCGCTGCGATTTTCTGCCAAGCGAAATTGAACCACTGGTGAGTGGCATCAGTCTCGGGATTTACCAGAGCGAGAGTGGATTGCTCAACCTCGTCTTGCCCAGCCGAAAGCAGTTTTACCTGCTGGTCAGCAAGGGCTCCCCCCGCGCTCACGAGCTGGTGAACAACCTCAATCAGGCTCTGGTGGCGTTTCAGGAAGGAGGGCATGCCGACGAGGTGATGCGCCGTTTCTTGCCGCCGATGGAGTAGGTGCTCATCAGGAAATGCAGCTGAAAAGGGCCAGCCTGAGCAATCTTGCTGGCCCTTTTCAGCTGTTCAGGAGGATAAAAAAACCGGGCAGAGTGCCCGGTTTGGTCTATCAGTCAGATGTGATTACTGGAGTACCAGTACCATCAGCAGGCCGACGGTAATGGCAGATACCAGGAAGGCAAAGCCATAGAACACATAGTGGTGCAGCTTGGTGGTGTGGATCCCGAGATCATGCAAACCGTGGTAGATACGGTGCATGCCGTGCCAGATCGGCAGAGCGATGATCACCAGCAGGATGCAGGCACCCCACCAGGAGCTGGCGAATTCGAGCACGCGCTCGTAGCTCATGGTCTCTACGTCCATGATACCCATGGGTACCAGCAGACCGGTGATGAGGACAATGACCGGCAGCAGCATGGCAACGACCATGCCACCCGCACCAAACAGACCCCAGTAAATTGGCTCGTCAGAACGTCTCATTGTTTTCTCCTCAGGCCACGATGATCAGGACAAGCAGGGATACCACAGCCAGCGCCACATACTGGGCGATGACGATCGGTTTCTCCGGCACCAGGTCTTCACCACGGAAGATACGCATGGCTTTCGGCGCCAGTGCGAACCAGGTCTTGGCGTGGAACAGGCAGGCTGCCAGCGCAATCACATGGAACAGGATGGCGATCGGGCTTTGCAGGGATTCCAGCCAGCCGTTGAACGCTTCCTGACCCTGTACCAGACGCATCAGACCCCACATCAGCACAACAGCGTAGATGGAGACGAAGATACTGGTGCCTTCGCGGATCATGTAACCGGTGTAGAAGGCGTTCTTTAGCCACCAGTCTTTCTTCATTTCACGGACGTAAGGTTTACGTTTGCTTTCAGTGTTGTTCATGGTCTCAATCCTGCTCTCAATCTGGCTTGAACATGGCGATCATGTAGTCCTTGGCACTCTCTACCTTGCCAAGCTGGATGGCCGCTGCCGGATCGACGCCCTTCGGGCACACTTCGGAGCAGTAGCCCACGAAGGTACAGCCCCAGACGCCTTCGTCCTGGCTGATGATGCGCATACGCTCTTTGGCGCCGGCATCACGGTTGTCGACGTTGTAGCGATAGGCCAGAGCCAGTGCCGCCGGACCGGTGAACTTCTTGTTGATGCCGTACTGCGGGCAGGCCGCGTAGCAGAGACCACAGTTGATGCACTGGGAGAACTGCTTGTACTTCGCCATCTCCGCCGGAGTCTGGATGTACTCGCCATCGCACAGGTTGCGCGGCTCGCTCGGGATGATGTACGGCTTGATGCTCTCCAGCTTCTCGATGAAATCGGACATGTCGACCACCAAGTCGCGCTCGATCGGGAAGTTGTTGAGCGGCTCGATGGTCATCTTGCCCGGCAGATAGTCGCGCAGGAACGCTTTGCAACCCAGCTTGGGAACACCGTTGACCATCATGCCGCAGGAGCCGCAGATCGCCATCCGGCAGGACCAGCGGAAGCTCAGGGTAGAGTCCAGGTGATCCTTGATGTACTGCAGTGCATCCAGCAGAGACATCTCTCTCTGATAGGGCACCTGGAAGGTCTGCATCCAGGGCTCGTTATCCTGCTCCGGACGATAGCGCAGGATTTCAATTTCAATCATCTCAGCCATTCTTCTTAGCCTCGTCTTGTTTCTCACCCTCGGAGCCGTACACGCGTTTTGCCGGCTGGGACTTAGTGATCTTCACATCGGAGTAATCGATGGAGGGCGTTTCGCCATTTTGGTAGAACGAGAGCGTGTGCTTGAGGAAGTTCACGTCATCACGCTCTTCGTAACCATCCAGACGCTGGTGGGAACCGCGGGACTCTTTACGATTGATGGCGGAGTGCGCCATGGCTTCTGCCACGTCCAGCATGTAGCCCAGTTCGATGGCGTACAGCAGGTCGGTGTTGAAGACAGAGGACTTGTCGTTGATCTTGACCTTCTTGTAACGGGCTTTCAGCTCGTTGATCTTGTCGATGGTGCCCTGCATCAGCTCTTCGGTACGGTAGATACCGACACCGGCTTCCATGGACATGCCCAGCTCGTTGCGGATATCGGCCGGGTTTTCAGTGCCATCAATGTCGAGCAGGGAGAGGTGCTGCTTGATGAGCGCCTCGGCCTTGGCTGCCAGTGCTTCGGTGTTGCCGTGTTTCTGGGTCTTGGCGAATTCACCGGCCTGTTCACCAGCCAGCTTGCCGAATACCACGATCTCGGACAGGGAGTTGGAACCCAGACGGTTGGCGCCGTGCAGACCAACGGAGGCACATTCGCCAGCGGCGTAGAGGCCGGCCAGACGGGTGGCACACTTGTTGTCGGTCTCGATACCACCCATGGTGTAGTGGGCAGTCGGACGTACCGGGATGGGCTCTTTGGCCGGATCCACGTTGACGTAGGCTTTGGCCAGTTCGCAGATGAACGGAAGACGCTCTTTCAAGTACTTCTCGCCGAGGTGACGCAGGTCGAGGTGAACCACATCGCCCATCGGGCCCTGAATGACGCGGCCTTTCTGCTGCTCTTGCCAGAATGCCTGGGAAACGCGGTCGCGCGGACCCAGTTCCATGTATTTGCTCTTCGGCTGGCCGATCGGAGTTTCCGGGCCCAAGCCGTAGTCTTGCAGGTAGCGGTAGCCATCCTTGTTGAGCAGGACGCCACCCTCACCACGACAACCTTCGGTCATCAGGATGCCGGTACCCGGCAGACCGGTCGGGTGATACTGAACGAATTCCATGTCACGCAGCGGTACGCCGTGACGATAGGCCAGCGCCATGCCGTCACCGGTCACGATGCCGCCGTTGGTGTTGTAACGGTACACACGACCAGCACCACCAGTTGCCAGAATCACGGATTTAGCCTGGATGAAGCGGGTGATGCCGTTCTGGATGTCAAAGGTCAGAACGCCCTGAACACGACCATCTTCCACGATCAGATCGAGGCAGAAGTGCTCGTCGAAGCGCTTGATGCTCGGGTATTTGACGGAGGTCTGGAACAGGGTGTGCAGAATGTGGAAACCGGATTTGTCAGCAGCGAACCAGGTACGGGGTACCTTCATGCCACCAAAAGGACGCACGTTGGCTTTGCCATCCGGCTTGCGGCTCCAGGGGCAACCCCAGTGCTCCAGCTGGATCATCTCTTTGGTCGCATTGTTGACGAAGTAATCGACAACGTCCTGCTCACACAGCCAGTCACCACCGGAGACGGTGTCGTTGAAGTGGTTTTCGAGGGAGTCGTCATCACGGACGACTCCGGCAGCGCCGCCTTCGGCAGCTACCGTGTGGCTGCGCATCGGGTAAACCTTGGAAATCAGGGCGATGTCCAGGTCTGGCTGTGATTCGGCTATAGCGATAGCGGCGCGTAAGCCGGTACCGCCAGCACCGATGATGGCCACATCGGTCTTGATAATATCCACATCTGCCTCCTTAGGGATAGATTTGCTGGGCACGATTTTGCTCTATGAAAAAAATTCAGGCTTGATGCAAGTCAAACTGCCAGGTTTTATTCCCTTTTTATTAGTGATTTTTTTGTAAAACACCCAATTCCCTGGACGAAAATGTCGTAATTATCGCCATTTTTCGGTGTTACTGAGCAGTCAAACACCATGCTACAGATACTTTAACATCCAGATTGTACGTAGTTTTCTTTCACCAAAATGCGAATCACCTCTCTTTTTAGGTACTTCAGAAAAAAATTTTAAGTTTTTTATTAAAAATTTTTAATGATAATTATTGGCATTTAAATGCATGCATAAAAATTACTAATCCTTTTATCGACTGAAAAAGTGTAGTGTATCCGATGGGAGCTACTGCATGGCGGGGGGCAACAGGAAGGTGAGGAGGCGACGCTGGTGTTAGATTACTCACTGATAATTAAGCGATATTTAAAAAAGTAAAGGGGCCTGTACGGCCCCTTTCTTATCATCGTCAAATGCGGAACATACCGACCTGGTTACTCAATTCACCCGAAATATTTTTAAGTTGTTCAGAGAGATGGCGTGAGCTGTCAGCATCTACCGCCAGTTCATCCGAGACATCTTTCACCGCCTGAATGTTGCGGCTGACCTCGTCGGTCACCGCTCGTTGCTCTTCCGCCGCGCTGGAGATCTGGGTCGCCATGTCGGAGATCTGATTGATGGAGGAGGTAATCTGTTCCAGCGCCTGGGTGGCGTTGTTGGCGTCATCCACGCTGTTCTGGGCAAGCAGCTGGCCTTCATGCATGGTGCTGACTGCACCCTGGGTATTGCGCTGCAGGGTCTCGATCATATTGCGGATCTCGACGGTAGAGCTATGGGTACGCTGTGACAGCACCCGCACTTCGTCAGCCACCACAGCGAAACCCCGGCCCTGTTCGCCAGCGCGGGCTGCTTCGATAGCTGCGTTGAGTGCCAGCAGGTTGGTCTGTTCAGCGATGCCCTGAATGGTGGAGAGAATGGTGTTGATCTCCTGAGCATTCTTCTCGAGCTCCTGAATAATGTCCGATGCCTGGGCAACCTGGGTTGCCAGATCGGTAATGGAGCGCTGGTTGCGGGCAATCACCTGTTTGCCATGCTCGCAGCTGCTGCTAGAGGAGCGGGCAGCTTCGGCGGTCTGTTCGGCGTTGCTGGCCACTTCAACGGCAGTGGCGGACATCTCATGGACAGCCGTGGCGATCTGGGAGATCTCGTTTTGCTGGCGTGCCAGCCCCTGATTCGCCTTCTCCGCCATGCTGTGGGAGGACTTGGCTTGCTGGTTGAGTTGGCCGGAAGAGTTGGAGATATCCTGCACCATTACATGGATCCGATCGATGAAGGTGTTGACGTGTTTGGCAACCGCGCCTACCTCATCCTCACGCTCAATCTTGATGCGACGGGTCAAGTCGCCGTTACCGCGTGAGAGATCGGCAATCGCTTCGCCCAGCGTTTTCAGGGGCGCCAGCGAGCCGTTGATGGCGACATAGGAGAAACCAGCCACGATCAGTATGGTGATAAGCCCCTGGATAAGGGAAGAGGTGACCATGCTGCGGACTGACTGGTAGGCGGTTTCCTCATCCACCATCATGCCGTAATACCAGTTGGTATTGGGGATGGCGTTAAAGTCAAAGACCTCTTTCTTGCCGCTGATCACCAGCTCGTTGATCGTACCGTCATGAGCTATCTGGTTGATGTAAGATGCGGTCAACTCAGGGGCTAACGCAGTGGCGGGTTTCAGGCTCAGGGAGGCATCTGGGTGCGCGATGATGGTGCCATTGCTGTCCACCAGCATGGCGTAGGTACCCTCGGTGGTGACCGCCAGAATATCCGAGATCAGTGAGCTGATGGAGACGTCACCGGCGATGACCCCCTGGGTATTGCCGCGCTGGAACGGCTCGGCAATGGTGACAATCAGCTGGCCGGTGGAGATGTCGGCATAGGGGGCTGTAATGACCAGCTTGCCTGCGGCGGCCGCGTCCTTGTACCAGGGGCGTTGACGTGGGTCATAACCGGCGGGCAAGTCGGTTGGTTTGCTCTGGATCATCTTGCCGTCTTCGGTACCGGCATAGACCAGGTCGAAGCCACCGGCATTCATGGACTGGGCCAGATGACTTATGGGCTCGTCTTCTTTGGCGAATGCTTCCTTGGTGGTGCTGACCATGCTGATCCGGGAGTCGACCCAGCGGGAGATCCCCTTGACGTTGGCCATGGAGCTTTCGTCGATGATGTTCCAGACCAGTCGCTGGGTCTCGCTGCGCAGTTGCGAGGTGTTGTACCAGACCTGCAGGCAGGTGATCACCAGAATGATGACCCCGATAGCCAGGACAAGCTTGTTTTTAATGGATAAGTTCATAGTTACATCCTTGTGAGCGTCAGTCTGAAGTGTGTGTGGAATCTAGTTATTGTTATGAGCCTCTGTTTATCGGCTGAAGTTGAACTCTTTGTATCCCGGTCAGCTATTTAAAGTTAGTGCTTAAATCAGTGGTTATCCATGTGCGTATCGCCCCCTCACTGCGTCAGAAAACGATCTGGTCGATTGGTGAAGATTCCATCGATCCCCATGCTAGAGAGCGTTTCATAATCTTCTGGATAATCAACGGTATAAACCAGAACTTTGAGCCCCCGGCGATGTGCATCATCGACCAGCGCGGCGTCGATGAAATCAACATCGCAATTGATGGACCAGGCCCCCAGCTCGTCGGCAAACTGCGCCAGGTTGAGCGGCAGGCTGGCGGTCAGAGCACCGAGCCGGATATCGGGCCGCAAGGCGGCAAATCGGGCCAGCTCCGGGTGATGGAAGGAGGAGACCACCCACTGGCCGGGAGTAAAGCCCAGCTCGGCCTCTGCCCGTCGGGTCAGGTCTGCCACCGCATCGGCGCTATGGGC
Organism: Aeromonas sp. 600527; assembly: GCF_049175415.1. Classification (NCBI taxonomy): domain Bacteria; kingdom Pseudomonadati; phylum Pseudomonadota; class Gammaproteobacteria; order Aeromonadales; family Aeromonadaceae; genus Aeromonas; species Aeromonas sp. 600527. Next base: position 114,219 of record NZ_JAAKVA010000004.1, on the reverse strand, counting down.
CCCCTTGAGCTCGATATGCAGCTCGCAGCGTCCGGCGATGATCTCCATCACCTGCCACAGGGTCGGGAGCACCTCTCCCTCACCGGCATCGAGCTGCTCCAGATAGGAGCGGGATTGCTCGGTCAGCACCCCCTTGCCATTGGTGCAGCGCTCCAGCCGCCGGTCGTGGAAGACCCACAACTCGCCATCGGCCGCCTGCACGTCGATCTCGATGGCTGATGCTCCCAGCTCCAGCGCTTTGGCCATCGCCTTGAGAGTGTTTTCGGGGGCCAGGCCGCTGGCGCCACGGTGGGCAATAATCTGCATGTTCTGCTCCTTTCAACTCGCGGATCAGCCGCGGCTCAGGTGAATGTCGATCTGTTGATGGGGCAGGGTAAGTCCCTGCTGTTGCATCTTCTCCAGCACCAGCGAGTGAACCTCGTGAGTGATGGGCATCCGGTGATCCATGTTGTTGACGTAGAGGCGGATCTCGTAGATCAGCGCCGAGTCGGTGAATTCGATCAGGAATACTTCCGGACTGGGGGTCTCCAGTACCAAAGTAGAGGCATGGATCGCCTCCTCAAGAATACGTTGCACCAGTTTCGGATCACGGGTCAGACCGATCCGGATACGCAGTTTGACCCGGGTTATCGCATCGGAGAGCGACCAGTTGATGAACTGCTCGGTGATAAAGGCCTTGTTGGGCACGATGATCTCCTTGCGATCCCAATCCACTATGGTGGTCGCCCGGGTTTTGATCTTGGTGACGGTGCCGGTGAGATCGCGAATAGTAACAGTGTCACCGAGCCGGATTGGTTTCTCGAACAGGATGATGAGGCCGGAAACAAAGTTGGCGAAGATCTCCTGCAGGCCGAAACCCAGCCCTACCGAGAGGGCGGCTACCAGCCACTGGGTCTTCGACCAGTCGATACCGAGCATGGAGAAACCGGTGAGGGCGCCAACGAGGATCACCAGATACTTGCTGATCGTGGTGAGTGCAAAGCCGGTTCCGGGAGAGAGGCTGAGGTGCTGAAGCAGGGTCAGCTCCATCAGCCCCGGCAGGTTGCGGGCGGTCACCACGGTCAGGATGAAGACGAAGGCGGTCAGCATCAGATCCTGCAGGGTGATGGCGGAGAGCTGCTCGATGCCACCAATCTTGCTGCTCACCTGCCATACCTCGATATTGCTGAGGAAGCTGAACGCCGAGTTGAGATCCGACCATTGCACTACCACCAGCATGGTGAAGCCGAGCATCAGCAGGGTGCGCACCAGCCCCAGCGACTGGGCGCTGATGGTGTCGAGGTCCAGCTCAGTCTCTTCCACCACATCGGGGATCTCCGAACTTAGCTCCTCCTGATTGTCGTCACGGCCGCGCTGGGCCAGCATCTCGGCCCGCTTGCTCTTGGCACGCTCGAAGGCAAGGCGGCGGCGCTGGATCAGCATCCAGCGTCTGGCCAGATAGTAGATCAGCAGGCAACCCAGCCCCATCAGCAGGCTCAGCTCCAGCTGGCGCAGCAGGGTGCGCGAGGTATAGAAGTAGCCAAACAGGGCGCCGATCACCGCCAGCAGCGGCGCCAGCATCAGGCTGTTCCAGATGAAGTGGTGCAGCAGATGGGGCTTGGTCATGTCGGTCTGGCCCCAGGTGAGCGGCAGCCGCTCCCGGTTGAGGCGGGCAAAGAACAGCAGCAGCCAGAGTGCACCGATCATGAAGGCCATCCGGCCGAGGGAGTCGTAGAAGGCGTGCTCCTGATAGCTGTTGGCCATCCCCTGCACAAAGAAACTCGGGATCAGTACCAGCAGCAGGGTGCGAAACTGCCCCCATACCTTTTGCACCTGTTCCCGGGGCCAGCGGAAGTGGTGGATCAAAATCCCCCGCTCCAGCGTCAGATGGCGGGCCATCACCAGTGCCAGCAGCAGAAACCAGATCTCGCCAAGGCCGCGTGCTACCGCCACCGCAAACGGGTATTGCCAGGCCCCTTCGAGCAGGCCGCGCACCATCAGCACCATGGCGGGCAAGGGGAGGGCGGCAAGCAGGGAGCGCAGCAGCAAGCGGCTGGTGAGGCTGAATTTGTCCTGGGTCACCTTGCCGATCCGCGGCGCAATATGGTCGCAATAGAGGCTCAGGTGACGGGCCAGCTTGAACCAGCTCCAGGCCAGCACCAGCAGACCAATACCGGCTAGCGTGAGGCTCAGCGGGCTGTTCTCGGCGATGGCATAGGGCAGTTGCAACCAGTTGTCCGGGTTGAAGGCCAGGGTCAGCGCGGCAGGAATACCGAGCATCACCTGTGGGGTAAAGGGGCGCACATCCGGCATCCAGAACAGGTGGCTGGCGCTTATTTCGCGGATCTCGTCGATCTTGCTGTTCTGGCGGCTGTATAGAAGCTTGAGACGAGTCTGCTCCTGAATGAGGGTGTCTGAGGCGTCGTTGAGCCGGGTCAGCAGTTGGCGCCGGGCCTTGAGCAGGTTGTCGAGCACCGCTTGCTGTGGCCGATCGAGCGTCACCTCCTCTTCGGCCATCAGCTTGTCGCGCAACTGGCGGGTATCCTTGAGCCCATCCTGCTCGCTCTCGTACTGGTACTTGGCCATGCGGGCGCTGACGATGGCGGACTCCAGCTTGTCGAGGGGGAACTGGGGAGGCAGATCGGAGAGTTTGCTGCGCAGGTTCTCGCCGTAGGCATTACTGATCTGCAGCCACTCCAGCTGTTCGCGCACCGAGTTGACCAGCTCATTCAGCTCAAACAGATTTTTGTCGATGGTGCGCTGCTCATCCTGCACCCGCTCAATCTGATCTTCCAGTGTGCCGAGCTGGATGGAGAGCGCCTGATTCTGCTGTTGTTGCTCCAGCAGCAGCGGCATGTCGGTGGTGAGCTGTTTGCGCAGCCGTTCGCTCTCCTCCAGCGCCTGCTCGGTCTTCTCCCGTCGCAGCTGGTTCTGCTGGGTCAGCAGGCTGGCTTGCCACTCATCCTCGTCGGCGATGGCCAGATTGAGCTCCTGCAGTTTCAGCTTGCCGAGATCGTTGCGCTGCTGGGCAGAGAGCTGCTCCAGCTCCAGCATCTGGATCCGGTCGGAGAGGCTCTGCTCTTTCATTCTGGTCAGCAGCAGCTGTGCCTCCTGCTGGCGATCCGATTCGCTGCTGAAGCTCAGTCGCTCCAGCTGGCTGCGGGTCAGTTGCAGCTGTTTGCGCAGATCATCCACCCGCAGGTGATACTCCTGCCCGGTACTCTCTAGCTGGTTGAGGCTATCCATCACCCCCTGCCGCTCCTTGCGCAGATTGAGTTGACGGTTGCTGCTCAGGCCTATGGCCTGGCGCAGCGCCTCCTCCTTGAGGCTCGCCAGCGGCGGGCGAGCGGCGGGCTGATAGTTGTGCAGGCTCTCCTTGAGCCGTGCCGACTCCTTGGGGTAATCGATAAGGATCTGCTGATAGGCTTTGCTCTGCTCCCGGTAACGCTCGGCCTCTCTGGCAAATTGCAGCGCCTGCTGGTAGCTCTCCCGCAGCTTCTGGTTTTCCGGGGTATCGCTCTTGGGCACGCTCTGCAACAGGGATTCGGCCTGGGCAATGGCATCGTCGGCGCGCACGGCTGGCGGCAACAAGATAAGGGAGAGCAGCAAGAGGGTGAGCAGGCGTTGCAACATGAGGCTCGTTTCCGTTCAGAAGAGGTGGCCCTAGCCTAAAACAGGGCAGGGAGGCGGGTAAAGCAGTCTATATTAATGATTCATAACACAAATAACAGGAAGTCGTGCTGCCGTTTCGCTATGATCCCGGCCGCTTTCTCTCCACCGAGTCGAATATGTCAGCTGTTGATCTGGGCACAGCCCCGCTATCTCGCCTTTTCTGGCGTTACGTAACCCCGACCGTGGCGGCCATGCTGATCACCGGCATCTATGTCACCATCGATGGCATCTTCGTTGGCCATGTGCTGGGTCAGGATGGCATGGCCGGTTTGATGCTGGCTTATCCCATCTGCGCCGTGCTCTATGCGGTGGGGGCGCTGATCGGCATGGGGGCCTCGTCGCTGGTCTCCTTCTATCTGGGGCAGGGCAACCCGGCCAAAGCCCGCCATATCGTCGGAAATGCGCTGGTGATGGTGTTGCTGGCCTCGGCACTGCTCAGTTTTATCGGGATCCGCTATGGCGAGCCCATGCTGGCCTGGATGGGGGCGGAGGGGGAGATCTTCACCGCCGGGCTCTCCTACCTGCAGGCCTACGCCTGGCTTGGCGTCTTTGCGGTGCTGTCGATGGCGTTCAGCTCGCTGCTGCGCAACGATGGGCGCCCCGGATTTGTCACCCTCATCATGGTAGTCGGGGGGCTGCTCAACGTGCTGCTCGACTATCTGTTGATGGTGGTGTTTCCGTTCGGACTGGCCGGGGTGGCGACGGCCACCATGCTCTCCCAGGCAGTGACGGGCCTTGCTTGCCTGTGGCACTTCTTCACACCGCGTAGCCAGCTGCGGATAAGTTGGGACACCTTGCGCCCCGATCTGCGGCTGATGGGCGAGACGGTGCGCCTCGGGGGCTCCAGTTTTCTGATGTACCTCTATCTCTCGGTAGTGCTGGCGCTGCACAACAAGGCGTTGCTGGCGGTCGGCACTTCGCTGCATGTGGCGGCCTACGGGGTGATCAGTTACACCGAGGCCTTCTTCTATCTGGTGTTCGAGGGGATCGCCATGGGTATCCAGCCCATCGCCAGCTTCAACGCAGGAGCCGGTCACTGGCGGCGGGTGCTGCGGATCCGCAACCTGGCACTCGGAGTGACGTTGGGGATCGCCCTGTGCGCCATGTTCCCGCTTTATCTGTGGCCGGAGGCGGCGGTCTATCTGTTTGCCGGCGACAACGCCACCCTGCTGCCGGTGGCGAGCCTCGGGATCTGGCTCTACTTCTGGGGGCTGCCGATGGAGGGCTTGCTGCTGGTGGGGGCCACCTACTTCCAGGCCATCAATCGGGCTCGCATCGCCTCCCTGCTCACTGGTGGCAAGCTGGTGCTGATCGGCGGTTTCTTGTGGGGATTCTCGACCCTGTGGGGCGTGCCCGGGGTCTGGCTGGCATTGCCAACGTGCAGCTCATTGCTGGTGTTGGTGATGTGGCGGGCGATGCGTCGGGAGTCCGGCGCCCACGCGCTGGCCGGATAGGTAATCAGGTTCGACGTGCAGATAGCAGACAGGCAGCCATGGGCTGCCTGTTTTGTTAGAGGATGTTTTGTTAACGGGCTCTGCCGATTCAGGGCTTGAAGGCACCGATAAAGATGGCGGGATCGACCCGGGTGTCGTTGAGGCTGACGTTCCAGTGCATATGGGGGCCGGTAGCGCGGCCGGTCGAACCGACTCGCCCGACGATGCCGCCACGCGGCAGGCTCTGGCCGAGCTTCACATCGATCTTCGACATGTGGCAGAACATGCTGATGAGCCCCTGACCGTGGTCGACAAAGACGGTATTGCCATTGAAGAAGTAGTTGCCGATCAGGATCACCTTGCCGGCGGCGGGGGACTTGATCGGGGTGCCGGCGTCCACGGCGAAGTCGAGGCCGGAGTGGGGATTGCGCTCCTCGCCATTGAAGAAACGACGCAGGCCAAACGGGCTGGAGAGGGGGCCGTTGACCGGCTTGTCGAACAGCAGGTTGCTCGGCTGGTTGGGGCTGAAGGTCTGGTAAGCCCGGGTCTGCTCCGCCAGCTCTCGGTTGATGCGGGTCATATCCTCGGCGAGCGGATTGACCTGACGGCTGTTCTTGAGCTTGATATGCTGCTCGCGGTAGTGCTTGGGGGTCACGGTGAAGCCGAGAGTACGGCCATCACCTGTGGTCAGTTGCTGGGCGCCGGGCGTGCTTTTCAGAGAGATGCCGACGATGGCGATCCACTGGTTGTCTTCGCGCACTACCAGCACGGGCTTGTCGTGATAGCGGGCCGTGGGGGCAGTGGGTGACGCGCCAAGAGGGATCACCGCAACGCCACCTGGTACCGGATGGTTGAGCAGGCGACTGATAAAACCCTCGGCCAAGGCCGACTGGCTGGCCAGTAACAACAACAGACAACACACAACTCTCATGACGATACCACTCGATGTTAAAGCGCCCGGGATGGCGGGATGACAACCCCCTGTCCGGTATTCATCGATCACTAAAGGGTGATCACGACACGTAGGCCACGACAGGCGCGGCTGGGGAAGGGGGCAGATTGTGCCTCGTTATGGTCGGGGCAGCCAGTGGCGGGGCGTGGCTGATGCCCCTTTTGTGCATAGTTGCGTCAGGTTTTATGTCGTGCTCGGGTTGCTTCGCCATTGAGTCGCCCCCGCCCTGGCTCTAGAATCGGCTTCCGGCACTTATGCCACCGACACTCCGAGGAGACGATATGAACGGATTACCCCCTTTGCGCACCACACCGGCCCGATACACGACAGGTCGTGGCTGGCTCTGGGTTCGCAGCGGGTTCGATATCTTCAACAAGGGGATGGGGATCAGCGTAGCCATGGTGCTGGTCTGGTTTATGGTGGGCATGCTGCTGGAGCAACTGCCGGCGGGGGGCCTTATCTCCCAGCTGCTCTACATGGTGTGGGGCGCGGGTTGGGTGGCGGTCGCCGCTCGGGGTTATCGGGGGGAGCCGCTGCAGTTTGCCGATCTCTTCGCCGGTTTTCGCCACAAGTTGACCCCGCTGATGCTCGGCGGTCTGCTGGTGTTGCTGCTGTTCAGCCTGGTTGGCCTCGTCTGTCTCGGTCTGCTCTCCGTGTGGGGGCTGCTCCCGCTGTTGACGCAGGATCCCGAGAGCATGGTGGTCTCTGCCAGCCAGTTGCAACAACTGCTGCTGGTGTTGCTGGTGGGAATGCTGCTCATCATTCCCGTGCTGATGGGGGTCACCTTTGCTCCTGCGCTGATCTACCACCACGATATCGGCATCATCCAGGCGGTGCGTCTGAGCTTCTTCGGCTGCTGGCGCAATATGTGGCCCTTCTTCTGGTGGGGGCTGCTCTCAGCCATGTTGCTGCTGTTTGGCGCGGCGCTGCTGCTGGTGGGTCTGCTGGTGGTGATCCCGGCGCTCAACTACTCCATCTATGTGGCTTATCGGGATATTTTCCTGGACGAGAGTGCGCAGCAGGAAGCGCCTCACTCAGAACCATTCGGATTTGAAGCCTGATCAAGGGATCGGAATGAAGAAGGGGCACGCAGCGGCCCCTTCTCTTCATGGTCGGGTTTGAGGTGTGCTTACTCCTGCCAGATGGGATCCGCCGCCATGCGGGCTAGCAGAAAATCGAGGAAGCTGCGCAGCAGTGGCGACATCTGTTTGCGGGTAGCATACACCCCGTAGACCCCGAGGCGCTTGGGCTGCCAGTCGGTCAGCAGGGGCACCAGTTCTCCGCGCTCCAGATAGGGTTGGGCCGAGTAGCGTGGCTGCAGGCTGATCCCTGCGCCTTCCAGCGTTGCTTCCAGCAGCAGGTTGGAGATATTGGCGCTCAGGTTACCGCTGACCGGCACTGACTCGGGACCGTCCGGTCCATTAAACTCCCACAGGCTCTTGCCGAAGTAGGTGTAGGTGAGGCAGTTGTGCAGCGCCAAATCCTGCACCTTGTGTGGCATCGGATGACGGGCCAGATAGGCCGGGCTGGCACAGACTACCGAGTGGCAGGTGCCGAGACGGCGCGCCACCAGATTGGGGTCGAGGTCGTTGGTGATGCGCACCGCCAGATCGATCCGCTCCTCTACCAGATTGACGGTTCTGTCGAGCAGCAGAATGTCGATGGCCGTCCCCGGGTATTGCGCCAGATAGTCGTTGGCAGCCCCGACCAGCAGCGCTTCTGACAGGGAGTAGCTGCTGGTGATCCGCAGTTGTCCCTTGGGGGCGTCATCTCCCTTCATGGTGATCTGCTCCATTTCTTCGCCGAGGGCCAGCATGGCGCGGGCCCGGTTCAGCGCTTCCTCTCCCGGCCCGGTCAGGCTCAGACGACGGGTGGTGCGGTGCAGCAGGCGAGCGCCCATCCAGCTCTCCAGCTCGGCCAGATAGCGTGACACCATGGCGCGCGACATATCCAGTTTCTCTCCGGCGCCGCTCAGGCTCCCCTGTTCGACTACGCTGACGAAGACCCGCAATGCGGTCAGTCGATCCATGTATGGCTCTCTATATGTTCGATAAGTGCAACAGTGATGTGCTTTTTATGCTGTATTTGCACCTTATGTGATCCAATACACTCTGTCCATCAAATGAACCCCCGAATACTTAATGAGGAATAGATGATGAACAACACCCTGATCCGCAACCTGACTCTGGCGACCACCCTGCTGAGTGGCGCCGCACTGGCAGCCCCCCTGAGCGTGACCGTCTATAACCCTGGCGAGAAGGCGATCTTCCCGGTCTCCTCCTCACTGGTGACCGGTGACAAAGAGGCCATCCTGATCGATGCCCAGTTCGACGTACAAAATGGTCAGGCGCTGGTCGACATGATCAAGAAGAGCGGCAAGAAGCTGACCACTGTCTATATCAGTGCCGGTGACCCCGACTTCTACTTCGGTCTGGAGCCGGTCATGGCTGCGTTCCCGGATGTCAAGGTGCTGGCCGACCAGCATGTGGTTGACCACATCAACCAGACCAAGGATGCCAAGCTGAACTACTGGAGCCCGATCCTCGGCAAGGGGGCACCGAAGAGCCTGACCGTGCCGCAAGTGATGACGGCCAGTCACCTGACGCTGGATGGCGAGAAGATTGAAATCAAAGAGATGAACACCCCGAATGCCTACCTCTGGGCCCCTTCCATCAAGACTGCTTTTGGTGGTGTGCCGGTTTACCACGGGGTGCATGTCTGGATGGCCGACAGCCAGACCAAAGCGGCCCGCAGCAACTGGGTCAAGGCGCTGGACAACCTGCTGGCCCTGAAACCCGAACGTGTAGTACCGGGCCACTTCCTGGGCACTGCGCCCAAAGGCACTGCTGCTGTGACCTTTACCCGTGACTATGTAGAGCGTTTCGAGCTGGAGCTGGCCAAGGCAAAAAATTCCGGCGAGCTGATTGAGGCCCTGAAGAAGGCCTATCCGGCACTGCCGGTTGACGATGGTCTGGCCATCGGTGCCAAGGTCAATACCGGCGAGATGAAGTGGTAAGCCACTGAGCCTGCTCTCCCTGTGTTTTTTTACCGGGCCTCAGGGCCCGTTTTTTTATCCGAGATTGAAGCGAGAATGAAGATGAGCGAACCACAAACCATCCTCCATTATGTCTATGACCCGCTCTGTGGCTGGTGCTACGGTGCCGCCCCCCTGTTGCAGGCGGCAGCCACCATTGACGGGCTCGAGATCGAGCTGCATGCGGGCGGTCTCTGGCTGGGTAGTCGCCGTCAGCCGATGGGCGAGGCATTGCGTGATTATGTGCGCCCCCATGATCAGCGGATCGAAGCGCTGACCGGTCAGCATTTTGGCGAGCGCTACTTCAACGAACTGCTGCTGCGGGAAGGGGCTCTGCTGGACTCCGAGCCGCCGATCCGCGCGGTCTTGGCCGTCACGACATTGGGGGGCGATGGGCTGGCCATGTTGCACCGGATCCAACAATCCCACTATAGGGAAGGGAGCTGGATTGGTGAGCCGGCGTTTCTTGCCAGGCTGGCGGCAGAGCAGGGGATTGCAGCGGAGGCATTCCAGCAAGCTTATCTGCAGGCCCCCTTGCTGCAACATCTGGCAGATAGCCAGGGCTGGATGAAATGGCTGGGTGGTCAGGGTTATCCTACCCTTGGGCTGATGCACAAGGGGCGGGTCACGCCTGTACGGGTTGCCGATTTTATGGGGGAGCCGGATGCTCTGAGCACGCATCTGCTGGCTCTAATGACATGATGGCTGTTATTTGAACACGAGACCGCTTCAGGAAAGGTGTCCAGGGCCGATAGGTAAACAATCACAGAAACGGTATGAAATCCTTCTGTTTTCCGGGTGCAGGCTATGCTCTATATGACCATTCCCGGTGGATGTTGCGGGAGTGAAGACTCATTTCAAGGAAGCCCTTATATGTTCAAAAACATGTCCATCGGCCAGAAACTGAGTGCCGGATTTGCCATCCTGGCCTTGTTGGTACTGGGCTTGGCCTGGTTTTCAATCAGCCAGCTGGCAAAGCTCTATGGTGATACCGAAACCATCACGGGTAATTTACTGCCTTCTACTCGTCTGGCGAGCCAGATGCATGTTGCCGTGCTGGATGCGCGTCGTTCAGAGTTGGCCCAGGTCATCGGTGGCCTGAACAAGGATGAGCAAGAGGTAAGCGATCGCACCCTGACCTTCAATAAGGCCAAGCAGGAATTTGAGCAAGCAGCCCAAAAATATGGTGCTTTACCTTTCACTACTGGTGAAGAGAAGCAGGTTTATGAGCAGGTGGTTGCGGCGGGGGCCAAGTATTTTTCGGTGCATGACCAGCTGCTAAATGCCTTTGCTGCTGGCGATCTGGATAAAGTCAGAAGTCTGCGCAAAAACGAGACTCGTGCCGCATTGGAAGAGGTTGGTGCCAAGTCTTATCGTTTGCGGGAGATCAATAACGAGATTGCCGATGAGATGGTGAAAGACATTGCGGCCATGTATAGCAATGCCAGAACCATGAGCATTATTGTCAGCCTAGTGACGCTGGGTTTTGTGGTGGTGATTGCCTGGCTGTTGACCGCCCAGATCCGCAATCCGGTGATGGCCCTTCTGGAGCAGACTCGCCGTGTCTCCTCCGGCGATCTTACATCCCGCATCGATATGCAGCAGTTCAACAATGATGAACTGGGCACCCTTGCCAAAGGGTTTGGCGAGATGCAGACCAATTTGCGCACCCTGGTCAGTGAAGTCTCGGGCTCAGTGGTGCAACTGAGTTCGGCCACCGAAGAGATGAGCTCGGTAGCAAGGCAGTCAGCGGCCAACATGAGTGCCCAGCAGCATGAACTTAATCAGCTGGCAACCGCGATGAACGAGATGCAGGCCACGGTGCAGGAGGTTTCTCGCAACACCAGCGATGCCGCCAGTGCCGCCACCTCGGCCAGCGAAACCGCAGAGATTGGGGCCAAGACTGTTAATGACTCTATTTTGCGCATCGAGCGGGTGGCAGGGGCCATCGAGAGCACTGCAGTGGTGATCCGGCAACTGGGCGATGATAGCCGCAATATCGGCATGGTGCTGGAGGTGATCCGCGGCATTGCCGAACAGACCAACCTGCTGGCATTGAACGCGGCCATTGAAGCGGCCCGTGCCGGTGAGCAGGGACGGGGGTTTGCGGTGGTGGCTGATGAGGTGCGTACGCTGGCCAAGCGCACTCAGGACTCCACCTCCCAGATCAATACCATCATTGCCGAGTTGCAGCAGCGTGCCGAACAGGCGGGCAGTACCATGCAACAGAGTCAGGAGCTGATGAACACCACTGTAGCTACCGCTCGGGAGGCGGGAGAGTCCATTTCCCAGATCAGTGGCTCGGTCAGCAGCATCTCCCACATGAATATCCAGATTGCGACAGCCACCGAAGAGCAGGGGGCGGTGAGTGAGGAGCTCAACCGCAACGTGGTCAATATCAGCCACGCCTCCGAAGAGGTGGCGGCCGGTGCCACCCAGATGGCTCAAGCTTGCAACGAGTTGAACCATTTGGCCAGCCAGTTGCAGGATATGGTGCGCCGTTTCAGGGTGTAATCCCTTGTCGAGTCAAACAGCCCGATTGCCGCGAGGTGATCGGGCTTTGTTATTTCCGAGGGCCAGAGCGAGCCGATGACTTGTTCCGCCGGGTGATATTGTGCATGCTGATGGCCCATTTTCCAGGCAGGACTCTTGCTGTATGAATCTTCGCGATCTCGAATATCTGGTGGCGCTGGATGAGGAAAAACATTTTCGCAAAGCCGCCGAACGCTGCTTTGTCAGTCAACCTACCCTGAGTGGTCAGCTGCGCAAGCTGGAGGATGAACTCGGTGTCATTCTGATCGAACGTACCTCGCGCAAGGTGCTGTTTACCCCGGCTGGCGATGCCATGGCTCATCAGGCGCGTCGGGTGCTCAAGGAGGTGCGTGAGCTCAAGAGCATCGGCCAGCATTTTTCCGAGCCGATGTCCGGGGAGATCCATATCGGCTTTATTCCGACTGTGGGCCCTTATCTGTTGCCCCGCATTATCCAGGCCCTGCGTGAGCGTTTCCCCCAGCTGGAGTTCTACCTCTATGAGGAGCAAACCCAGACCCTGCTCAAGCGGCTGGAAGAGGGGGAGCTGGATTGCATCATTCTGGCCGAGATGCCGGGGATGGAGGGGTTTGGTTCAATCCAGCTCTACCACGAGCCGATGTGGTTGGCGGTGCCTTGCCATCACCCCGAAGCACAGGCCAGACAGGTGCCGCTCGGCAATCTCAAGGGCAAGAAATTGCTGATGCTGGCCGATGGCCACTGTTTGCGGGATCAGGCGATGGGATTCTGTTTTGCTGGTGGGATAGGTGAAGATCAGCGCTTCAAGGGTACCAGTCTCGAGACCCTGCGCAACATGGTAGCTGCCGGTAGCGGCATGACTCTGGTACCAAAGCTGGCCGTACCTGCCGATCATGATGAGGGAGGAGTCAGTTATCGACCCGTGGTCGACCCGGTGCCAGGGCGGACTATCTCGCTGCTCTATCGCCACTACTCGGTGCGTCGCCCTTGTTTCAACGAGTTGGCGGCCACGATCACTACATTGATGCGCAAGCAGTTGGCCCAATAAAAAACCGGCAGCCAAGGCTGCCGGTTCTGCTTCTGCCGCAAAAGCGACCTAGAAGATATCGTCGGTAGAGACAGGCCCTTCCATATCTGGGTTGTCGCCGCCGTAGACCTGATTGCCGTCCGAGCTGGGCGCAGCGTAACGGGTCGGCTCAGTACCTTCCTTGAAGTATTCGTCGGTGCCACCACTGGTCGCCAGCAGGCCTGTTTCGCTGTCAATCTTCACCGTCATGATCCCCTCGGGAACCGGCATCTTGTGCTCCGGTAGCTTTTTGAGAGCGACTTTCATGAAGTCGATCCAGATAGGCTGTGCGGCGCCACCACCAAATTCGGCACGACCAAGGCCACGTTGGTGGTTGTCAAAACCGATCCAGGAAGTAGCGACTATGTCCGGGGTGTAGCCGGAGAACCAGGCATCCCGCGATTCGTTGGTGGTACCGGTTTTACCGGAGATGTCGTGACGCTTCAGGTCGCGGGCTGCACGCCAGCCGGTACCACGCCAGCCGTTGCCACCCCAGATGGCTGTGCTCAGGGTGTCGGTGATCAGGAATGCGCTCTGGGCACTTATGGTATGCGGGGCTATGAGCGGTGCGAGAGGAGTCTGAGAGCCATCTTGTGCTGTGCCATCAACAGTTGGCTGTGACTGTGTGCTCTGTTCGGACGCCGTCTGCTGTTCGCAATTGCTGCAGGCGATGGCGGGATTGGCCTGATAGAGGGTGTTCTCCAGGCTGTCGGTCACTTTGTCGATGAAATATGGTGTCACCAGGAAGCCACCGTTGGCCAGTACCGAGTAACCACGTACCACCTCGAGGGGGGTGAATTCGGCAGCGCCCAGTGCCAGCGACTCATGGGGAGAGATGAAGTCGCGAGGGAAGCCAAAGCGGGTCAGACCATCTATATAGGTATCCAGACCGATGGCGCGCATCAGTCGAACCGACATCACGTTCTTGGACTTGGCCAGACCCAGACGCAGCGGGGTGGGACCATCATAAACGGCCGGGGAGTTCTTGGGCTGCCACATGGGCCCTTTTGACGGATCCCACTGGTTGATCGGCGCATCGTTGATGAGCGACGCCAAGGTATAGCCGTGCTCCAGCGCGGTCGCATAAAGGAAAGGCTTGATATTGGAACCAATCTGGCGACGAGCTTGATCGACCCGGTTGAATTTGGAGAGCTCAAAGCTGAACCCCCCGACCAGTGCTTCCAGTGCCCCATTTTTCGGATTCATGGCAACCAGCGCGGCGTTGACGTCCGGGATTTGGGACAGCAGCAACTCTTCGCCCTCTTCCCGCACCCAGATCTGGGCGCCGACTTTTAGTACATCGCGCGCCGATTTCGGGGCATAGCTCTGACGGTCGTCGGTAATAAAGGAGCGGGCCCATTTAATGCCGTTCCAGCCGAGCTCTGCTTCCTTGCCATTTTTCAGTACCAGCGTTGCGCTCCGGTCACCGAGCTTGGTCACGACCGCCGCCATCAGCGGATCATAAGTGGGCTGCTTGCCAAGGTGGGCCACGATCTGTTCGTAATCCCAGGCTGACTCACCAGCCTTCCACAACTGAGCCGTCGGGCCACGATAGCCGTGACGCATATCGTAGGCAAAGACGCCATCCAGCAGCGCCTGTCTGGCCGCCCGCTGGCGTTCGGCAGAGACGGTAGTATAGACGTGCAGGCCCATGGTGTAGGCATCTTCACCGAACTGCTCGACCATCTTCTGGCGAACCATTTCCCCCAGATAGGGGGCGTGCAGGGTCACTTCGGCGCCGTGAAAACGGGCCTTGATCGGCATTTTGGAGGCTTCGTCAAATTGGGCCTGGGTGATCTTGCCGGTCTCCAGCATCCGGCCCAGCACAACGTTGCGGCGAGCAAAGGCGCGTTCGGGGGAGCGGATGGGGTTGAGCATGGAGGGGGCTTTGGGCAGACCGGCAATGATGGCGATCTCGTCCAGCCCCAGATCCTTGACCTCTTTACCAAAATAAACCTGAGCCGCAGCACCGATCCCGAAGGAGCGATAACCGAGAGGGATCTTGTTGAGGTAGAGTTCGAGGATCTCGTCTTTCGAGAGATTCTGCTCGATCCGCCAGGCCAGAAAGACCTCCTTGATCTTGCGGATGATGGTTTTCTCATTACTCAGGAAGAAGTTGCGGGCAACCTGCTGGGTGATGGTACTCGCGCCCTGACGGGCATGGCCAGATACGGCCCAGACGGAGGCTGCGCGAATGATGCCGATGGGGTCAATGCCAGGGTGTTCATAGAAGCGGGCATCTTCGGTTGCCAGTACTGCATCGATCATTGGCTGGGGGATTTCATCCAGGCGCAACGGAATGCGACGGATTTCGCCATATTGGGCGATCAACTCCCCATCTCTGCTGTAGACCCGCATCGGGGTTGCCAGTTTGACATCACGCAGTGCGGTGACATCGGGCAGTTGGGGTTTTATATAGAAGTAGATACCGATGAGGCTGGCAACACCCAGCACAGCACCCAGCATCATGACAATAAACAGGCGAACGAGCCATTTCAGCATGGAAGAACTACCAATCGTCTTAAATTTAGCCAACGGGCGCAGAGTATAGCCCTTTTGCCATCTGGAATTCGAGGTTTTCCTGTGGCAAGTCACCCATCGACAGGATGCGAGAGGTTAGCACTACGCTGAGCAATAACCAAGGTGCCGCCTTCATCTCAAGAAAGCGAGGTGGGTCACTTTTCGGTATAAACTTTATGACATTGATAGTTAGAGCATTTAGGATGGGTCAAGCTCTCATATGATAGAGTGTCCTACACTCAATTCAGGTATAAAACCCAATAACGCATGGATGTGTATATGTTTGGGCTATTTAATAAGGGATCCCTCCTCCCCCTGGCGGGCATTGATTTCGGTAGCCAGACCATCAAGGCCGTTACGCTCAGTGGCCGTCCCGGCAAGCTGCATATTGAATCTGTAGCCGAGGTTGTCACCCCGAAAGGAACACTGGTTGACTACCAGCTGCAGGATATCGAGCGGGTCAGCCCATCTTTGAAAAACCTCAAGCGTCTTATCTCTGGCCATAGCGATTATGCAGCGACTGCAGTGACTGGTTCCAACGTGATCACCAAGGTAATTCAGATTGATGCCCGTCTCGGTGACAAGGAGTTGGAGAGCCAGGTGCAGCTGGAGGCCGAGCAGATCATTCCCTTCCCCCTTGATGAAGTCAGTCTCGATTTTGAGGTGCTGGGCACCAATGCCAGTGAAGATCGTCAGGATGTTCTGCTGAGTGCCGCTCGAACAGAGAGTGTCAATGGTCGTGTCAGTGCCCTCGCTGAGGCAGGCATTGCCGTCAAGGTAGTCGATGTGGGGGCACATGCACTTGGACGAGCCGTAGTGGCCTGTTTGCCCGAGTTGCAGGAGAGTGAGCGACCGATCGGAGTGATCGACATTGGTGCCAGTGCCATGACTTTCGCCGCCTTGGTTAAGGGGGAGGTGATCTACTCTCGATTGCAGAATTTCGGCGGTGATCAATATAGCCAGGCCATCTCATCCTTTTATGGCATGACCCTTGATGAGGCTGAACAAGCCAAGACCAAAGGTACTTTACCTGTTGACCATGAGCTGGACGTGCTGATGCCACATATCAACTCGCTCCTACAACAGGTGCGGCGTAATATCCAGCTGTTTTGCAGCTCGTCAGGCTACCGCGATATTGCCAAGTTGGTGCTGACCGGGGGTGGTAGTTTACTACCTGGCTTGTTGGTGCAAATAAAAGAAGAAGCCAATTGCGAGGTACTTCATCCGGATTTGTTCACCCTGTTTGGAAAACCGAAAGGGAACGCAGACCTGGTACATGGAGCTAAATATATGACGGCATTCGGGTTGGCTCTGAGGAGTTTTACACCATGTCAAATATAAACCTTCTCCCTTGGCGCGAGGCCCGGGCTCAGCGTCAAAAGAAACAGTTCGGAGCCCTGCTTGGGCTTTTCGTGTTGGTCACTGTCGCACTGAGTCTCTTTGCCAACTGGCTGGTCGAGCGCCAGATTACCGCCCAGCAGCAGCGCAATCAGCGGTTGGTTCAGGAGATGACCATCCTCGATGCGCAATTAGGTGAGATTCGTTTGCTCAAGGAGCGTCGCAAAGAGCTGATCGATAGGATGCAGCTTATCGAACATCTACAGATGCGGAGGAATGTGCCTGTTCGCCTCTTTAACCAGCTCCCCTCTCTGGTACCCAATGGGGTTTATCTTAATACCCTCTCATTGCAAAACAACATTATCGATGTCAATGGCAAGACAGAAGCTTATGGCCGAGTGGCCAGCATGATGCGTCGAATCGATGGCTCCGGTTGGTTGGGGCAGTCAAAAATCAGCACAATTTTTGCATCAGAGGTCTCACCGGTATCGTTGAGCCAATTCTCGATGATGTTCCTGATTGCCAGTAACGCCGCGGCTGCCGGGGATATGGCCAAGGAGAGCAAATGAATCTTCAGCAACTCAACGAGCTTGATCTGAATGACATCGCGAGCTGGCCAAAATGGGCTAAAGCGGTCTTTATCCTGCTGTGCTGTGTATTGACTGGTGGTGCTATTTATTACTATGTGATAGCCAATTCATTGGGCAATCTGACTAACGAGAGTGCCAGAGAGACAGAGCTGAAAAGTCAGTTTGAAAGCAAGGCGATGCTGGCAGCTAACCTGGGAGCCTACAAGGCACAAATGATCCAGCTCGAGCAGTTGGTCGATACTCAGCTTAAACAACTCCCAAATACCCATGAGGTTGCCGGCTTGCTTGACGATATCAGCTTTATTGCCACCGATAATGGCTTGAAACTGAATCGCATCAACTGGGAACCAGAAGTCAAGCACGAATTTTCTACCGAACTGCCTATGAGGATCGAGGTAGTGGGTGATTATCATCAGATAGGCAAATTTACAGCAGATATGGCGGCCTTGCCTCGTATCGTTATTCTCGACTCCTTTACCTTGAGTCAGAGCAAGGATCCAGGAGACCTGATTTCTATGTCGATGCTTGCCAAAACATATAAGTACAATGGTAAAACAGTGGAGCAGAAACAATGAGACGCATCTGCTGCTTGTTACCTGCTCTCTTGCTGGCGGCGTGTGGTGGTCAGGAGGAGATGGATTCCTATATTGCCCAAATCAAGGCAAGACCTCCTGTGCCGATTGAACCGTTACCCCAGTTGAAACCGTTTTCCCCCATGCACTATCAACAACGTGACCTGCGTAGCCCTTTCATGATGCCTCAACCAGAAGCAAGTGTCGGACGAGCGAATGCCTCCCAAGTGAAACCTGATTGCGCGCAGGTTATGATGGACAGAGAAAAAGAGGTGCTGGAAAACTACTCCCTCGCCAGCTTGTCAATGCATGGCTCTTTGGGCAAGGCCGGGCAGTTGTGGGCCCTGATCAGCACACCCGATGGAAAATCCATACGGGTCGGGCTCAACCAGTATATGGGGCTCGATCAGGGGCGAGTCATCAAGATTACTCCTACGGCTGTGGATTTGCTGGAAACCATTCCGGATGGAAAGGGGTGCTGGGTAACAAGAGAAACCCAGTTGGCGATGGCCAATATGCAAGAAAAACAATAATCAGGGACGAACAGCAATGAGAACAACCATAGACAGTCTAACAAAAGTGGCTTTGCTGTTTTGCGCCAGTGCCTTCAGCCAGGCTTGGGCAGTGGCAACCTTGCAAGAGATAAAAGTTAATCCATTGTTGGCAGATCAGTTGCAATTGGAGCTCAGCTTCAGCGAGCCTGTGAGTGGCTTTACCGATCGCCTCTCTTATCAACCTAATCAGCTTCTGCTGCATGTGCCTGGAGCCGTGGGGGCGCTCAAGGTAAATCCGCTGCCTATTCAGCGTCAGGGGGTAGACAATATTAAGGTGGAAGGGAAGGGGGCTGGCCTTGACATCAAAATTGCGCTCGATCAGCTGGCTCCCTATCAGGTTCAGCAGCAGGGTAACAAGTTGCTGGTTTCCCTGGGGGATGGGACCTCATCTGCCCTGAATAATGGTGATAGTGCTCTGATTGCTCCTGCTGTAACAGCGTCCTCTGCAATGCTGGCCACACCAGCACCCTCGGCACTACTCAATTCTCAGGTAGTTGCCAAGTCACTACCTGTGACACCTGTCAGCTCCCCTGTTGCTACTCCTACCGCCAGTAAACCATTGCTCAGCAACTATCAGAACGGTGGGAGTGGAGCCTATTTCAACTCGGTGACTGGGGTGGATTTTCGTCGTGGCAAGGATGGCCAGGGGGAGTTTCTGGTCACGCTGGACAACAGCTCGGCTGCCGTCGATGTGAGCAGCCGCGGCCAGACCGTACTAGCCAAGTTTCATGGCACTAGGGTGCCCGATGGTTTGCTTAATCTGATCAACGTGCAGGATTTTGCAACGCCGGTCTCTCAGGTTGAGGTGTCTCGACAAGGCAGTGACACTCTATTTGAACTGTCGGTTAATGGTCAATTTGATTACCGTTACGATCAGGCCGATAAACTTTTCATTATCGAGGTGAAAAAACGTCAGGCGGCATCGGCGTCCTCAAGGCAGTACCAAGGAAAGCCTATCTCATTGAACTTCCAGGATATTCCAGTCCGTACTGTGCTGCAGCTTATCGCAGATTTCAACAACCTCAATCTGGTGACCACCGACTCTGTAGCCGGCAATCTGACATTACGACTGGATGGTGTGCCCTGGGAGCAGGCGCTTGACATCATTTTGAAAGTACGTGGTCTGGATAAGCGGCTTGATAACAACATCCTGCTGGTTGCTCCGGCTGAAGAGATTGCGGCACGGGAGAAACAGCAGTTAGAGAGCCGTAATCAGGTGGCCGATTTGGCCCAGTTATATACCGAATACTTGCAGATTAACTATGCAAAAGCATCCGAAGTAGCTGCTCTGCTCTCATCCGAGAGTACCAAGTTGCTGTCGCCACGTGGCGCGGTGAGTGTGGATGAGCGCACCAACGTGTTGGTGGTCAAAGATACGGCTGAAGTGATCAGCAGCATCAAGCGGATGCTCGATATTCTGGATATTCCGGTCAAGCAGGTCGTCATTGAAGCACGCATGGTGACCATCGACGACGGTTTTGATGAGGCGCTTGGCGTGCGTTGGGGGGTGACCAAGAATGATGGACATGGTAATAGCACGTCCGGCTCTATTGAGGGGAATGATGGCTCAGGTAATAACAACGGCGGTTCGGCTATCAATCCCCGGCCATCAGCTGACGATCGGTTGAACGTCAACCTGCCGGTGACCAATGCTGCCGGTACTTTGGCATTCCAGGTTGCCCGTCTGGCTGATGGCACCTTGCTGGATCTCGAGTTGTCGGCGCTGGAAAAAGAGAGCAAGGCCGAGATTATCGCCAGTCCGAGGGTGACCACGGCTAATCAGAAACCGGCATTGATTGAACAGGGTACCGAGATCCCCTATGTGGAGTCCTCTTCCAGTGGTGCAACCTCGGTCACCTTCAAGAAGGCAGTGCTGAGCCTGAAGGTTACACCGCAGATCACCCCTGACAATCGTGTGATTCTCGACCTGACCGTCACCCAGGATACCAAGGGCGAAACCGTACCGACCGGTACCGGTGATGCGGTTTCCATCAATGCTCAGTCCATCACGACACAGGTGCTGGTGAACAATGGTGAGACTCTGGTACTCGGCGGCATCTATCAGCAGACTATCAAAAGTGATGTGACCAAGGTGCCTTTGCTGGGCGATATACCCGGATTGGGGGCCCTGTTTCGCAAGACCACCAGCGAGAACAAAAAGCGGGAATTGCTGATTTTCGTGACCCCCAAGATAGTCACCGACGCCTTCTGAAGGCTTTACATGTGAAGGTAAAACACATATAACCTTACGCCCCAATGAGGTTGGGGCGTAAGGGCTGCGGTTGCCAGTCCCGATATCTATTGAGATAATCCCCCTCCTGATCCATCGCAAGATAAGGTTCATAGGTACCCCGATCCAGTATTCATCGGGGTCGTACAGTTTGTAATTACTAACGAAAAAACATGGCTGAGAAACGCAATATTTTCCTGATAGGTCCCATGGGTGCGGGCAAGAGCACCATAGGTAGACATCTGGCAGAACAACTGCATATGGAGTTTTTCGACTCAGATCATGAGATTGAGCGCCGCAGTGGTGCCGATATCGGCTGGGTGTTTGATGTTGAAGGCGAAGAGGGTTTCCGTATTCGCGAAGAGAAGGTGATCAGCGAATTGTCTGAGCAGCAGGGTATCGTGCTGGCAACCGGTGGTGGTGCCATCAAGAGCCGGGAAACCCGCAACAAGTTGTCTGCTCGTGGCATCGTGGTCTACCTCGAAACCACCATTGAAAAGCAGTTGGCGCGCACACAGCGAGACAAACGCCGTCCTCTGCTACAGACCGAAGAGCCGCCGCGTGAGGTGCTTGAGCGTTTGGCACAAGAGCGCAACGCCCTTTATGAAGAAGTGGCTGACTTTGTTATCCAGACAGATGATCAAAGCGCAAAGATCGTTGCCAATCAGATTGTGAAGCTGATCGGTATGTAATCAAGAGGACGTCCATGGAACGGTTGAAGGTTGAACTGGGTGAGCGCAGCTATGCTATCGAGATAGCTGCCGGGTTGTTGCAGCGCCCCGAGGCGCTGGGATCGACCATCAAAGGCAGGCGGGTGATGATAGTGACCAACACGGTCGTTGCCCCGCTCTATCTTGAACGGGTAATGGCACTGCTGTCCGGTTTTCAGGTTGAATCCCTGATCCTGCCTGACGGTGAGGCATACAAGAACCTGGCGACCATTGAGCGGATCATGTCTGCTCTGCTTGAAACCAACCATGGGCGTGATACCACCCTCATCGCTCTGGGGGGCGGTGTGATCGGGGATGTGGTGGGCTTTGCGGCAGCAAGCTATCAACGTGGCATTCCTTTTATCCAGATCCCGACCACCCTGCTCTCCCAGGTTGACTCCTCTGTCGGCGGTAAAACCGCTGTCAACCACCCCCTCGGCAAGAACATGATTGGGGCTTTTTATCAGCCCAAACAAGTTGTTATCGATACCGAATGTCTGAGTACCTTGCCAGCCCGCGAATTTGCCGCGGGGATGGCCGAGGTGATCAAGTACGGCATCATTTGGGATGCTGATTTCTTCAGCTGGCTGGAGCAGAACATGGTGCGTCTGCAACAGCTGGAATCTGCCGCGCTGGTCTACGCCATCAAACGTTGCTGCGAGATCAAAGCCGATGTGGTCGGTCAGGATGAGACCGAGCACGGCATCCGTGCGCTGCTCAATCTGGGTCACACCTTTGGTCATGCTATCGAGGCCGAGCAGGGGTATGGCAACTGGCTGCACGGTGAAGCAGTATCCGCCGGCACCATGCTGGCAGCCTGGACTGCGCAGGCCCGTGGCGATATGAGCGAAGAGGACGTCGCGCGAGTGCGCGCCCTGCTGCTGGCCGCCAATCTGCCCATTCATGCGCCTGCCGAGATGGATTTCGCCGCCTTTATTCGCCATATGCGCCGTGACAAGAAGGTGCTGGAAGGCAAGCTGCGTCTGGTGTTGCCGGTTGGCATCGGCCATGCGCAGGTGGTGGGGGATGTGTCCGATGCCGAGTTGCTGGCGGTGATCGAGTCTGGTCGTGACGAATAAACTGCTAAAACTTCCTTCCCAGCGGCAGCTGGTTGACCGGCTGCTGCATCTGATTGAATTCAATCACCCTTTCATTTTTCTATCCGGTAAACCCGGTTGTGGTCGCGGTACGCTGTGCGAATCCCTGCTCGGCGTGTTACCGGAAAAAGTGCGGGTGGTAAGCCTGATCGGTACGCCTGCCATGAAGATGGTGGATGTGCGCCAGCTGTTGCTACCACAGGTGGTGGCGCGCCCGCTCTTCAATCCACAGGATGCGCTGGCGGAGAGCTTCTTTCGCATGCTGGAGGGGAGCAAGCCTGCCACCCTGTTGCTACTGATAGAGCGTGCCGACCAGTTGCCGGCCGAATTGCTAGGAGAGTTGTGGGCGATCATCCGTCATAACGATACTCTGGCGGCGCCCCATCAGCTGGCCATTATCGTCTCGGGCAGTGACGTCTGGTGTCGTACCCAACGGCCGCAGCTCAAAGGGCGTGCCATGCCAGCCCTTGAGCTGGAAGTGCCGCCCCTGAGCCCGCCCGAGCAGCGCATCTTCTTGTATGAGAAAGCCAAAGAGCTCAAGATCCCGGCGACCCTCTTGCCCAAGCCGCAAGTGGAGGAGATCCTGAAAACGGCGAATGGACATCCGTCCACCATCATGCAGTTACTGGAGGATATCATGACCGACAGAAGGCCCAAGAAGCGTCAGGCGGAGTTGCCTGTCAAGAAGATTGCCACCGCTATCGCGCTGGTCGCTGGCGGCCTGCTGGCTTTGAGCTACCTGCTACCTGCGCTGTTTGACAATGAAAGCAAACCGGCGCTGCAGGATCCGGCGCAGAACACGGCATTGCCGATCCCGGTAGCGGGAGGCGATCCCCTCACCGCAGGCGGTTCGAATACCGATACCGCTGCACAAGGCGCGCAAAACCGCGATGCAGCCAGTAATCCCAATGGGGTTGTGAAGGATTGGCAGCCTGAGGCGAAAGTGCTGCCCAAATCGGTGGAGAGCGAAACCGTTACCACCGAATCAACCAATTACGAAGGGCGTCGGGTGGTGATCTCCGACGAGGTCGTGCAAAAGCTGATGACCGAACCCAAGGTGAGCGGCGCTCTGCCTACTGACGTGGTGGACGAGCTGACCGGCAAGAACCCGAGTGGCACAGCCCCCAGTGGTGCAATCGCAACCACGGCGCCAGCCAGTACCGCCAAAGCACAGAATCCGGCGACAACCGCAACGCCTGCTGCTACCTCCAAAACCGCCAGCAATGAGCCGGTTGCCGCGCCAGCACCCAAAGTAGCCCTGACACCGGTCGCCACCTTGAACAAGAAGCCGCGCAACCACTACAGCGTTCAGCTGATGGGGGCGAGCAACACCAAGGCGGTGGATCAATTTGTCGCCGAGCATGGTCTGGCGGGTAAGGTATGGGTCTATCAAACCAAATTCCGTGGCAGCCCCTGGTACGTGGTGCTGCAAGGGGATTATGCCGGTCTGACCCAGGCCAAGAGTGCCATTCGCAAGCTTCCGCCAGCCTTGCTGAAAGGCCAGCCCTGGCCCAAGTCGTTTGCACAGGTACAAAAAGAGCTGAAGCAATAGCCTTGATACCGGATAAGGGGGTAGAATCGTCCCCCTTTTTGGGTCTTGCCTTCTTACACACCGGATTTCCATGAAAAAAACACGCGCTTTTTTAAAATGGGCCGGGGGAAAATACTCCCTGGTTGAAGAGATTGCCGAGCGCCTGCCGGCCGGGCGTGTGTTGCTGGAGCCCTTCGTCGGGGCCGGGTCAGTGTTTCTCAACACCGACTACGACGCGTATGTGCTCAACGACATCAATCCGGATCTGATCTGCCTGTACAACCACCTCAAGCTGACGCCGGACAGTTTCATTGCCGAGGCGCGCAAGCTGTTTGTGGCAGAGCACAACCACAAGGCGGCCTATTACCGGCTGCGTACCCAGTTCAATCAGACCGAGACCACCTTCGAGCGGGCACTCTTGTTCCTGTTTCTCAACCGTCACGGTTTCAATGGATTGTGCCGCTACAACAAGAAGGGCGGCTTCAACGTGCCGTTCGGTTCCTACAAGAAACCCTATTTCCCGGAAAAAGAGCTGTGGGCCTTTGCCGAAAAGGCGCAGAAGGCGACCTTTATCTGCGAGAGCTACGCCGATGCCATCAAGCGAGCCGAAGAGGATTGGGTTATCTATTGTGATCCACCCTATGCGCCGCTCTCCACTACGGCGAGCTTCACCACCTATGCCTCCGGCGGGTTTACCCTGGATGATCAGGCGATCCTGGCGCGACTGGCCCGCCACACAGCCGCTCACAAAGGGGTGCCGGTGCTGATCAGCAACCACGATATCGAGCTGACTCGTGAGCTTTATCGCGGTGCCCGCCTCGACGAAATCCTGGTCAAGCGCACCATCAGTCGCAACGGCGGCACCCGCAACAAGGTGGCCGAATTGTTGGCGCTCTATCCGCCCGGAATCGAACCGGAGCAGGGCTACTATCCCAGCGACAGTGAACTGCTGCCACTGACGTAACAGACCATGCGGCGCCCCAGGGGCGCCGTTTTTTATGGGCGAGTCCGCGCCCGTGCCGATGTCCTATAACCCGGGTTGCTGGGGGAGGGTAGGTGATTGCCCCATTTACCCCGCATTCGAGTCGTTTTCGCCCGCCTTTTACGTTAAAATTGCGCCGCTTTTTCTCCCTGGCTGCCAATGGATGATGCTGATGAAAGACTTTCTGATTGCCCCCTCGATCCTCTCTGCCGATTTTGCCCGTCTGGGTGACGATGTAGCCAAGGTACTGGCTGCCGGTGCCGACGTGGTTCACTTCGACGTGATGGACAACCACTATGTCCCCAACCTGACCATTGGCCACATGGTCTGTCAGGCGCTGCGTGACTACGGTATCGAGGCCCCCATCGACGTGCACCTGATGGTCAAGCCGGTGGATCGCATCATTCCTGATTTTGCCAAGGCCGGTGCTTCCCTCATTACCTTCCATCCGGAAGCGTCCGATCACGTTGATCGCTCTTTGGGCCTCATCAAGGAGATGGGCTGCCAGGCGGGTCTGGTGCTCAATCCTGCTACCTCGCTCTCCTGCCTCGAGTATGTGATGGACAAGCTGGACGTGATCCTGCTGATGTCGGTCAACCCGGGCTTCGGTGGCCAGAGCTTCATCCCCGGCACCCTCGACAAGCTGCGTCAGGTGCGTCGTCTGATCGACGAGAGCGGCCGCGATATCCGTCTCGAGATCGATGGCGGGGTGAAGGTCGACAACATTCGCGAGATCGCCGAAGCGGGCGCCGACATGTTTGTCGCCGGCTCGGCCATTTTCAGCCAGCCTGACTACAAGGCGGTGATCGACAAGATGCGTGCGGAGCTGGCTCATGTCACACGCTGAGCGCGCATTTGATTTGGTGCTGTTCGATCTGGACGGCACCCTGATCGACAGCGCCGCCCAGTTGGCGCTGGCGGTCAATCTGACTCTGGCTGATCTGGGTTTGGAACAAGCTGATGAAGCGGTGATCCGTACCTGGGTTGGCAACGGCGCCGACAAGCTGATCCAGCGGGCGATCGCCTATCGCGAGGCCGACCCCGAGCTGTTTGCCAAGGCCCGTCCGATCTTTTTCCAGCACTACAACGCCTGTTTGCTGCAGGGGCTGGCTATGTATGATGGGGTTGCCCGGAGTTTGCGCCGTTTGCAAACCCTGGGTTATAAGCAGGCGATCGTCACCAACAAGCCGAGCGATTTCGTGGCCCCTATCCTCGATGCCCTTGGCATCAGCGATTGTTTCGAACTCTGGCTTGGCGGCAACTGTGTGCCGGTCAAGAAGCCGAGCCCGGAGCCCTTGCTGCACGCTTGCCAGGAGTTGGGGGTGAGCCCGGCTCGCACTCTGATGGTGGGCGACTCCGAAAATGATGTGCTGGCGGCCAAGGCGGCCGGCATGAAGGTTGTGGGCCTGACCTACGGTTACAACTATGGTCGCCCCATTGCCGACTCCCGGCCTGACTGGGTGTTCGAACACTTTTCCCAGCTCGATGCGCTGCTGAGCTAAGCGCGTCGCCGGACTGGCTGAATTACAAGGATTACTACTCTTATGACCAAACCAATCGTATTGAGCGGGGCGCAGCCCTCCGGTCAGCTGACCATCGGCAACTACATGGGCGCGTTGCGTCAGTGGGTCAATATGCAGGATGAGTACGACTGCCTCTACTGCATCGTCGACCTGCATGCCATTACCACCCGCCAAGATCCGGTTGCCCTGCGCAAGGCCTGCCTCGATGCTGCTGCCCTCTATCTGGCGGTCGGTATCGATCCCAAGAAGAGCACCGTTTTCATCCAGTCTCACGTGCCGCAGCATGCCGAGTTGGGCTGGATCCTCAACTGCTACACCCAGATGGGTGAGCTGTCGCGCATGACCCAGTTCAAGGACAAGTCCGCCCGTTTCGAGAACAACGTCAACGTCGGCCTGTTCGGTTATCCGGTGCTGATGGCCGCCGATATCCTGCTCTATCAGGCCAATCAGGTGCCGGTCGGCAACGACCAGAAGCAGCATCTCGAGCTGACCCGCGATATCTGCACCCGCTTCAACAACCTCTATGGTGACGTGTTCACCATGCCGGAGCCCTTCATTCCGACCGAAGGGGCGCGGGTGATGAGCCTGCAGGATCCGACCAAGAAGATGTCCAAGTCGGATGACAACGAGGCCAACTTCATCGGCTTGCTGGAAGATCCCAAGCAGATCGTCAAGAAGATCAAGCGTGCGGTAACCGACTCCGACGAGCCTGCGGTGGTGCGTTTCGATCCGGAAAACAAACCGGGCGTCTCCAACCTGCTGACCCTGATGTCCGGGGTGACGGGTCGCTCCATCCCGGAGCTGGAGCAGCACTTCGAAGGCAAGATGTATGGTCACCTCAAGACCGAGACCGCCGAAGCCGTGGTTGCGCTGCTGGAACCGATCCAGGCTCGTTTCCACGAGTTGCGTCAGGATGAGGCCCATCTGATCGCGATTCTTGCCGAAGGGGCACAAAAGGCGCGTGAAAGAGCTGAAAAAACCCTGACCAGCGTATATGATGTAGTCGGCTTCGTTCCTCGAGCCTGACATACTGGGAAGGTGTAGTAGAAGAGAGCTGGGTATTTGCCTGGCTTTCTTTATTTTCCCACGTTGTATTTTGTTTAATTCTTTATTTCAACCCGGGTTATATCCCCAAGAGTACGCATGTCTGTTCAACCAAATATCTCGATTGAAGAGCTGAGTGACAAAGGTCACTGGCTGCGCAAGTTTCGCAAGGCGAAAAACCTCAATACCCTGCAATTGATGGTCTCCAATGCCATCGACAAACATCACAAGACTGCTGCCATCGCTGCCGCCATCTATCTGGCCGAATGTCAGCGTGAGCGGGAAATGGAACAGGGTCGTTTTCTCGATCGTTAATTACTGCCGCCGGTTATCTCATGTTGCTGTTAATTGATAACTACGACTCCTTTACCTGGAATCTGGTGCAATATTTTGGTGCGCTGGGCCAACAGGTGGTAGTCAAGCGTAATGACGAATTGATGCTGACCGATATCGAGCAGTTATCCCCCCGTTTTCTGGTTATCTCTCCCGGTCCCTGTACACCAAACGAGGCGGGTATCTCCCTCGATGCCATCACCCATTTTGCCGGCAAGCTACCCATTCTTGGCGTCTGCCTTGGCCACCAGTCACTGGCGCAGGCCTTCGGCGCCCGTGTAATACGTGCCCGTCAGGTAATGCACGGCAAAACCTCGCTCATCCGTCATCGAGGTGAGGGGGTGTTCAAGGGGCTCAACAACCCGCTGCGGGTGACCCGTTATCACTCACTGGTGGTGGAGCGCGACACGCTGCCCGACTGCTTTGAGGTCACCGCCTGGAGCGAGCATGCCGATGGCTCGTTTGACGAAATCATGGGGTTACGCCACAAGACACTTCCTGTCGAGGGTGTTCAGTTCCATCCGGAGAGTATTTTGAGCGAACAGGGTCATTTGCTGCTGGCCAATTTTCTGTCCTGTTCATAAAAATTTGTGATCACCTTCTCAAGTTTGAAAGAAGGTAAAAAAAATTTCTCTGACACTTTATTCAGCCCCCTTCCAGCCCAAATTATCTCTTGCCAAGCCCCCCTGAGTCGTTATGCAATGCGGTTGCCTAAAATCTCAAGGTCAATCGAACATTGTTCCTTATAGGCCGTCTTGTTACAGACTTTTTACTTTATTTCTGTGATAATCCCGTCACGTTTACACGGATTTAACTTTTGGGTGGTGGATTATTCTGTCGCCGAATCGAAGGAGAGCTATATGTCAGAGTTGTTGGCAGTGACACGTGAAGTGTTTGATGAAGTGATGGTTCCCAACTATGCGCCCGCCAAGATCATCCCGGTGCGTGGTGAAGGGTCACGTGTCTGGGATCAGGAAGGGCGCGAGTATGTCGACTTCGCCGGTGGCATCGCCGTCAACGGTCTGGGTCACTGTCATCCCAAGCTGGTCGAGGCCCTGAAAACCCAGGGCGAGAAGCTGTGGCACCTCTCCAACGTCATGACCAACGAGCCAGCCCTGCGTCTGGCCAAGAAGCTGGTCGCCGCCACCTTTGCCGACAAGGTCTACTTCTGCAACTCCGGCGCCGAAGCGAACGAGGCGGCTCTCAAGCTGGCTCGCCGCTATGCCATCGAGAAGTTTGGCGAGCAGAAGACCCAGATCATCGCCTTCAATCAGGGCTTCCACGGTCGTACCTTCTTTACCGTCAGCGTCGGTGGCCAGGCTGCCTACTCCGATGGTTTCGGGCCCAAGCCCGGTGACATCACCCACGTCCCCTACAACGATCTGGCCGCGCTGGCCGAGGTGATCTCCGACAACACCTGTGCCGTGGTGATGGAGCCGCTGCAGGGGGAGGGTGGCATCATTCGTCCAACCGACGAGTTTGCCAAAGGGGTGCGCGAGCTGTGCGACAAGCACAATGCCCTGCTCATCTATGACGAAGTGCAGTCCGGTGTCGGTCGTACCGGCGAGCTCTACGCCTACATGGGGCTTGGCGTCACGCCGGACATCCTCACCAGCGCCAAGGCACTGGGTGGCGGTTTCCCCATCGGCGCCATGCTGACTACCAGCGAAATCGCCTCTTACCTGAAAGTGGGCACTCACGGCTCTACTTACGGTGGCAACCCGCTGGCCTGTGCGGTGGCGGAAGCAGTGATCGATGTGATCAACACCCCGGAGGTGTTGGCGGGTATCAAGCAACGCGAGCAGCTGTTCCGTGATGGGCTTGAAGCCATCAATGCCAAGTACCACTGCTTTAGCGAAATCCGCGGCAAGGGGCTGCTGCTGGGCGCCGCTCTGAGCGAAGAGTACAAGGGGCGCTCGCGCGACTTCCTGTTGGCCTCCATCGATCAGGGGCTGATGGCGCTGGTTGCCGGCACCAACGTGGTTCGTTTTGCTCCTTCGCTGGTGATCCCGGAAGCGGACATCAAGGAGGGGTTGGCCCGCTTCGAGAAAGCGGTCGCCCAGGTGGTTAACGCCTGATCCAAATTGAGGTGGGGAGCCCTCCCGGCAGGAGCCGGGACCCCACCTGACGTCAATGAAAGGGAGTTGTCATTTATGTTGGTTATCCGTCCCATCGAGCAAAAAGATTTTGCCGGGCTCAAGACCTGCGCCATCGAGTCCGGCACCGGCATGACCTCGTTGCCCGTCAACGATGAGCTGCTGCAGCGCAAGATCGACGCTTCTACCCAAACTTTTTCCGACAAGCCGGCCGGCAAAGGGGACTGCCTCTACTTCTTCGTGGCCGAGGATCTCGAGACCGGCGAGATGGTAGGGACCTGCGCCATCGATGCGGCTGTTGGTCTCTCCCAGCCGTTTTACAACTACCACATCGGCAAGGTGGTGCACTCTTCGCCCAAACTCGGTATCTACAATGTGGTCGAGACGCTGACTCTCTCCAACGACTACACCGGCAACTCCGAGCTTTGCACCCTGTTTTTGCGCGAATGTGCCCGCGAGGGGCTCAACGGCCGCCTGCTCTCCAAGCACCGCTTTCTGTTTATGGCCGAGCACCCCGAGCTGTTTGACGAGACCGTCTTCGCCGAGATGCGCGGCGTCTCTGATGCCAACGGTCACAGCCCCTTCTACGAGTGGCTGCAAACCCATTTCTTCTCGATGGATTTTCCCACCGTCGACTATCTGACCGGCATCGGCAAGAAACGCTTTATCGCCGAGTTGATGCCCAAGTACCCCATCTACGTCAATTTGCTGAGCAAGGAGGCGCGGGCCGTTATCGGTCAGACCCACGAGAAGACCCGTCCGGCCATCAAGATGCTGCAGGACGAGGGCTTCGTGAACCGTGGCTACGTCGATATTTTCGATGCGGGCCCCACCGTCGAGTGCGACGTGAAGAATATCCGCAGCGTGCGCCGCAGCAAGAAGCTGCGGGTGCTGGTGGGCGAGCCCATCGGTGGCAAGACCCACCTTATCTGCAACAGCCGTTTCGAACATTACCGCGCCTGCTACGGCAATATCCGGGTCGATCTCGACAAGCACGAAGCCATCATTCCGCCCAAGATGGCGGCGGCACTCAAGGTGCAGGATGGCGACATGGTGCGGGTGGTTGACCTCGACTGAGGCAAACAGGACAAGCAAACCGATTATCAGACAGGCAGCCTCGGCTGCCTGCCAGCGACAGGGAGTGAATGGATGAGCCAGTTAGTGCAATTTATCGACGGTCAGTGGCTTGCCGGTGAAGGCAAGCCGTTCGAGTCAACCGATCCGGCCAAGAACGAGGTGATCTGGCAGGGGGCTGCCGCCAGCACGGCGCAAGTGGATGCCGCCGTCAAGGCCGCCCGTGCCGCCTTCTACCACTGGGCGGACATGAGCCTTGAGGATCGTCTGGCCATAGTGCGTCGTTATGCCGACCTGCTCGGCGAGCAGAAAGAGGCGCTGGCCCTGACTATCGCCCGCGAAACCGGCAAACCGTTGTGGGAGACCCGCACCGAAGTGGCCGCCATGCAGGGCAAGATTGCCATCTCCATCCGTGCCCACGACGAGCGTACCGGCACCGTTGAAAATGCCATGCCGGGCGCCAAGGCGTTTGTCCGCCATAAGCCCCACGGTGTGGTGGCGGTGTTCGGCCCCTACAACTTCCCGGGCCATCTGCCCAACGGCCATATAGTCCCGGCGCTGATTGCGGGTAACGCCGTGGTATTCAAACCCTCCGAGCTGACCCCCATGGTGGCTGAGGCCATGGTCAAGGTGTGGCAGCAGGCCGGATTGCCCAAAGGGGTCATCAATTTGGTGCAGGGGGAGGTCGAGACCGGCAAGGCGCTGGCGGCCAACCCCGATATCGACGGCCTCTTCTTTACCGGTTCATCCCGTACCGGTCATTTCCTCCATCAGCAATTTGCCGGTCAGCCGGGCAAAATTCTGGCCCTCGAGATGGGTGGCAACAACCCGCTGATTGTGAAAGAGGTGAGCGACATCGACGGCGCCGTCCATGCCATCGTCCAGTCTGCATTTATCACCTCGGGTCAACGTTGCACCTGTTCCCGCCGTCTGTTTGTCGAGCGCGGCGAGCGCGGCGATGCGCTGGTCAATCGACTGGTCGAGGTGGTCAGCCAGATCAAGGTCGGCCTCTATGACGCCGCCGAGCAGCCGTTCATGGGCTCGATGATAAGCGAACGTGCTGCACTGGGCATGGTCGAGGCGCAAGCCAACCTGCAACAGCTGGGCGGTGAAAGCCTGCTTACCCTCAAGCACCTGGAAGCGGGTACCGGCTTTGTCTCCCCGGGCATTATCGACGTGACTGCAGTCAAGGCGCTGCCGGATGAAGAGTACTTCGGCCCGCTGCTGCAGCTCATTCGCTATGACGACTTCGATGCTGCCATCGATCAGGGCAACGCCACCCGCTACGGTCTCTCGGCCGGTCTGCTGGGGGACAAGGAGGCGGACTGGCACCATTTCTTCAAGCGGATCCGCGCCGGTATCGTCAACTGGAACAAACCCATCACCGGCGCCTCCAGTGCCGCGCCGTTTGGTGGCATCGGCGCTTCCGGCAACCACAGGGCAAGTGCCTACTACGCTGCTGACTACTGTGCGTATCCGGTTGCCTCTGTCGAAGACAGCAAAGCCGCTATGCCGGAGCAGCTCTCGCCGGGCCTCTTCTTCTAAACGGACAACTACAAGGGGCACCCATCGGGGCCCCGTTTCGTACCCGCAATCAAAGGAAAGATAGATGCAAAAGGATATCGACACTCTGTTCAGCCATCTGTGGGACAACTACATCAAGGTGACTCCGAGTGCCCTCAAGGTGCACACCCTGCTGGGTGGCGGCGAGCCCATCGTCAACGATCACGTGGCGTTTCGTACCTATAACCTGCCAAAGCTGGGGCTGGAGAAGCTGGCCGCCCACTTCCTGGCGCTCGGTTACGAGCAGAAGGGCGAGTACGTCTTCAAGGCCAAGAAGCTCTACGCCAAGCACTTTGAGCACAAAGATCCGGACGCTCCCAAGGTGTTTATCAGTGAGCTGAAGGTCGAAGAACTCTCCGCAGGCGCACAGGCCATTATCCATAAGCTGGCGGATCAGGTGCCCGATCATCTGACCGATACCCCGGCATTTCTCTACACTGGTGCCCCCTGGCAGGTCTCCTATGCCGATTATCAGACTCTGCTGGCGGAGAGTGAGTACGCGGCCTGGATGGCGGCATGGGGCTATCGTGCCAACCACTTCACGGTCAATATCAACAAGTTGAAGGATTTTGACACCATCCATCAGGTCAATGAGGCGCTGAAGGCGGCGGGTTTCGTGCTCAACAGCGTGGGTGGCGAAGTGAAAGGGGACCCGCAGGTGATGCTGGAGCAATCCTCCACTATGGCCGACAAAGCCGAGGTGCCGTTCAGCGATGGGGTACGTACCATCCCGAGCTGCTTCTACGAGTTTGCCCTGCGCTACCCGCAGCCGGATGGCGTGCTCTATCCGGGCTTTGTCGAAGCGTCCGCCGACAAAATTTTTGAGTCCACCAATGCCATGTAACAACGGGTGTTGGCCAGAGTGCCACTGTTCATGATATGACAACAGCCCTATATCGGGGCTGTTGTCATTTGCATATCTGGTGTGTACTGGGGGATATCTAGGGGGCGGGGTAGAGAGCACCCAGCACAGCCGGACGGCTGGCACCGGTGACGGCGGGCAGATTGCCCGGCTTGCGGTGAACAAAGCGCATGGCCAGCCAGGCAAAGGCAGCGCCTTCCACCCAGTCGGGGGCAAGGCCCAGCTCGGCGGTGCTGGCGATGCGCCATGCAGGCAGCAGGCTGGCCAGCTCCTTCAGCAAGGGGGCGTTATGGGCACCGCCGCCGCAGACAAACAGCTCGGCTTTCGGCTGGCTGGCACCGACTGACTCGGGCCGTGCGGGCAGTTGGCGGGCGATGCTGTGGCAGGTGAGCGCCTGCAGGGTGCGCTGCACATCCACGGGGGCGTATGAAGTGCCTGCCAGCTCCCCATCGAGCCAATCGAGGGTAAACATCTCCCGTCCGGTGCTCTTGGGGGCGGGGGCGGCGAAGTAGGGGTGAGCCAGCAGCTTCTCCAGCAGGGCCGGGATTGGCTTGCCACTGGCGGCCCATTTGCCACCGGCGTCATAGCTGCCACCGTGGGGCTGATGGCGGCGATACCAGCCATCGAGCAGGGTGTTGGCCGGGCCGGTATCAAAACCATATACCCCGCCCGGATTGCCCGGCAGCACCGAGATATTGGCGATGCCGCCGAGGTTCAGTACCACTCGCAGGGCGCCGGGTTTGGCAAACAGCGCCTGATGGAAGGCGGGCACCAGCGGCGCCCCCTGACCGCCGAGGGCCATATCCATGGTGCGAAAATCGGCGATAACGTCGATGCCTGTCTGGGCGGCCAGCAGGGCGGCATTGCCGATCTGCATGGTAAAGCCGAGCTGGGGACGGTGGCGGATGGTTTGGCCGTGGCTGCCGATGGCGCGAATATCTTTGGGCTCAAGCTTCGCCTTGGCCAGCAGCGCGTGGGTGGCGGCGGCAAACTCTCGCGCCACCAGATTATCGGCCACCCCCATGCGGTCGATTTCGTTGTCGCCCGGGGTGCAGAGGGCATGCAGCGTGCGGGCGGTCTCTTGCGGCCAGGGGTGACAAAGCGCCGCTTCGACCCGCAGTTCATCCCCGGCGATTATCACCAGCACGGCGTCGATACCATCCATGCTGGTGCCTGACATCAATCCGATATAGCGTTCAGCCATTGGCTCTCCTCACTTGCTGGCGGTTCCCGACACCCATCAGATATGGCGCTAAGGCATGCGTTCACTTCAATCGGGTTGCCAGGAGCGGGCTCAATAAAAGGGGCTGGCAGGGCCTTCACCCTGCCAGCTCTGATGGCTTAGTTGCCGCGACTATCCCGCTTGTTCTGGGCCAGCTGCAGCTCGGGGTTATCGAGCTTGGCCAGTTGTGGCATCGCCAGCTTTTTGAAGTTGGCCAGCTCGCGTCCACTCAGGGTCTCTGCCTGTGGCAGGGTGAGGGTGCGCGGGTTCTTGTGAATGCCGCCCACCACGAATTCGTAGTGCAGGTGCGGGCCGGTGACGCGGCCGGTGCCACCCAGAGTGCCGATGGTCTGGCCCTGCTTCACCCGCTGCCCCTTGTTGACGGTGCGCTTGGAGAGGTGCAGGTACTTGGTCACATAGTTGCCAGCATGCTTGATAAAGATGTAGTTGCCGTTGAACTGGTTGTAACCGGCGGCCACCACGCTGCCTGAGCCCGCCGCCATGATGGGGGTGCCCACCGGCGCCACATAGTCGATGCCGTTGTGGGGGCGGATCTTGCCGGTCACCGGATGGAGGCGGCGCGGGTTGAAGTTGGAGCTGATGTATTTGAAGTTGACCGGCGCGCGCAGGAAGCTCTTGCGCATCGCTTTGCCTTCCGGGGTGTAGTAGTTGCCATCTTCATTGAGCACGGCGCGGTAGGCGGTGCCCTGGTTGACGAACTCCGCCGCCAGAATATCGCCGGAGGCGACCCGCTCGTCGTCGCGGAACTTGTCTTCATAGACCACCCGGAAGCTGTCTCCCGGTTGCAAGTCCTGGGCAAAGTCGATGTCCCAGCCGAAGATGGCGGCCAAGTCCATGATCTGATCTTCGGTCATCCCCGCATCCACCGCTGCGCCCCAGAAGCTGGAGCGGATCTCCCCCTTGCTCACCTGTTCGCGGGTGTCGAGGGCGATCTTGACGTTGCGGGCGACAAAGGTCTCCTCCTTGCGGCTCACCTTGAGCGCCTGCTCCAGACTGTGGGGGTAATAGAGGCTGTGCAGCTCGCCGTTCTCGGTGAGCTTGAAGGTGAGCTCCTGTCCCGGTTGCAGCATCCGCAGGGGATCGCTGCCCTCGAGCTGATCGATCAGGTGCAGATCCGTGGTGCTCAGGCCAATACGCTGGAAGATGACTCCCATGTTGTCGCCACGGCGTACCTTCACCTGCTTGGTGATATAGCGCGGCTTGGGCGGGGTAACGGGCTGGGCGGCCTCGGCCGGCAGCTCGTCGTTCAGCGCGTTATCGTTAGCCGGTTCCCGCAGGGCAATCTCGTTGCCGTTTTCATCGACCCGTGTTGCCACTGCCTGTTCGCTTGGCCAGGCAGCCAGCATCATGATCATGATGCTCAAGATCAGCACCATCTTGCGGTGCCAGTGGGGGAGTGCGTTGAAGGCGTGCCAAATAACCATGAGAAGCAGATGAAGTCGGGCAGAATGGACGGATTTTACAGCCTTTCCAATTGGCCCGCCATTCCAGTAATATGTTTGGCCCTGTGGAATCGTGATGGAGAGTCAAAAAATGTCCCAGCTCGAGGTGGCGCTAGCCGAGATCAAGCGCGGAGCGGAAGAAATTCTGGTTGAAGAAGAACTTGTCGCCAAGTTGAAGGAAGGGCGCCCGCTGCGCATCAAGTTGGGCATGGACCCGACCGCCCCCGACATTCACCTGGGTCATACCGTGATCCTCAACAAGCTGAAGACCTTCCAGGATCTGGGCCATGAAGTGATCCTGCTGATCGGTGACTTCACTGCCATGGTGGGTGACCCCTCCGGCAAGAACGCCACCCGTCCGCCGCTCTCCGAAGAGGCCATCAAGCACAACGCCCTCACCTATGCCGAGCAGGCGTTCAAGATCCTCGACCCCGCCAAGA
The DNA here is from genome assembly GCF_049175415.1 of Aeromonas sp. 600527. Lineage (NCBI taxonomy): Bacteria > Pseudomonadati > Pseudomonadota > Gammaproteobacteria > Aeromonadales > Aeromonadaceae > Aeromonas > Aeromonas sp. 600527. The sequence goes on along the minus strand of NZ_JAAKVA010000004.1, from coordinate 77,831 downwards.
CCCGCATCGAGTACAACTCGACCTGGCTGAGCGAGCTGGGTGCGACCGGCATGATCAAGCTGGCGGCCAAGCAGACCGTTGCCCGCATGATGGAGCGCGACGACTTCAAAAAACGCTACACCGGCGGCCAATCCATCGCGATTCACGAATTCCTCTATCCGCTGCTGCAAGGCTATGACTCGGTCGCGCTGAAGGCGGACGTTGAGCTCGGCGGTACCGACCAGAAGTTCAACCTGCTGATGGGCCGCGAGCTGCAAAAAGATGCCGGCATGGCGACCCAGTGCGTGCTGATGATGCCGCTGCTGGTGGGTCTGGACGGCGTCAAGAAGATGTCCAAGTCCGCAGGCAACTACATCGGCGTCCACGACGCTCCGGGCGAGATGTTCGGCAAGATCATGTCCATCACCGACGATCTGATGTGGAACTACTACGAGCTGCTCTCCTTCCGTCCGCTGGCTGAAATCGAAGAGTTCAAGGCAGGTATCGCTGCCGGTACTCTCAATCCGCGCGACGTGAAGATCTGGCTGGCCAAAGAGATCATCGCCCGTTATCACGACGAAGCGGCGGCCGAAGCGGCTCACGAAGATTTCACCCAGCGTTTCTCCAAGAACGCCATTCCGGACGAAATGCCGGAAATGGAGCTGGCACTGGAAGGCGAAGGTCTGGCCATCGCCAACCTGCTCAAAGAGGCGGATCTGGTGGCCACCACCTCCGAAGCGCTGCGGATGATCAAGCAGGGCGCGGTCAAGGTGGATGGCGAGAAGCTGGAAGATGGCAAGGCACTCATCGGTGCCGGTACCGCCGTCTATCAGGTCGGCAAGCGCAAGTTTGCCCGGGTGACTGTCAAATAAGCAGTACCGTCAAATAAGCCGTCGCATCAGGCAAGCTGGCCATCAAACCGGTTCAAGCTTGTTCAACAGGGCCTCCTTCGGGAGGCCTTGTCGTATCTGGGCGGCACGGATCTGGGCGATAAAGTGCCGCAGCACGGCACTGCTTGGATGCGGCCGTGTCGCCAGACTGATGCTGGTCATCATGCCGTTGCCCTCAATGGGGTGATAACTGACCCCGAGCGGGCGCAGCGCCGCCACCGAGCTGGGCACCAGAGTCACGCCAAAGCCCGCCTGCACCATGCCGACGGTGGAGATCACCTGCGGACATTCGGGCCCCAGTATCGGCTCGAAGCCCGCCTCCCGACAGAGGCCCACGATGCCGTCATAGAGCCCGGGCCCGATGGCGTGGGGAAACAGAATAAAACTCTCGTCTTTCAGGCTGACCAGTGGCAAGGGGCCCGGCTTGGCCTTGGGATGGCTGGTCGGCAGGGCGATCAGCAGCGGCTCCTGCTCGATAAGGTGATGGGCAAAGCCCTCGCTACCGCGGCAGGGCAGCCGCAAGATGGCGGCATCCAGCCGATCGTTGCGCAGCGCCTCCACCAGTGCCGGCATGGTGCCCTCCTGCGGGCTGAGGGCTACCTCGGGGTAGCGCTCCCGATAGTCGTGCAGCAGGGTCAGCACTGCAGGGTGGAGCACGGTGGAACCGGCAAAGCCGATCCGCAGCGCCCCCTGCTCGCCCCGGGCAATCCGCTTTACCTTCAGTTTTGCCGCATCGGCCAGCGCCAGGATCTGCGCCGCATCCCGATAGAGGCTCTCGCCCGCCTCGGTCAGCTCGACACTGCGGGTCAAACGGCGCAGTAGCGGGGTGCCCAGGGTCTCCTCCAGCTTGCGGATCTGCTGGCTCAGGGGCGGCTGGGCCATGTTGAGTGATTCGGCTGCACGGGTGAAATTCTGCTTTTCAACAACGGCCATGAAGTAGCGGAGCGTACGAAGTTCCATATCGATTGAGTCTCAAAGTCATGGGATCAGCGTATTGGTGTTGAAATGTGAACCAAGTCACCATTGGATCCGAACGCTAACAGGATTCACGGTGGAGGTGAAACCCGAATGGAACATATTGCAACATCTGACAGTGCCGGGTGCAGCTGTGCCCTCGAAGTGAGCCAGCAGTTTTCCCGCTGGCGCAGGCAGCATGACGGTGGCGAGATCTACCAGAGCTCCCTGATGAGCGCCCTGCTGGCGGGGGTCTACGAAGGGGAGACCACCATGAGCGAGCTGCTGCGCCACGGCGACTTTGGCCTCGGCACCTTCAATCACCTCGATGGTGAGTTGATCGCCTTCGAGCGGCAGATCCACCAGTTGCGCTCCGATGGCTCGGCCCGTCCCGCCCGCGCCGATCAGAAGACCCCCTTTGCGGTGATGACCCATTTTCGCCCCTGTCTGGAGCGTCGCTTCGATCACCCCCTGAGCCGTGACGAGATCCACCAGTGGGTGGATCGGCTGGTGGGCTCCGACAACGTCTTCGTCGCCCTGCGCCTCGACGGCCAGTTTGAAACGGCCAAGGTCCGTACCGTGCCGCGTCAAGAGCCCCCTTATCGCCCCATGCTGGAAGCCATCGAACAGCAACCGCTGTTCCGCTTTGCCGCGGTGGCGGGAACCCTGGTGGGCTTTCGCTGCCCGCCGTTCGTGCAGGGGGTCAATGTGGCGGGCTTTCACGAGCACATGATCACCGCCGATCGCAAGGGGGGCGGCCATCTGCTCGACTACACCATGGCCCACGGCACCCTGCGACTTTCAGTGGTGCGTCACCTCAATCTGGCCCTGCCATCGGATCCCGCTTTCCGGCAGGCCGACCTCAACCCCGCCGATCTCGATCGCGCCATTCAGGCCGCCGAAGGCTGATAGACAAGGATCAATATCATGGAAAACAGACAGTGGAAGTGCGGTGCCGAGCTGGTGGTTCGTCATCTGGAGGCGCAAGGGGTCAAGCAGGTGTTCGGTATTCCGGGGGCCAAGATTGACCGGGTGTTCGATGCGCTGGAGGACTCCCCCATCGAGACCATAGTGGTGCGCCACGAGGCGAACGCTGCCTTTATGGCGGCCGCCGTGGGGCGTCTCACCGGCAAGGCGGGGGTGGCTCTGGTCACCTCGGGCCCCGGCTGCTCCAACCTCATTACCGGGCTGGCGACGGCCACCTCGGAGGGGGACCCCATGGTGGCGCTGGGCGGTGCGGTGCGCCGTGCCGATGGTCTCAAGCTCACTCATCAGAGCATGGATACGGTCAACCTCTGCCGTCCGGTCACCAAGTTCAGTGCCCAGGTCAACAGCGGGGCGGCGATTTCGGAAGTGATGGCCAACGCCTTTCGCGCCGCCGAGCTGGGACGGCCGGGGGCGGCGTTTGTCAGCCTGCCGATGGACATCATCAACAAGCCGGTACAGGGCAATGTGCTGGTGCCCCGCGAAGTGCCGGAGCCGGGCTGCGCCGATGAGCAGAATATGGAGCAGGCATTGACCCTGCTGCGCAACGCCCAGAATCCGGTGGTGCTGCTCGGCCTGATGGCGAGCCGGCCGGAAAATGCCGAGGCAGTGCGCGCCTTCCTCGACAAGGCGCGGCTGCCGGTGACCGGTACCTATCAGGCTGCCGGGGTGGTGGACAGCTGCCACTTCGATGACTTTGCCGGGCGGGTGGGGCTGTTTAACAACCAGCCGGGGGATCAGCTGCTGGCAGGGGCCGATCTGGTGATCTGCATCGGCTACAGCCCCATCGAGTACGACCCCGTGCTGTGGAATGGCGACCGGGAGCGGCGCATCCTCCATATCGACGTGCTGCCTGCCGATATCGACAGCAGCTACTGCCCGACCGCCGAGCTGGTGGGGTCGATCCGCGCCAACCTGTTGCAGCTGACCCGCATCATGGGCAATCCGAAAATCCGTCCCCCCGAGGTGGATCGGTTGCTGCAAGGGGTTCGCCAGCAGCGGCTGCGACTGGCAATGCGGGCCGACGATCTGCACGGCAATCCGGTTCACCCCTTGCATATCGTGCGCGAGCTGCAGGATCTGGTGCGCGATGACATGACCCTTTGCGTCGACATGGGCAGCTTCCATATCTGGATTGCCCGCTACCTCTACAGCTTCCGCGCTCGTCAGGTGTTGATCTCCAACGGTCAGCAGACCATGGGGGTGGCACTGCCGTGGGCCATCGGTGCGGCGCTGGTGCGGCCGGGTGAGAAGGTGATCTCGGTATCGGGGGATGGCAGCTTTATGCAGTCGAGCATGGAGCTGGAGACGGCGGTGCGGCTCAAGAGCAATATCGTTCACATCATCTGGGTCGATAACGGCTACAACATGGTCGCGATGCAGGAGCAGCAGAAGTATTGCCGCACCTCCGGCGTCTCTTTTGGCCCCATTGACTTCAAACGCTATGCCGAATCGTTCGGGGCGGCCGGGTTTGCGGTGCGCTCGGCCGACGAGCTGCGCGCCACCCTGCGGGCCGCACTGGCGGTGGAGGGGCCTGCTGTGGTGGCGATCCCTGTGGATTACTCCGACAACCCGGGGCTGATGGCCCAGCTCAGGCCAGAAGTATTGGCATAGTGTGGGCAGCAGTGCTGGCCTGGCTTGTTGTGTCAGCGCAAGCAGACCCGCCCATATAGCAAAAACCGGCATCAATGGATGCCGGTTTTTTATTGTTTTGCGGGATTGGTGGCCTTAACGGGCCAGCTGTACGGCGGCGCGTGCGCGGGCCGGTTGTGGGCGCTGTTTGGCTTTTGGTGCGCAGGCTATCTTCAGGCGCAGCCACTCGCGCCACAGCAGCCAGCAGAGCGGCAGGGTGAGCAGCAGCACGGTCGCGGGCTGGGCCATCAGCACCCCATCACGCCCCCACAGTTGCGGCAGCAGTAAGATGAGCGGCAGCAGCAACACGGTTTTGGCGATGGAGATGACCAGCGCCTGACGGGTGCGCGCCATGGATTGCAGCAGCACGATGCCGAACATGATGATCCCCTCCAGCGGAATGGCACCGAGGTTGAGGGTCAGGCTGCTGATGGCAGCGGCCAGCAGTTCGGGATCCTTGTCGCCGGTATAGAGCATGGCGACCTGTCCCGGCAGCAGCTGGATGGTGAGCCACACCAGCATGCCGTAGATAAAGGTGAACTTGAGCCCCATCTCAATCAGGTACTTAAGGTTGCGATGGCGCTTGGCCCCCGCCGCCTTGCTGATAAGCGGCTGAATGCCGAAGGCGAGCCCCTGCAGAATGACGATAAAGACCGCTTCGGTGTAACCGGCCACGGTAAAGCCCGCCAGATCCTTCACATTGCCGTACACCATCAGCTGGCTGTTGTGCAGCATCAACAGCAGCCCGAGGTTGAACTGGGCAATCAGGCTTGGCAGACCAGTAAAGAGCAGGTGCGGCATGGCGGGGAGGTTGGGCACCAGATCCCGCCAGCTGAGGCGCAGCCGCGCCCAGGGGGTAAAGAAGTAGCCAAGGCCGATCAGGCTCACCGCACCCTCTGCCATCAGGGTGGCTTGCGCGGTACCGATCAGTCCCAGTCCCAGCAGACCCACCATGATGTAGTTGAGGATGATATTGAGCACGGCGCCGCTGCTCACCAGCACCATGGCCAGTTTCGGGCGACCATCGTTGCGCAGCAGATAGGGGACCGCCAGATTGCTGGCCAGCAGCAGGGTACCGCTGCCAATCCAGGTGAGGTAGTCGCTCGCCTGTTTCCAGGTCTCGGTGCCCTGTTCAATCCCCAGTCCCAGCAGGATATCGGTGTGGGTGTAATAGAGCAGCATCGGCGCAACTACCCCGAGACCGGCCAGCAGCCAGAGGGCGTTGACCAGCGCCTGACGGGCCAGCTTGTCGTTTTTCGCCCCTTGCTGGAAGGAGATTGCGGTGGCCGCCCCCATGCTGATCATGGCGGCCAGGCCGATCAGCACCATGATGACCGGATAGACCAGGTTGATCCCGGCGAGGCCAGCGGCGCCGACATAGTGGCCGACGAAGATGCCGTCGATGAGGTAGTAGGCCCCCGAGACCAGCATGGCAAGAATGGAGGGGAGGGCGTAAGCCCAGAAGCGACGGGTCATGGCCCGTTGCCGCAGTGTTAAATAGGCAGACATATCTGTTCTCTCGGGGAGTTCGATTATCGAACAGCTAGTCTAGATTAATACTTATTTGGTGATAATCAGGGTTTCACTTGATGAATTGCTGAGTATTACTCACTAATCCGGGGTTTTGGTAGTGCGCCTTGAGCATGTCGATCAGGATACGCAGCCCGCTGCCCAGTTGATGCCGACTGGGATAGAAGAGGTAGAAGCCGGCAAAGGTGGGGCACCAGGGCTCCAGCACGGTGAGCAGTTTCCCCTCCGCGACCTTCTGGCTCACCTCCTCTTCCAGACAGTAGGCGAGCCCCAGCCCAGCTTCGGCCGCACCGAGATAGAGGGCCGGGGTGCTGGTGGTGAGCGGCCCGGTCACTTCGATCTCCAGCATGGTGCCATCGGCGGCAAAGGCCCAGCGATAGTGATGGTGCGGGGTGAGGCGATAGCCGATGCAGGCGTGGCGGCTCAGCTCGCTCGGGTGCTCCGGTGTACCGTGCTCCGCCAGATAGGCCGGGGAGCCCACCACCAGATAACGCTGGGGCGGGCCGAGGGGGATGCCGATCATCTCCTTGGGCAGCAGATCGCCATAAAAGAGCGCGGCATCGTAACCATCTTCAATCAGCCGGGGCATCAGCTCCTGCTCCACCACCTCCACCTGCATCCGCGGATAGCGGGCCAGATAGTCGATCAGCACAGGTGCCAGCAGGCTGTCGATGGCGCCGCGCGGAGCGCAGAGCTTGAGTCGCCCTACCGGCTCGTCGCTGTTGCGGGCCAGCTCGCAAAGCGCCTCTTCCAGGGTATTGAGGGTGGGGAGCAGCTGCTTGAGCAGCCGCTGGCCCGCTTCGGTCGGCACCACGGCCCGGGTACTGCGGTTGAGCAGCCGCACCCCCAGACGGGCTTCCAGCCCCTTCAGACTGTGGCTGAGGGCGGAGGCGGAGACCCCGAGTTCGAGGGCGGCCTTGCTGAAACTGCGGTGACGAGCAACGGCGGCAAATACCGCCAGTTCGGCGAGATCGGTACGAGTAATGGTCATCATCAATCAACAAAAAGGCGTGAGTCACAAGGGTACGCCAAGGCCGTGCTGCACACAATCCGCACTAAATAGGTGAGTTGTTGCAAAGTTGTATCATCCTGTAGCCCATTGATTCCAGTGAAACTAAATTGAATTGTTAAAAAAAACTCACAATAAGGCGTTGTTAGTGTGATCTTGGTCGTCCGAAAGGCGACTGGAATCAAACTTTGGTTGATTAATTCAAAAAAACGCTGTGATTAATAGGGGTATTTAATTAAAGTCAGCCCATCAAAAGTGGTGCACGTTAATCGGTTGTTAAGTGAGACGGGCGCCGACCCTCAGGGTCAAAATCTCGCACTGTTGTTTGTTGCAATCTTGTTGTCACAAGGAGTGATGGCCTGGTTGCCGGAGGGCGAGAGGTTAATATCAAGGACGGACAGAAGGCGTTCCAGGGAGATGGAACCGGGCCAAGGCCCGAATGAACAAGAATCCCATTTTTCCTTGATGACAGGAACAACGTATGTCTGACATGAATATTGCAGCTGATGGTCGTTTAGCCAGCAACTCTTCCCGCGGCATCAACAAAGCCGATGTGGTCTGGATGCTGGGTCTGTACGGTACCGCGATCGGTGCCGGTGTGCTCTTCCTGCCAATCAACGCCGGTGTAGGTGGCCTGTGGCCGCTGGTTGCCATGTTGATCCTGGCGCTGCCGCTGACTTTCTTTGCTCACCGTGGTCTGACCCGCTTCGTGCTGTCCGGCTCTACCCGTGATGGCGACATCACTGAAGTAGTAGAAGAGCACTTCGGCAAGACCGCAGGCAAATTCATCACCCTGCTCTACTTCTTTGCCATCTACCCGATCGTACTGATGTATTCAGTCGCCATCACCAACACCGTCGAGAGCGTGATTGTTCACCAGCTGGGCATGTCTGCACCTCCCCGTGCCGTTCTGTCACTGGCTCTGATCCTCGGTCTGATGGCGGTTGTTCGTCTGGGCGGCCAGGTTATCGTCAAAGCGATGAGCGTGCTGGTATTCCCGTTCGTGCTTACCCTGATGGGTCTGGCGTTCTACCTGATCCCGCACTGGAACGGTGCCATCATCACTGAAGCTCCGGCCCTGTCCGACGCCTTCAACGGTGACTTCATCAAGACCCTGTGGCTGGCTATCCCGGTAATGGTGTTCTCCTTCAACCACTCCCCGATCATCTCCTCCTTCGCGGTGGACAACAAAGGTCGTTACGGTGAAGGTGCCGAGAAGAAGTGCAGCAACATCCTGCTGGGCGCCCACGTCATGATGGTGATGACCGTTATGTTCTTCGTATTCAGCTGCGTACTGAGCCTCTCCCCGGCTGACCTGGCTGCAGCCAAAGAACAGAACATCTCCATCCTGTCCTACCTGGCCAACCACTTCGATAACCCGGTTATCGGTACTGTGGCTCCGCTGATCGCCATGGTTGCCATCAGCAAATCCTTCCTGGGTCACTACCTGGGTGCGCAAGAGGGCATGAACGGTCTGATGGCCAAGGCGCTGCGCGAGAAGGGCAAGAACGTTGACACCAAGCAACTGAACAAAGTCACTGCCGTGTTCATGATCCTGACCACCTGGGCCATCGCTACCATCAACCCGAGCATTCTCGGCATGATTGAAGACCTGGGCGGCCCGATCATCGCAATGCTGCTGTTCCTGATGCCGATGTACGCCATCACCAAGGTTCCGGCCATGCGCAAATACGCTGGCAACATCAGCAACGGCTTCGTGACCATCATCGGCCTGATCGCCATGTCCGGTATCATCTACAAGCTGATTGCCTGATAACGCCGGTTACCAAGTTGAATGAAGAAGCCGCCTCGCAAGAGGCGGCTTTTTTATGGCCGGGATTCAGGATTGGGCATTGTCGATATTCTCCGCCTGCCAGAGGGCGTAGCCCTTGCCGGACGGTTTGGTGGGCAGGTCAATCTGCATCAGGTCATTGCCGATGACGAAGGGGCCTGTGTAACGGGCACGCAGATCCTGCGCCAGATCTTTCACCGTGATCTTGCCGTTGAGCCCGATGTGGCTGAACACGGTCAGGGCAGGTCTGGCTTCGTTGAGAACGCGGGCGGCCTGCTCGGGGGAGGCGAGGTGACCGGCGATCGCCTTGTAGCCCGGGTTGGCCTTCATCTGCTCGGCCGAGGTCATGGAGACGCAGTGCACCAGCAGATCCGCCCCTTTGGCCTCTTTCACCACCTGCGTGCTGTAGCGGGTATCGCCGGAGAGCACCACGCTGTGGCCGTGGTAGTCGATGCGATAGCCGAATGACGGCTTGATGTTGACCCCGTGGTCGTTGTCAAAGGCAGTCACCTTGACCCCGTCATGGCTGTAGACCACCCCGGCGGTGACCTCGTGGCTGTTGATCTCCACCCCGTCCAGCGGCGTCCCCTCATCCTTGACCCGAGTGGCGATATCGGTGGCGTAGGCCTGCTGCAGGCCGTGAGCCAGGGCATTGGTGCCCTTGGGCCCGTAAAGCTCCATCGGCGCGTGGCGCTGGCCATAGGCCGGTTGCAGCCAGCCGGTTAGCCAGAGATCCGCCAGCCCGTTGGTGTGATCCGAGTGAAAGTGGGTGAGGAAGAAGGCGTTGACCCGGCCGATGGGGATATGAAGTTGCCACAGGCGGGTGGCGGAGTTGCGGCCAAAATCGAACACCAGCTTCTGGTTGCCCGCCTCGACCAAGGTGCTGTAGCCACCCCGGCTGATCCGGGGCACCGGGGTGCCGGTGCCGAGCAGGCTGACCCGGAAGATATCGGGCTGGGCTTGAGTCGCGGTCTGGGTTGCGGTGACGGGGGCATTCTGCTGGGTGTTGATAAAGCTGCTCTCGGCAGCCTGGCTGACGCCGGTGGCCAGCAGACCGACCAGCAGGGCGGCCAGATAGGTGCTTTTCATGGGGATATGTCCTGTTTGATGACGTCGCTGGCCACTATATTGGTAACCAAAAGTGCGATAAATTGGCTAAAAATAATTTCTTACTAAACTTTTGGTTGTGAATCTGGGCCCTTGTGGTGGGCAAAACGGCCTTGAAACGGGCAAAAAGGAGGGGTTGTGGACCGATTGACCAGCATGCGTATCTTCACCCGGGTAGTGGATCTCGGCTCCTACAGCGCGGTGGCGAGCGAAGAGGGGATCAGCGCCCAGATGGTGGGCAAGCATGTGCTGGGGCTGGAGCAGTGGCTGGGGGGCAAGCTGTTTCACAAGACCACCCGCCAGCAGACCCTGACCGAGCTGGGCCAGCTCTTTCTGGCTCGTTGTCAGCGGGTGCTGGAGGAGCTGGCACTGACCGAGTTGCTCACCCAGAACCTGCTGGCCGAGCCGGCCGGGCGGCTGCGTATCGCCGCCCCCTTAAGTTTTGGCCACCACCGACTGGTGCCGCTGCTGCCGGCTTTTCTCGACCGCTACCCCAAGCTGGAGGTGGATCTGCAGCTTACCCCCCGCTGGGTCGATCTGGTGGAGGAGGGGTTCGACGCCGCCATCCGCACCCTGCGCCCGCAGGATGAGGCGCTGATCGCCCGTCCGCTGCTGACCCAGCACTACCGCCTCTGCGCGGCCCCCGACTACCTCAATCGTCACGGTGTGCCCCGTCATCCGGCCGATCTCGCCCACCACCAGTGCCTGCACGGCAACTGGGGGGAGCACGAGCGCTGGCAATTTGTTAGCGAGGATGGCCAGAGTGAGGAGGTGCGAGTCGCCTCGCGCCTGCGCATCAACCACTGGCCAGCGCTACTGACGGCGGCACTGGCGGGGGCCGGCATCACCTTGCAACCAGCCGAACAGGTGCGTAACCATATCGCTGCGGGGCGTCTGCTGCCGCTGCTTGGCCACTATCAGAGCCCGGCCAAGACCCTCTACTTCATCTATCCGGCAGCGCGGCGGCAGGTGCTCAAGATCACCCTGCTGGGGGATTTTCTGGCCGAATCCCTGCAAGCTGAGAGCGAGCCTGAATAAAAGGCTGCATATTCTCGCCACAGTGCTTAACCATCGTACTTAACAAAAGGGCGGGGCAGGCCTAACATGGCGGGATGTTTTTTTAGTCAGGACAAAAGGATATGTCTGGGTTGAAAAAGGATCTCGGGCTCTGGCAGGGGATGGGGTTGCTCGCTACCTCGCTGCTCGGCACCGGGATCTTCGTGGTACCGGCGACCGCTGCCTCGCTGGCGGGTGGGGCCTCGCTCTGGGCCTGGTTGCTGCTGATTGCGCTGGTGCTGCCCATCGCCTTTACCTTCGCTCGCCTCGGCCGTCGCTATCCCCATGCGGGCGGTGCGCCGCACCTGATTGGCCTCGCCTTTGGCAACGGCGCCGAGCGCTTCTCTGCCTTCCTCTTTCTGGCTGTGTTACCCGTGGGCCTGCCCGCCGCTCTGATGATTGCCGCCGGTTTCTGGCACGCCCTGTTCGAGATGGGGGAGTGGACCCTCTGGGCCATCCAGCTGCTGACCCTGCTCGGGGTCTTTCTGCTGGGGCTGCGCGGGGCGCGATCCTCCGGCAATCTGCAGTTGCTGATTGCGCTCGCCATTTTGGGGCTCACCCTGCTTATCTGGTTCAAGGGGGAGGTGAGCTGGCGCGATGCAGCGCGGCCCTTGCCGAGCGCGGACGAGTGGCCCGCCATGGCCACCGCGCTGGCGGTGATGTTCTGGTGTTTCGTCGGGCTGGAAGCCTTCGCCCATATGGGGGAGGAGTTCAAGCGGCCGGAGCGGGACTACCCCATCGCCCTGCTCGGCGGTGTGCTGCTGGCGGGGCTTATCTACTGGGTACACTCGCTGGTGGTGCTCAAGTACGGCCTCTACGGTGATGAGGCGAAAAATGCCACCGCCATCCCCTCTCTGCTGGCGCTGCTGTTCGGCCCCACTGCCAAGTGGTTGGTGGCGGTGCTCGGCTACCTCTCCTGCTTTGCCAGCATCAATATCTACCTGCAGGGGTTTGCGAGGCTTATCTGGAGCATGGCGCGGGAAGGCAAGCTGCCGGTCTCGCTGGCCCGCCTCACCGCCCGCGGCGCGCCGCTGCGGGCGCTCACTCTGGTGCTCGCCATCTGTCTGGTCTGCATCACCCTGATCATCTGGCTGCGACTGCCCCTCGATGAGCTGATCCGCTACGCCAACGGCAACTTTGTGCTGGTCTACCTGCTCTGCATGGCGGCGGGCTGGCGCCTGCTTGGCGGGGTGGGCAAGGGGCTGGCGGGAGTGAGCGTGCTGCTCTGCGCTCTGGTGCTGGTGGCGCTCGCCTCTCAGGTGCTCTATGCGGTGGTACTGAGTCTTGGCTACGGCTGTTTCTCGTTGTGGCGGCGTCATCTGCGCCGTAGCCGTCAGCAGGATGCGATCCCGGTGGCGAAATGAGGTCTCCCCGATAGCCGGAAAATGAGAAAGCCCTGATGTTCAGGGCTTTTTTGATTCAGATATATGGGGTGTTCATATGAGCATCAATTGGCACGCTATTTGCTGAAAAATGAGTGGTCGGATCAACTCAACGGCGATTTATAGCCAAAAAAAGTGGGATCCAGCTCCCGTTTTGCTTAAAGTGCTTTTTCCGATCCCGTTAGTCGGAATGCCCGCAAGGATGCCCTTCAGACGCTAGCAGGATGGCCTGGCCAGACTGGCTCACAGAGATTTTATTGCTTCGGTTCTCTTTCATCTGTCACCTCGTGACAGCATCCTGTTCCGTTCAGTCAGTCCGGGTTTTGCGTCTCTCTCATCGTGCATTGTCTCCATCTGCAGCGAGTGAATCATGAGCGAATCGGTTTTTGAGATCCACGACTGGACCCTGAGCGTTGACGACAACATGTTGTGTCGCCCCGACCGCGAGGTCTACCTCGAACCCAGACTGGTCAATCTGTTGCGGTTTCTGGCCCACAATGCCGGCACCGTGTTTGGCCGCGATGCCCTGATCAATGAGGTGTGGGATGGCGCCGAGGTGACCGATCAGGTGGTGACCCAGTCCATCTTCGAACTGCGCAAGATCCTCAAAGATGGTCGCACCGATGCGACCGACTATATCGTCACCGTACCCAAGCGCGGCTACAAGCTGGTGGCACCGGTGCGGCCGCTGCAGGTGGTTTCCGTGGTGATGGCGGACGAGCAGCCCGCGGTCAATACCGCTCTCTCCGACAACCCGACTTTATCCGATCTGAGCCCGCCTGCGGCTGAGCAGGATGATGATGAACAGCCCAATGTCGCCCCTTTTCCCGCCGGGCCCCTGACCCGCGCCATCTCCACCCATGCCAAGGATGCCCGCAGCCGCTGGAAGATGGTGAGTTTCGATATCTTCGTTGCCATCGTGCTGATCGCCATTGTCAGCATGCTCAGCTACCAGCACACCAGCCCCCAGGTACACGCCATGCTGGATCCCAACCTGCTGGTGTTCCGCTTTCACTCCGGCATGGATGACAACAACGAGAACGTGCGCCTCGCCGATGGCATTACCCGCGCCCTGATGGGGGAAGTGGCCGTGGCTACGCCGCTGCGGGTGCAGTACGGCGCCACCACTCTGATGGGAGGCATCATGCCCGGCAAGGAGCTGAGTGTGCGGGTCACCCGCCAGCCCCGTGGCACCTATCTCGATCTGGAGTATCGCAATATCAACACCAACCGGGTGCTGTTCAGCCATCAGTACCAGCTCAGTCGCCACAGTGTGCACGGCGTGTTGCAGGCCAGCAGCCAGGATCTGCTACGTGCCCTCGACCAACCCGATGCCGAGCCGGGAATGGGCTGGCCCACCGATGATGCCTCCCTGATGGCGATGATGGAGGCGCAGTACTACATCAACAGCCGGGATCCGGTCGCCCTCAAGCGGGGTATCGATCTGCTGGAGCAGGCGCTGATTGCCCATCCGGATCAGCCGTTGCTGCTGGCGGAGCGCTATCTGGCGGGCGAGGCGCTGGCCACCCTGGCGGGCAAATCCGAGAGCGAGCGACTGCAGGGGATTGGCACCCATCTCGCCAGCGTGGTGCAAAACAGCGGCGCCCTGCCAGCCCGGGTGTGGGAGGCGTTGACCCTGCAGGCGATCCTCAACGGCCAGCAACAGCAGGCCAACTATCTGCTGGAGAAGGCGGCGAGTCGCGGCCGCTCGGTGCTCTACTACATACTGCAGGGCAAGCTGGCGGAGCTGGACGGTCGTCCCGAGGCGGCGGGTGATGCCTACAGTCAGGCCTTCCTGATGGAGGCGACCGAGCAGACCTATCTGCTCTGCCAGCAGCTCGGTTTCTACAGCAATATGGAGAGCCTCACCCCGGCTCTGTTCAATGCGCTGGGCCAGAGCAAGGTGAAGCTCTTCTAACTCCGCAGTGTTGGTTTTCCCCCGGTCGGTGCGGTTGCCGACCCTATCCACAGGCTGCCTTCGGGCGGCCTGTGCGGTTTCTGCTTGTTTCAATCCTGCTTGTTTGCCACCGGGGATAGTCGTTCTGGTGCGGCCCGATTTATCCCCCGCAGCTCTCCACTATCCCCATATGCCTTATCGCGGTATTTGCGGCACTCGCGTTTGTTCGGCTTTACGCCGCACGCGCAGCTTGTGACATCTGCTCATGGTTGGCGACGGGATAAGCTGTCTGTCATGACTCATTTCTCATTGCTTACCGGTTATCGCCGTTGCGCTTTAACTCTGAGTTTGGATTGTGATGAGCCGAGCGAAGGGGAAAGCAGGAGGTGAGCGGCCACTCAGGGTGATGATCCGCAGGGCTTCCAAATGGCCGCAAGGGCAGGGGGCGCAATGGGCGCTGCTTTATCCCGGGTTTATCTGACCAAAAATATCAAGACGGCGAGATAAGGGGGTTATCAAGGGGCAAAAACGGGTTGGCCGGATATCAAGGTTTTATCAATAAGGCTGTGTGATGTGATGTCAATTGACTGTTTTTAAATGGTTTTTATCAAAAGTGACGAGGCGGCGAAAAAAGTTGCCTCATATTTTTATCCGTTAGCTGGTCTTTATGTTTTCCGGGGATGAGAGGTCTAGTCTGTGCCCATTCTTTGGCGGGGCGTTCCGCCAAATGTGTATGTGACGACCCGACCTTTTATAGAACCGGAGATCTTATGTCCCTAGATACGAGCAAGAAGATTGGCCTTATCGCCTGTACAGGTGTGGTGGCCGGCAACATGATGGGGAGCGGTATCGCACTGCTGCCTTCGGCACTGGCCAACATAGGTTCCATTTCTGTATTCAGCTGGGCTATCTGTCTGGTAGGCGCCATGGGCCTCGCCTTCGTTTTCGCCCGCCTGGCTACCAAGAACCCGCAAGAGGGTGGCCCCATTGCCTACGCCGGTGAAATCTCTCCGGTATTCGGTTTCCAGACCGGTGTGCTCTACTACCACGCCAACTGGATAGGTAACCTGGCCATCGCCATTACCGGCGTCTCCTACCTCTCCGTCTTCTTCCCCATTCTCAACAGCCCGATCCCGGCCGCTGCGGCCACCATCGCCGCCGTCTGGATCTTCACCTTCGTCAACCTGCTGGGCGGTAGCTGGGTGAGCCGACTCTGTACTCTGGGTCTGGTACTGATCCTGCTGCCGGTGGTGGGTACCGCTCTGGTGGGCTGGACTCACTTTGACAGCGCCGTCTACAGCCAGAACTGGAACACCACCAGCGGCAGCGACCTGCATGCGGTCATCAGTGCCGTGCTGATCTGCCTCTGGTCCTTCGTCGGTGTTGAATCTGCCGCCGTCTCTTCCGGCATGGTGAAGAACCCCAAGCGCACCGTACCGCTCGCCACCATGCTGGGTACCGGTATCGCGGGTGTTATCTACATCCTCTCTACCCAGGTGATCAGCGGCATGTTCCCGGCCGGTGAAGTGGCTGCCTCCGGCGCCCCGTTTGCCATGGCCTCTTCCGCCATCTTCGGTAGCTGGTCTGCACCGTTTGTCTCTGCCTTCACCGCTCTGGCCTGCTTCACCTCGCTCGGTTCCTGGATGATGCTGGTAGGCGAGGCGGGCAAGCGTGCCGCCAACGACGGCAACTTCCCGAAAATCTACGGCGAAGTGGACAAGAACGGCGTGGCCAAGAAGGGTCTGATCCTGGGCTCCCTCAAGATGACTGCCCTGATGGTTGGCCTGACCGCCTTCACATCCCAGTCTGCCCACGCTGCCGATCTCTTCAACGTGCTGACCACAGATGCGGTGCTGCTGACCATGCTGCCCTACTTCTACTCCAGCATTAACCTGATCCGCTTCGAAGGCATGACCTCCCGCAGCATCGGCGCGATGATCTTCTCCGGTGTGGCCTGCGTCTTCTGTCTGGTGGCCCTGATGGGTGCCAAGGGTTCCAACCTCACCGCTACCTTCGTGGTGTCGCTCATCATCCTGATGTTCTACGCCAAAAAACAGGGTCTGCGTCAGCACGATGCCCTGCTGAGCGAACAACCCAGCAACTAATTCCCCCTTTTATCTTCCGAGCGCTCTTCACTCACCATCCCTGATGGAGAGCGCCCCTTTACGTGTGGAGCATTACGATGAATATCATTGCCATCCTCAACCACCTGGGCGTTTTCTTTAAAGAAGAACCCATTCGCCAGCTGCAAGCCTCCCTCGAGCGCAAGGGTTTCGAGGTTGTTTATCCGGTCGACGTCGCCGACCTGCTGAAACTGATCGAGAAGAACCCCCGCGTTTGCGGCGCCATCTTCGACTGGGACAAATACTCTCTGGGTCTGTGCAAGGAGATCCACGATCGCAACGAGAAGCTGCCGATCTTCGCCTTCGCCAACGACCAGTCCACCCTGGATATTCACCTGACCGACCTGCGTCTGAACGTGCACTTCTTCGAGTACCGTCTCGGCATGGCCGACGACATCGCCCTCAAGATGGGTCAGGCCACTCAGGAGTATCAGGACGCCATCCTGCCGCCGTTCACCAAGGCACTGTTCAAGTACGTGGAAGAGGGTAAATACACCTTCTGTACGCCGGGTCACATGGGCGGTACCGCCTTCCAGATGAGCCCGGCCGGCAGCATCTTCTATGACTTCTACGGCCCGAACGCGTTCAAGGCCGACGTCTCCATCTCCATGCCGGAGCTGGGCTCCCTGCTGGATCACTCAGGTCCGCACAAGGAAGCCGAAGAGTACATCGCCCGTACCTTCAACGCCGATCGCTCCTATATCGTTACCAACGGCACCTCCACTGCCAACAAGATCGTCGGTATGTACTCAGCGCCGGCCGGCAGCACAGTGCTGGTTGACCGTAACTGCCACAAGTCGCTCACTCATCTGATGATGATGAACGACGTGACCCCGATCTACTTCCGTCCGACCCGCAACGCCTACGGCATTCTGGGTGGTATCCCGCAGAGCGAATTCAGCCGCGACACCATCGCTGCCAAGGTTGCCGCGACACCGGGTGCCCAGGCTCCCCGTTACGCCGTGGTCACCAACTCCACCTATGATGGCCTGCTCTACAACACCGGTTTCATCAAGGAGGCGCTGGACACTCCTTACATCCACTTCGACAGTGCCTGGGTGCCTTACACCAACTTCAGCCCGATCTATGAAGGCAAGTGCGGCATGAGCGGCGAAGCGATGCCGGGCAAGGTGTTCTACGAAACCCAGTCCACCCACAAGCTGCTGGCGGCCTTCTCCCAGGCCTCGATGATCCACATCAAGGGTGACGTGGAGGAAGAGACCTTCAACGAAGCCTTCATGATGCACACCTCCACCTCGCCGCAGTACGGCATCGTGGCATCGACCGAGATCTCTGCTGCCATGATGCGTGGCAACACCGGCAAGCGTCTGATCAAGGACTCCATCGATCGCGCCATCTCCTTCCGCAAAGAGATCAAGCGTCTGCGTGATCAGAGCGAAGGCTGGTTCTTCGACGTATGGCAGCCGGACAACATCGACACCGTCGAGTGCTGGAAGCTGGATCCGAAAGATGACTGGCACGGCTTCAAGGACATCGATGACAACCACATGTACCTGGACCCTATCAAGGTCACCCTGCTGACTCCGGGTATGGGTCGTGACGGCCAGCTGCTGGAGAAGGGCATCCCTGCCTCTCTGGTCTCCAAGTTCCTGGACGAGCGCGGCATCGTGGTCGAGAAGACCGGCCCGTACAACATGCTGTTCCTCTTCTCCATCGGTATCGATCAGTCCAAGGCGATGCAGCTGCTGCGCGCCCTGACCGAGTTCAAGCGCGGCTACGACCTGAACCTGACCATCAAGAGCATCCTGCCGAGCCTCTATCGTGAAGACCCGAGCTTCTACGAAGGGATGCGTATCCAGGAGCTGGCCCAGCGCATTCACGAGCTGACCAGCAAGTACCGTCTGCCGGAGCTGATGTTCAAGGCGTTCGACGTACTGCCGGAGATGAAGATGACTCCGCACGCCGCATGGCAGCAGGAGCTGGCCGGCAACGTGGTGGAAGTGCCGCTGCGTGACATGGTTGACCGCATCAGCGCCAACATGATCCTGCCGTACCCGCCGGGAGTTCCGCTGGTACTGCCGGGCGAGATGGTGACCCAGGATTCTCTGCCGGTGCTCGAGTTCCTCGAGATGCTGTGCGAGATCGGTGCCCACTACCCGGGTTTCGAGACCGACATCCACGGCCTCTATCGTCAGGCCGATGGCAGCTACACCGTCAAGGTGCTGCGTTAATCGACAGTGACAACAGTCGAAAGTGACAACAACGGGCCGCAAGGCCCGTTTTTCCCTCCGGAATTCCTGTTCTTATTGCGTGAGTCGCCAATCATGAAGCGAGTGCTCTCCATTCAATCCCACGTAGTCTTTGGCTGTGCCGGCAACAGCACCGCCGTTTTTCCCATGCGTCGCCTCGGGATCGAGGTGTGGCCGATGAATACGGTGCAGTTCTCCAACCACACCCAATACCGCGAAGGCTGGCAGGGGATGGTGATGCCCGGCGGTCATATCCGTCAGCTGGTAAACGGCCTGGCGGAGATCGGTGTGCTGGCCGAGTGCGATGCGATCTTGAGCGGCTACCTCGGCTCGGCCAAACAGGGGGAGGAGATCCTGGCGGCGGTGGCCCGGCTCAAGGCGCTCAATCCGGCCGCCCTCTACTTTTGTGACCCTGTGATGGGTCACCCCGACAAGGGGTGCATAGTGGCACCCGGCGTCGCCGATTTTCTGAAAACCAGGGCACTGGCCTGCGCCGATATGCTGGCCCCCAATTTGCTGGAGCTGGAACAGCTCACCGGCCGCGATATCCGCAATGTGCCGGAGGCCATCGAGGCGTGCCAGCAACTGCGCGCGCAAGGGGTCAAGCTGGTGATGGTCAAGCATCTGGGCAAGGCCGGCTTTGCCATGGACCGCTTCGAGATGTTGCTGGTGTGCGAGGAGGGAACCTTTCACCTCTCCCGCCCGCTCTACCCTTTTGCTCGCCACCCCATCGGGGTGGGGGATCTGCTGAGCGCCACCATGCTGGCCAATCTGCTGGCCGGTTGTACCCCGGTAGCGGCGTTCGAACTTACCAACGCCAGCGTGGATGCAGTGCTTTCCCGGACCTGGCTGGCGGGAGCCTACGAGCTGCAACTGGTGGCGGCTCAGCACGAGATGGCGCTGCCGCTGGTGCGCACAAAGGCCACTCGCCTTGAGTAGAGGCGTCGCCGATTCTGGATACAAAAAAGCCCTGAAGGTCAGGGCTTTTTCTATTTCTGAAGCACGGGGGGCTGCCGCGCCTTAATCCTTGGGATCCTTGAGCGCCTCGATCACATCCTCCTTTGGCCCGAGTCCCTCGACATGGTTGAAGGTGTCGAGCCCCTCCTGCGTACTGATGGTAAAGGCGTCGGCGCTCAGGTAGCTGCCGCTGCCGGCGCTCTCCATGATGACCACCAGCTCGGGCTGTTTGTCACCGTTGAGATCCAGCAATTTCAGCTCCTTGATGGATCCATCGCGCGGCAGCACCTTGCCGTCGATGAACTGATCCAGCGGAAACTGGGGATTGGCACCGGAGTAGAGGCGCACATCGTAGCTGCCGATGGAAGCGGGTTCACCGCGTCCTTCGGCCACCGTGATCACCTGACCGGAGGGGAGTGTCAGCTGTTTGAAGAAGCTCTCCGCTGCCTGGCCGGTCAAGGGCAGAGCGAGCAGACCGAGTGTCATCAGCAAGGTTTTCATAGGCGTTACTCTTGTTACTGCGGTGAGCGGCATGGCCGTTCACTGACGTCAACGTATGGAGATGGGGCGGTGCCGACACATGGCATCTGCCCCTCTGTTATGCCTCACAAGAGGCGTGCATTACCAGATCTTCACCCGTTTTTGGGGTGGCAGATAGAGCTTGTCCCCCGGCTGGATGTTGAATGCCTCGTAGAAGGCGGGAATGTTCGGCACTACGCCGTTGACCCGGTACTCGGGCGGCGAGTGGGGGTCGGAGCGCAGCAGCATCTGCATCAGCTCGGGGCGATACATCCCCTTCCACACCTGCGCCCAGCCGAGGAAGAAGCGTTGTTCGCCGGTAAAGCCATCCAGCACCGGCGCCTCCTTGCCATCAAGCGACAGCTCGTAGGCCTTGTGGGCTATGGTGAGGCCGCCCAGATCGCCGATGTTCTCCCCCAGGGTGAACTGGCCGTTGACGAACTGGCCGTTGATGGGCTCGAAGCGGTTGTACTGGGCCACCAGCCGGCTGGTGCGGAAGCGGAACTCCTTGAGATCTTGTGGCGTCCACCAGTCGCGCATCATGCCGTCACCGTCGGATTTGGCCCCCTGATCATCAAAACCGTGGCCCATCTCGTGACCAATGACCCCGCCGATGGCGCCGTAGTTGACCGCATCATCCGCCGTCATGTCGAAGAAGGGGGGCTGCAAAATAGCCGCCGGGAAGACGATCTCGTTGTTGCTCGGGTTGTAGTAGGCGTTCACCGTTTGCGGCGACATGTGCCACTCGTCCCTGTCGACCGGCTTGCCGAGGCGCGCCAGGCTGTCTGCATATTCAAAGGCTTGTGAGCGTTGCAGGTTGCCCACCAGATCATCCGGTTTGATAGTGATGGCGCTGTAATCCTTCCACTTGTCGGGGTAGCCGATCTTGGGGCGGAACTTGGCCAGCTTCTCGAGTGCCTGCGCCTTGGTCTCGGGCGACATCCAGTCGAGCTCCTTGATGCTCTGGCCGTAGGCGGTGCGCAGGTTCTCCACCAACTGCTCCATCCGCTCCTTGGCTGCTGGCGGGAAGTAGCGAGCCACATAGAGCTGGCCGACCGCTTCACCCAGATGATCGTTCAGGACCCCGAGCGCCCGCTCCCAGCTGGCGCGCTGCTTGGGCGTGCCGCTCAATGTGGTGCCGTAGAAGGCGAAGTTGGCGCGGTCGGTCTCGCTGTCGAGATAGGGGGCGTAGTCGGTCAGCAGTTGCCACTTGAGGTAGGCCTGCCAGTCGGCGATGGGGGTTTGGGCCATCACCTGATCCAACGCGCTCAGATAGGTCGGCTGACCGATAATGAGCTCCGGCTGGCCAGCAATGCCCGCGGCATTGAGATAAGCCTGCCAGTCGAGATGGGGGGCGAGCCGTGCCAGTTCGCTGGCGGGGCGCTTGTTGTAGTTCTTCTCCCGATCCCGCAGGGCGACGTTGTCCCACTGGATGGTGGCGAGCCGGGTTTCGAGGGCCAGAATCCGTTTGGCTTTGCCGCTCGGGTCAGACTCACCGAGGCGGCTCAGCATGGCGGCGATATGCTGTTGGTACTTCTGGCGCAGGGCCTGACTGTCGGGATCCTGCTTGAGGTAGTAGTCCCGATCCGGCAGCCCCAGTCCACCTTGATAGAGGTAGACCGCATAGCGGTCGGGGGACTTGGCATCGGCGTCGATCCAGATGCCGAACGGCGCGCCGCCGCCCATGCGGCCCGACTGGGCAAAGGCGCGGGCCAGCGCAGCCTGATCACCGATCCGGTCGATATCGGCCAGCGCCGGTGCCAGCGGGGTGAGCCCCTTGGCGTCACGGCCTGCCTGATCCAGATAGCTGGCGTAGAGATCGCGGATCTGCTGGGTTGGCGTGCCGGTGGCGGCCTCCTGCTTGGCCAGCCCCTCGACCAGCACCCGCACATCGGCGAGGGATTTGTCCCGCAGCATGTAGAAAGCGCCATCGGCGGGGCGATCGTCGGGGATCTTGGCGGTGGCGAGCCACTTGCCATTGACGTAGCGGAAGAAGTCATCGCCGGGTTTGACCAGGGTGTCCATATTGGCCAGCGCCAGCCCGGAGTGTTTGGGGGAGTCTTGCGGTGCCTGACTGCAGCCAGCCAGCAGTGCCAGTCCAATCAGGCCGGCCAGTAAGCTTTTCTTATTGTTCATCTTGTTTGATTCCAATTCCGATTGTTTGCTTCCCTGCCCATCTTCCTTGCTCCAACCGGTTGTGCGACCGCCTTGCGGCCAGCCTGGTGGAGAGGGCGGGCGAGCCTCACTCTAGCAGCAGGGTTGCAGCTTGATAAGCCCGACTCTGCTAAGATCGGCCGGTCCGTTTTGGGGAAGCCTATGATTTCTCATCTTTATTCTCGCTTTTGTCTGACTATGCCAGCGCCGGAAGGTTCCACCGGTCTGCTGGTGGCCTTCAGTGGCGGCCTCGACTCCACCCTGCTGCTGGTGCTGGCGGCGCAGTATGCCCGCGAGCATGGCCTGCCAGTTCGCGCCCTGCACGTGCACCACGGCCTCAGTCCCCATGCCGATGAGTGGGTCGCTCATTGTGAAGCCGTGTGTCAGCAATTGGCGGTGGAGCTGCTGGTCGAGCGGGTGACTCTGGCCCGTGGCAATGGCGAGAGTCTGGAGGCGCAGGCGCGCACAGCCCGTTACCAGCGGCTGACCGCCCGGATGCGGGAGGGGGAGTGGCTGCTCACCGCTCACCATCAGGACGATCAGCTGGAGACCCTGCTGCTGGCCCTCAAGCGCGGCGCCGGTCTGCGCGGTCTGGCGGGGATCTTGCCAAGCCAGCCCTTTGCCGGTGGCCTGTTGCTGCGCCCGCTGCTCGATATGAGTCGTGCCGAGCTGGCCGAGGCGGCGGCGAGCCTCCCCTTTGGCTGGGTGGAAGATGAGAGCAATCAGGACGTGAGCTATGACCGCAACTTTTTGCGCCAGACGCTTATCCCCCAGCTCAAAGCGCGCTGGCCCGCCATGGCCCAGACCGCGGCGCGCAGCATGGCCCTGTGCGCCGAGCAGGAGGCGCTGCTGGATGAGTTGGCCGAGAGTGACTGGCAGCTGGCGGGCGAGGGGGAGGCGCTCCATATCGGCCCGCTGCACGCCCTCTCTCCCACCCGGCGCAACAACCTGCTGCGCTACTGGATCCGCCGTCAGGGGGGCGAGATGCCATCCCGCGAGCAGCTTGCCCGGTTGTGGCAGGAGGTCGCGTTGGCGCGCGGCGATGCCAACCCCCAGCTCAACTGGGGGCGCCAGAGCTGCCGCCGTTTTCAGGAGCGGCTCTATCTGGTGAGCCCTGACTTGCAACCTTGTCATCAGGTGTTGCCGATGATTGTGGGCGAGCCGCTGACCCTGCCGGATGGTTTGGGCGAGCTGGTGGTGCGCATGGCGGAGCACGGCGAGGATCTGCTGCGTTCCCCCCGAGCGGACGAGCCGCTCTCGGTGCGTTTTCAGGTAGCGCCCGGGATCCCCCTCAAACCGGTGGGGCGAAGCGGTAGTCGGCGGATGAAGAAGCTGCTGCAAGAGTATGGTGTTCCCTCGTGGCAACGGGGACGCATTCCCATCCTCTACTATGGCGAGCAGGTGGCGGCGGTGGTGGGGCTCTTTGTCTGCGACGGTTTTATGGCACAGAGTGCCGGGCTGGTTTGCCACTGGCAGGGAAACGGTGCCGCCCCCATCCTGCCCGAGCAGGATCTTGCATGAGGTGATCTCGGTGTGAGGGAGGATTAGCCCCAAAAAAAGAAGCTCCGGTCACATGGCGCGCATGTGCCGGAGCAAAGAAGAGTTCGGGATTATTCGTTAGGGCTGGCCTTGCCGGCTTTTTTGCGGGCGTAGAGGTGACTGTCGGCCGCCTCGTAGAGGCTCGGCACATCGACCCCGGATTGCCAGCTGGCGGCGCCAAGGCTGCATCCGACCGAGAAGGTGCTGAGCTCCTTGTTGGTCATCAACATATGCTGCAGTCGCAGCCAGACCGGGCGCCACGCCTCGGGTTCGGCCGGTTGCAGCAGCAGGGCAAATTCATCTCCCCCGAGCCGGAAGGCTTGATCCGTACTGCGGATGCACCCCTTGAGCAGCTGGGCGAAGCGGCTCAGCACCAGATCCCCCACCGGATGGCCCCAGGTATCATTGATCTGCTTGAAGCGATCGAGATCCAGCAGCACCAGCACCAGACCGTGGGGCTCTCGGCTGTGCTGCTCGATGGCGCGACCGATGGCCTCGTCAAAGTAGGAGCGGTTGCCAAGGCCGGTCAGGTGATCGAGCCGGACCAGCTGATCCAGTTTTTCCAGCCGCAGATAGAGGGGGAGCAGCAAGCAGAGTAGCTGATGGTATTGCATCAGTACCCGTTGCTGGCTGCCGCTCAGCGGATGTTCCAGCTCGTAGTGGAGCTGGCCGAGCAGCTGGCCATGCTGACCGCGCAGCTCGAACGGATAGTTGTGCAGGTTGAGGGTGGCCAGCGGCGGGTGCTGGATCAGCACATGGGGCTGGCCACAATCGAGGTAGAGACCGTGGATCCTGACAATTCTTGCCGCACGATCGGCAAAAGTTGTCAGCAGACCGCCGAGATCGCTCTGCCCCAACAACTGCTCGAGCAACTGGTTGCGTTCAACGCTGGGCAACGGCGTGAGCCGCTCCATCTGGCGAACCCACTGCTCGATGCCATGGCTAAAGCCATTAAGTGACGACGTATTTTCCATGGTCTTCCACCTGTAACACCTGACTACTGTCTCCTCCCTGCAATTGGCATGCCCAATATATCTTTCCTGCCCGCCAGATCGGCTGACTAAGCTTAAGTCGATAAAAGGAGAGGGAAATTTGTACACCGACCTGTTGATCCTGTTGTTCGCCGCCGTGCTGCTGGTGGCAACTTTCCGGCGCCTCGGCTTGCCGGTGATCCTCGCCTACCTGATTGCCGGCGTGTTGCTCGGCCCCCACGGGTTGGCGGTGATCACCGGCCAGTCGATCATGCAGACCATTGCCGAGCTCGGGATCGTTTTTCTGATGTTCTCGCTGGGGCTGGAGTTCTCCCTGCCGAAATTGCTGGCGATGCGCCGATTGGTGCTGGGGGTGGGGGTGCTGCAGGTGCTGCTCACCTCGCTGCTCTTCTTCGTCATCGGCTGGTGGTGGGGGCTGGGTCTGGCCCAGTCACTGGTGGTGGCGGGGACGCTGGCGCTCTCCTCCACGGCTGTGGTGATCAAGCAGCTCGGCGAGCAGAAACAGCTCCATACCCGCCGAGCCCAGCTGGGGGTGAGCGTGCTGCTGTTTCAGGATCTGGCGGTGGTGCCCCTTCTGGTGATGATCCCGATCCTCGCCCAGCCGGAAGTGCAGGGGAGCGCCCTGGCCGCCGAGATCGCCTGGGCCACCCTCAAGGGGCTGTTTTCCCTCTTCACCCTGCTGGCGGTGGGCAAGTGGTTGCTGCCGCTGCTGTTTCACGAGGTGGCGCGGGCCCGCTCCGATGAATTGTTTGTGCTGAGTGCCCTGCTGGTGGCGCTGCTCGCCGCGTTCATGACCCATTCGCTGGGGCTGTCGATGGCGTTGGGGGCGTTTCTGGCGGGGATGATGCTGGGGGAGTCCCACTACCGTCATCAGCTGGAAGTGGACATCAAACCGTTTCGCGACGTGCTGATGGGGCTCTTTTTTATCACCATCGGCATGGCCATGGAGTGGGAGCTGGTGGCGCGGGCATGGTGGCAGGTACTGATCTGCGTGGTGCTGCTGGTGTTGTGCAAATCCCTGCTGGTGCTGCTGGCCGGGCGGCTGCTGGGGGAGCGCAAGCGCGACAGCATGGCCGCCGGTATCATGCTGAGTCAGGTGGGGGAGTTCGGCTTCGTGTTGCTGGCGCTGGCGCTCCACCACGGCTTGCTGGATCAGCAACTGGTCTCCCTGCTGATCGGTATCGGCATCATCTCCATCGCCATGACCCCCTGGCTGGTGACTCAGGCCCATTCGCTGGCCCGCAGTCTCACCGATCCGGCGCTGCTGACTCGCTCCGAGGTGGCACAGTCGGGCCTGAGCAAGAGCCAGCACGTCATCATCGCCGGGTTTGGCCGGGCCGGGCAGACCTGCGCCCGCTTCCTCAAGCTCGAGGAGATCCCCTTTTTGGCCCTCGATCTGGACCCCGAGCGGGTGAGCGAGGCCAAGCTGGCGGGGGAGCAGGTGGCCTTCGGCGACGCCAGCCGCCGCGATATTCTGCTGGCCGCCGGGCTGCTGCGAGCACGGCTGGTCATCATCACCTTCGATGATCGCAAGCGAGTGGAGGCGATGCTGGCACTGATCCGCGAACTGGCGGGGGATCTCAAGGTGCTGGTGCGTACCCGGGATGACAGTTTTCTGGAGCAGTACAAGCAGGCGGGGGCCTTCGAGGTGATCCCCGAATCCCAGGAGGGGGCCCTGATGCTGGTCTCCCATCTGCTGCTCAACTGCGATATCCCAATAGGCCGTGTGATCCGTCGGATGGAGCTGGAGCGCAGCAGCCAGTATCGCTTCCTGCACGGCTTCTACTGGGGGGATCAGAGTGCCAGCAATCTGGAGGCGGATCAGCTTCTCGAGCGTCTTCATCCGCTGTTGCTGCATGATCAGGCGTGGGCAGTAGGTCGTGAAGTGCGCGAGTTGCCGCTCGATGAGGTGCGGATCAAGGAGGTGCAGCGCGGGGAGCTGAGTCTCGAGCCCAGACCCGAGCTGGTGCTGGCGGCTGGCGATCGGCTGATCCTGTTTGGTACCATGGTGGCGATGGAGCAGGCGGAGCAGCGTTTGCTGGAGGGACGCTGAGTCCCCTTGCACTTAGCGGCCGTGAGCCCCTTTACTCCCGTTCTGTTGGCATCCTTCCGATATCGAGGAAGGCGGCAACCCGCTCCTGCTCCCTGAGTGTGTCCTGATAGCCCAGCTTGATCAGCTGTTGGCAATAACCCGGATAGAACATCAAAAAGCTGGCCAGACTGCTGGTCTCATCCCCCTTCACGCCCAATACCCGCAACAGGCGGCGCAACTGCAGCGGCAGCTTGCGCAGATAGGCCAGCGCCATGATGTCGAGATCCTGACTCGGTTTCAGCACGCAGGTCTCCACCCGTTTCAATTGCAGGCGGTTGCGCTCCCGTAGCGGGATAAGATCCAGTGTCTGGTTGATGCGCCACAGTCGCTCCAGGTCGGAGTTGAGGGTGTCGGTAAAGACGGTATCGAGCAGATGGCTGGCGATATTGGAGCTGGTGAGGTGGCCGTGGTGATGGGTCGGTGCTGAGTGCTCAGGCGGATCCAGAGTGATCAGCAGGATCCGCTCCGCCCCCAGATGGATGGCGGGGCTGAGTGGGCTTAGCTGGTGGATGGAGCCGTCGCCGTAGAACTTCTCGCCGATCCGGGTGGCCGGAAAAACGAAGGGCAGTGCCGAGGAGGCGAGCAGATGCTCCGATGTAAGCACGGTGCGCACCCCGCGCCGTCTCGCCCGCTCCCACGGATGGTGCTCGGCCCGCCCCTGAAAGAAGGTGGTGGAGAGACCGTCATCGTAATCCGACGCCGTGATGGCCAGCGCCTCCAGACTGCCGTAGAGGATGTTGTCATCGATGCGGTGATAGTCGATGAGCTGATCCAGCAGGCGGTGCAGCGGCGCGTTGTCAAACAGGTGAAAGGCGTGGTTGGTGTGGGGATTGATCAGCCCCGCCGACCCTTCGTACAACAACCGCCACAGCAGTCGCCCGGGGTGAAAATCGAAGATGTGGTGAGTCTCGAAACGGCGCCAGACCCACTCCAGCTTGCGAACCCCCAGATGGAAGCAGGAGGCGTAGCAGGCCAGTGCAGTGACATTGATGGCCCCCGCCGAGGTGCCGCACAGGATGGGAAAAGGGATGCCGAGATTGCGCGGGTAGAGCTCCGCAATCGCCTTGAGGGCACCGACCTGATAGGCGGCACGAGCACCGCCACCGGTGAGCAACAACGCTGTATTGGGTCTGGCCATATGCTGGCGCCTTATTGTTGGCCCGGGAGGGGCGTTCCCACTGACAAGTTAACTATAAGGCGCTGTATCAAATATAAAAACGGGCGCTTGCCCGTTTTTTTCATGGCCCCATGTCAAAGAGCCCGGTGAGGATTTTCCGGCCGAGCCAGCTGATCGAAGGCGGCGAATACCGGGGCGCTGGCGAGGATGCGACCATGGCCCAGTCCCCGGGTGCTCACCAGCCGGGTATGACCATCCTGACTGGCCCGCAAGGAATCGCCGTGTGGGGCAAATCTGTCCTCCTCGTCATGCACGATTATCGCCGCGCCGCTGCGACTGGCTAGGCGACCCAGCGGATCGACCGTGCTCAAGGGATGCTGGTACTCTTGCTCAATCTCCTTGACCACCGCATCGAACAGCCGGATGGAGTAGCCGGAGCGCGCCACCATGCCGTAGAGCTGGGGCACATAGTCGAGCACCGGCGAAATCAACAGCAGCGGCAGGGTATCGATACCCGGCTGACGGCTGGAGAGGGTAACGGCCCCCCCCATGCTGTGGGCGATGACCCCCTGCAACGGGCCTGCTTCGCTGGCCAGCCTGGTCGCCAGCTCGTCGAAGGCGCGCACGAAACGGGGCAGGTGGCCAGTGTTGCCCGCGCTCTGGCCGTGGGCCGGATGATCGTAGGCAATGGCGGTGAAACCCTGCGCGGCGATATGGCTCATCAGCGGATAGAACTGGCTGGCGCTGCCGGACCAGCCGTGCATCAGCAGCCACTGCGGCCCCTGACCGAGCCGATAGCTCATCAATACCCCTTCGCTGGTATGGACGGCCTGCTTCACCAGACCGGCAGGTTCGTGGCCACCGCGCTGGTTGCGCTGGGGGGTGAGCAGCAACTTGCTGGCGGTGCGCTTGGCATGGGTGGGGGCGAGTCTGTGGTGTAAGCGGGAGCCTATCCCCAGCAGCCATTTGCTCGGGCTGAAGCGGCGGGTGTTGAAGTAGATCTTGCTGCTCATGGTCATCCTGTGGTTTTTATGTGCGAACGGTCGTGCTTTTTTGTTGGTTTTTAAAAATTCGTGTTGAACGGATGCCAAAACATCAGCGCCAGCTGCTCAGCAGAGCGTCCACTTCGGGCCAGAAGTGGCGGGCCGGATCCTGACACAGTTCGAGATCGTTGAACACCTGATCCGCCAGATAGAGGCCATAGAGGCGATAAACGGCGCGCCAGGGATCCATCTCCTGTCGCCACTCGCCTGCGGCCTGCCCCTGCACCACCTGACGGGCCAGATAGTCGAGCCAGAAGCGCACCAGTTGCCGAGCGGCTTGTTGTACAGGGCTCTCTTGCTCATGGCCATCCTGCACCGAGGTCCAGGCGTCGAGGAACATGCAGCGTCCGGCTAAGCAGTGGTTCCAAGTCTGCCAGGCACGCAGCAGGGCGATCAGCTTGTCGTGCTGGCTCTGGTGCTCCTGCTGGCGTACCGGCTGGATCACCCGCAGCCGGAACACCTCGGCGGCGTACTCCAGCACGGCGATCTGCAGATTGTCGCGGGATTGAAAGTGGGCAAACAGGCCGCTTTTCGACATCTCGCAGGCGCTGGCCAGCGAGCCTATGGTCAGGCTCTCCAGCCCTTGCTGGCTCGCCTGCTCGAAGGCAGTCTGCAAAATGGTTTCCCGGGTCAGGCGCCCTTTGCTCATCACTCTCTCCTCGTTGGCGCTGGCAGCATAAAGTACGATCGTGCTAATTGTCGAGCAACAAATAGCCAGCATGGCTGGCTATGTCGTCTCCCGCGTGTCACTGCGCGCGGGGGTCAGTTCTCCTTGATATCGAGCTGTTGCAGGGCGATAACCGCCTGAGTGCGGTTCTTGACCCCCAGTTTTCTGAAGATGGCGGTGATATGGGCCTTGATGGTGGCTTCTGAGACGTTGAGCTCCCAGGCGATCTGTTTGTTGAGGCTGCCATCGCGCAGCATGATCAGCACCTTGTATTGCTGGGGGGTGAGGCTGGCCAGCTTGCTGGCGAAATCGGGGCCATCTTCCGATTCGGGATGGAGCGAGATGCCTTCCGGCACCCAGTTATCCCCCCCGATCACCGTATTGAGGGCGTTGACCAGCTCCTTCATCGGTACCGACTTGGGAATAAAGCCGAGCGCCCCAAGCCGCAACACCTGTTGGATGATGGCCGCATCTTCCGAGGCGGAGACCACCACGATGGGCAGGTCGGGATACTGGCCGCGCAGGTGGGCTAGCCCCTCGAAGCCATTGGCTCCGGGCATCTTGAGATCGAGCAGCAACAGGTCGACCTCGGGGTGCTCGCCGAGCAGGCTGGTCAGGCTGTCGATGGAGTCCGCTTCCAGCAATTGAGCGTCGTTGATGGCCATGTGCACCGCTTGGTAAAGGGCGCCCCGAAACAGGGGGTGGTCATCTGCGATGACGATGGTAAATTGGCTGTCCATATTTCGGTTAATGGCTCACATTGTTGCTAACTGATTGTTTTGAAAAATCAAACTAGCATCGCTCACCAAGAGGGTCAAACCCGCCGGTGCGCAAATGTGAAGCGACCATCGGATGTTTTGCTATCAAGGGCAGACAGGCCGGTCGCAGGCAACTCATGCAGGAGGCAACAGATGGGATCCTTGGTATTGGCGGTGGGCACCGGCTCCACCTGGGCGATGCGGGCGGCACTGGTGCTCGCCATGAGCGGGCTGACGTGGCAGGAGCAGGTGTTCGATCTGGAGGATGCCAAGTCGCTGGCGCGGCTCAAGCGGCTGGCACCGGCCGGTCTGGTGCCCTGGCTCGAACACGATGGCGTGCGTGTTCACGACTCGCTGGCCATCGCCGAATATGTTGACGAGCTCTGTCCCGACCGCCAGCTCTATCCTGTTTCGCTGGCCGAGCGGGCACAGGCTCGCAGCCTCTGCGCCGAGTTGCATGCAGGATTTCGGCAGATCCGTTCTCTGCTCCCCTTCTTTCTTGGGGCGCCAACCCGTATCGATCCCCCGGTGGAGGCGGTCGGTGAGCTGGCCCGTTTGCAGGAGATCTGGTCGCAGACGCGGGGCCCCTTCTACTTTGGCGAGGCAGGCATTGTCGATGCCTTCTATGCGGTGATGGCCTATCGGCTGGCCAGCTACGGCATCCTGTTGCCCGGTCAGGCGGGAGTCTATCAGCAGGCGCTGCTCTCTTGGCCTCTGTGGCAGGAGACCCTGCTCAAGGCGCGGTTGCAGTGGCCGGTGGCGGCGTGCCAGTCACAGTGAGCCTTGGCAGATAGATAAACGAGAGAGGGGAGCCAGTGGCTCCCCTCTCTGTTGCTGGTATATATGGCCCAAGAGTTACTTCTGCCGACCGGCAAAGACCACCACCACCTTGTCATCCCCCTTCTCCCGCACGAAGGCGTAGGGGGCATCCGAGAGTTTCTGGTGGCTGCCTGCCGCAATGGCCGGATGGGCAGCGCGGAACTGGCCCAGTTGCTGCCAGTGCTTGACCAGCTCAGCCTTGTCGCCGCTGGTCAGCTCCTGCCAGTTCATATCCGAGCGCAAGGCCTGATCGAACACCCCGCCATCCTTGGCCAGCCCGCGGCCGGACTCGTCGCCGTAGTAGATCTGGATGCCACCCGGCAGCAGCATAAAGCTGTTGGCGACCCGGCGCTGTAGCGGCACATCCTGATAGTCGCCAAAGAACAACTTGGTGTCGTGGGAGCTGATGTAGCTCAGCACGTTGAACTCGGGATCCTGATTGATGCGACTGGCGTAGCTGGCATAGGTGGGCTCGGCGCTGGCCATGCACTGGGCCTGTGACAGTGCGAACTCGCGCTGATAGTCGAAGTTGATCAGGGAGTCGAAACCGTTCTGATACCAGAAATCCTTGGCCACCCCGTGATCCCACACCTCACCCACCATGTAGAAGGGCAGATCGTCGAGGGCCTTGCCCGGGTTGGCAGTCTTCCACTCCTTGAGCGCAGCGGTGCCCGCCTGCTTGAGCTTGGCCCACACCTCGGGCTCCAGATGCTTGACGGTGTCGGCGCGGAAGCCGTCGATGCCAAAGCGGCGCACCCAGTCGGTGTGCCAGGCGATCAGGTAGTCGCTCACGGTGGCGTTGGGCAGCGCCTTGGCTTTGGTATCTTTTTTCGCCGCCAGCAACGGCGGCAGCCCTACCGGTTTGGCCGATTCGGTCAGAAAGTCCGGCAGCCCCGCCACCGAACCGGTCACATCGTCGGTGCCGGGCTGTGGGTAGCCGGGCAGACCGGCGCGCACCCAGTCACCGCTCCACCACTTGTTCCACGCGGGTGATTGATAGTCGATGAACTGGTTGTAACCATGCCAGTTGAGGCCACCGCTCGGACGCCACTGGTTCCAGACGGTCGGCAGTTTGCTGCTGTTCTGAGTTAGCTCGGTGAGCCCCAAATCCTGCAAGTCGGCGAGGGTGGCGTAACCGGCGTGGTTCATCACCACGTCGAGGATGATCCGCATGCCGCGCTTGTGGGCCTCATCCACCAGGGTTTTCAGACTCTCTTCATCGCCGTAGTTGGGGTCAATCTTGGTGAAGTCGAGCGCCCAGTAGCCGTGGTAGGCGTAGAAGGGGAAGTTGCCCTGCTCGCCACCGCCAATAAAGCCGTGCACCTGCTCCACCATGGGGGTGATCCAGATGGCGTTCATGCCGAGGCTCTTGATGTAGTCGAGCTTCTCGGTCAGTCCCTTGAAGTCACCGCCATGCCAGGTGGCCACCTCATCCTGTCCATCCTTCTGGCGGCCGAAGCTGTGGTCGTTGGCGGGGTCACCATTGTGGAAGCGATCGGTCAGCAGAAAATAGACGCTCGCCTGATCCCAGCTGAACGGTGCTGGCTTGGCTGCCTTGACCGGCTCGAGCAGCAGCAGGCCGCCGCTCTCTTTACTCGGGGTCAGGGTCAGCTTGCCCTGTTTGACCACCGCCTCCTGTTTCGAGTAGGCATCCCTCAGTCGGGTGTCGTCGGGCCAGACCCCTTTCAGCGACACCGTGACCGGGCCGCCATCCCAGCTGATGCAGGGCTCTTGTGGTGGTTGGCGCTTGAACTCGCTCTTCTTGGTCGCCCGCAGCACCTTGAGGCTGGGGGTATCCGGGTTGAAGGTGAACTGATATTCCCCGGCCAGCATCACCCGCAAGGTAAAGCTCTGATCCTTGCTGCATTTGTCCATGGGCTGTGCGGTGCCGAAGGGAAGCGGCTTGCTCTCGCTCGGGCCAAAGCTGGTGCCGCAACTGTTGCCTGCGTCACTGATGCGGATCTGGTGGCTCCCCTTGGCAAGGGGATGGGTCAGCTCCACCGTGCCCTTGTCCAGCGAAATCGGGGTCGCCACCGGCTGACCATCCACATAGAGGTGAACCTCGGAAGCGGCCATCGCCTGTGGGGTGAACAGAGGGGCGGCCATCAGGGCGAGCAAGAGGGGGGATAAGTTTTGAGCACGACGCATAAGCCATTCCTTGAGCAGGGCAGTTCGGACAAGGGCCCATTCTAGGAGCAGCAAAGCGCGCCTTGGATCGGCAAAATGCCAATTTGTGACATCAGTTCAAATGGTTACGTTTTCAAGCCGAGGAAAGTGTGACGGAGAGGAGATGGGAGGCTCTGTTGATAAAAATAGCGGCCATAAAAAAATGCCGGTCAGGTGACCGGCATTTGGTGTGTCAGGCATTTTCGTCACATCAGACGGTGAAGAACTTGAAGTTGACGAAGGCCACCGCGATGAAGGAGGCCACCATGCCGCTGATGCAGAGCACTGCAGGGCGGATAGCGGGCCAGCGATGGGTCAGCAGAATGATGGCCAGCAGGGTCGGATAGAGCCCGAACATGTAGCGTGGCATGGCGTTGAGGCCGGTCATCAGCGGAATGGTGCAGCAGATGAACATCAGGGTCGCTTCGGCCCAGCGTTTCTGGCTGAACAGGTAGCCGTTCAGACACCAGCCGAAAATCACCATGATGGAGAGATAAGCCTTGCGGCCGCCCAGCTCGAAACCGCTCAGCCACCAGTCCAGCGGGCTGTCCATGTAGCGACCCCATGCCACCTGAATGTGCTTGAAGGCGAAGGCATCGCCGGTCAGGTGATAGAGGTAGACCATGTAGGCAAACAGGCCAAAGGGGATCATCCAGAGGGTGAAGACCACCTTGAAAGCGCGCTCGGTGAAGCGGAAAAATTCCCGCCAGCCGTAGGCCTGCAGCGCCAGGATCAGCACCGGGAAGACCATCATCACCCCCAGGTTGCGGGTGGCGGAGATACAGACCCCCAGCACGGCCACCATCAGCCACTGCTCTCGATAGGCGAACAGGAACATCCCCAGCATCAGCGCCATAAAGGTCGACTCGGTATAACCGGAGACGAAGTAGGCCGAGAAGGGTGAGAAGGCGAGCAGCCAGACACCGAAGCGAGCGGTATCGTCACCCAGTTTAAGCTGACGCAGCACCAGCAGCATCAGCGGCAGGCTGGCGAAGAAGGAGGCGTTGGCCACAATGATGAGGCCGATCAGGCTCTCGACATTGAACAGGTTGGAGATGGCACCGGAGACCATCGGGTAGAGCGGCATAAAGGCCCAGTTGGCCGCATTGCCCTTGCTCAGCCAGCGCGGGTAGAGGTCGTAGCCGTTCTCGATGATGCGCTGGAACCAGACGCAGTCGAATTGACAATAGGCCTGCAGCGGGCCTATGTCGGGGGAGCCATAGAGCTGGACACCGAAGTAGCCCATGCCATACAGCGCCACCCGGCTCAGCATGAAGGCGGCGATGATCATCAGCCAGTCACGACCGCTGATGCGCAGTGACGGGCGATACGGGAGTGCAGCCCCGGTTAACGGGGCGGTATTGGTCATATCATTCATCAGGCAAAAACCCAGACGCGAGAGAGAACGTAAGTGAGGACGGTAACGGTCAGGGTGGCGATGACCACCGGCAGCAGACCGGAGAGCCCCGCAAACAGCAGGCCGCTCAGGATCAGGTTACGCACCGCAAGCGAGAAGAGGGCGACCAGCAGAAACTTGCTGGCGGCTCCCTGCTTCTGGAAGGTGATGTAGCGGTGACCAAAGAAGGAGAACCAGAACGCGATGGCAAAAGCCAACGTGGTAACCAGGTGCTCCGAGATGGTGGGCCAGGTATGAAACAGTGCGATGGAGGTGCCAAGGTCGACGAGGGTAGCCCCCCCGCCGACAAAGCCGAAACGTACCAGCCGCCAGAATTCCTCGCGGGAGATCATTGAGGCGCCTGCTCCTGCTGCTCTTGCGGATTGCTTTCTGTGCTCTGCGGTTTGGCCGCATCCTGCTTGGCATACTGGCCATAGACCCCTTCAATGAGGTAGACCGGGCGCTGTTTCACTTCCACGAACATGCGGCCGATGTACTCGCCGATGATGCCGAGTGACAACAGCTGGATACCGCCGAGGAACAGCACCACGGACATCAGGGAGGCGTAACCGGGCACGTCGATGCCGAAGAAGATTACTTGGGTGATGATTTTCAGGATATAGAGGAAGGCTACCAGCGAGACGCTGACACCCACATAGCTCCAGACCCGCAGCGGCCAGCTGGAGAAGCTGAGCAGGCCGTCGAGGGCGAAGTTCCACAGTTTCCAGTAGTTGAACTTGGTTTCACCGGCGTGACGGGCAGGGCGCTCGTAGGGGACGCCAACGGCACGGAAACCGGCCCAGGCAAACAACCCCTTCATGAAGCGGTTGCGCTCCGGCAGCAGCTTGATCGCCTCTACTACGCGGCGGTCTATCAGGCGGAAGTCACCGGCGTTCTCCGGCAGCTTGGTACTGGTGGAAAGGGCGTTGAAGAAGCGGTAAAAGCCACCGGCAGTCAGACGCTTCATCGGGGTATCGGCGCTACGATCGACGCGGATGCCATAGACGGTGTCATAGTCACCGGTCTGCCACAGTTTCACGAACTCCAGGATCAGGGCGGGGGGATCTTGCAGATCCACGTCCATTGGCACGATGGCATCCCCTTTGGCCTGATGCAGACCGGCGGTCAGGGCTGCCTCTTTACCGAAGTTGCGTGCCAGGTTGACCAGGGTCACGCGGGGGTCACGGGCGATTGCCTGTTCGACTACCTCACGTGTACGGTCACGACTACCGTCGTTGACGAATACAATTTCAAGCTGGTCTTTGAGCGGGGCCAGTTCATTGTCTATCGCGCTGATGAAGGCATCGATGCTCTCCTCCTCGTTATAAACGGGAACAACCAGAGAGAGTCGAAAATCTGGATGCGACATAAGAACGTCCTTATAGGCTGGTTATTTTTATAAAACGCTATCGGGGACCCATATCACTGGGCAACAGTCAAACGCACCGACTGAACATTGATGGGAGTGGGTGCCGAGAGTGCCAGAAAATTGGGGTGCTTGGGATCGGCCGTGAGCGAATCTCCTGGCAGGTTGAGCCGGATTTCATTGATACCCGCTTTGGCCAGTTTCACGGTAGTAGTGAAGTCGTGACCAAGAGCCACTTTCAGTAGCGCACCAGCTTCAGGGCTATTGACGCGGGCATGGACTGTCAACTGTTCCGGTTTTGCTGCTTGTTTGGGTAGCACAAAATAGAGTCCCCCTTTGCCACTTAGCTGGGTGCCTTCGTCACTCGGTTTTTTGGCCCAGCCTTCGCTGGAGAGAAAACGGCTCGGCTTGGTCAGGTTCAGCTCGTTGCCGGGCTGATAGGTCATGCTGGAGTTGTGTTCCCAGAAACGGGTTTTACCCTCCAGATAATAGAGGCGATAGGCCAGGCTCACGTTAGGGTGAGCAGCCAGATAGAGGGTATAAAGATAGAAACCGCTCAGTGCCAGGATGGCGGTCAGAAAACCAAACTTTTTGTACGTCATATCACTCTCTATGCCTGACATAAATTGGTAGGCCGATGTCGCGCATATGCTAATCCAATTGCAAAAAAAGCATAGTGGATCACAAAAAAATATTTGGTCACAAATCAACCCCTCATCAAGGCGTTCACCATTGCACTTTCTTTGTTAATGACAACATTGACGGTAATCAAGGGCTCCATGGTAATGGGAGGATTTTATCTGGTAAAAAGAGGTTTTCTGTAATTTGCTGCGTCATATTCTTACAGATGCTGCCCGTGATGCGGCCTCTATCGCCATTTTTCAGGGGAGGAATTATGATGATTCATCTTTTCGTCAAGGATGACCCATGAAGTGGATGTTCCAGGCGTGCTTGTTCTTTGGCTGGATTTCATCTCTCTCAGCCTCCACTCTCTGTCCTGCACCTATCAAGGCCGGTTTTGATAACTGGCCACCCTATCACTATCACGATAAAAGCTACCCTGCTCAGGTGCGTGGCTATGCCGCCGAGGTGCTCACTGCGGTTTTGACCAGAATGGGCTGCGAGATCGAGTTTAGGGAGTTGCCATGGAAGCGCATACTTCAGGAGGTTAAGTTAGGCGAGGTCGATATGGCGATGGAGGCAAACATCAACGATGAGCGCACCCGTTATGCGTGGTTTTCAGATGCCTACAATCCGGGTCGCACACTGTTGTGGGTTCGCAAGGGCAGCCATTACCCCGAGCAGGATCTGGCTAGCTGGCTCGCTAAAGGCTACGCCCTCGGCGTGACCAAAGAGTATTTTTATGGTGATGAAGTGATGGCTCTGCTCGGCCGCTATGCCGGCCAGGTGAGTGCGGTGAGCGACAAACAGAATTACGAGAAGCTGGCCCGTGGGCGCATCGACGGCTTCCTCGGTGACATGCTGGCGACGCCCAGTGGGTTGAGCAAGGAGGGAATGAGCAGTCAGTTCTCATATCATCCTATGGTCGTGTATGAATCTCCGGGCTTTTTCATGATGAGCAAGCGCACCATCTCTCCGCAATTCTTGCAGCGTTTCAACCAGGTTTTGGCAGAATTCCAGCGCAGCGACGAATATGACATTATCTTGCGACGCTATGCGCCAGGAAACTAGCAAACTGTTAGCCATTCACGCATCATGAGCGGCCTGATGGTCGTGTTTGACTACGTGCATCAATCGTTTTGAGGTATCCATGGGGATGAAGTATTGGGTGGCCCTTGCCAATCTGCTCTGGTTTGGCTGTTTGCCTGCCGGATTAGTGCACGCGGCAGAGGCTCAAGTCGTTGTGGCGGTGACTGAAACCCGTCATGACTGGTATCAGGGCAGTCAGGCCGAACAGGCCCGTGTCGAGCTGGAACAGCAGTTGCAAGAAGCTGTGCTGGCCCAGCTGCACCCCGATTTTTTCACGCTTTGGAAGCGCCTGCAGGCTACGCCGGCAGCGCAGCGCAGTGCTATCTATGACGAGGTCTTTACCAAGCTAGCCCGTTTTCAGCACGCCTGGCGAGGGATGGATCTGGTCTCTCGCGAGCAGATGAAGACCCTCAAGCTTGATTTGAAGCGCCCTGTGGTGACCAAACCCAGCGATGATGATCTGCTCACCCAGGTGAAATCCCTGCGCCCCCAGGTGGCGGAGTACGAGGCGGTGCGGGCAAAAGTGCACAAACTGCTGGCGATGCCGATGGCCAGCAAGTGGCCGACCCTCGATATGCCGACCCTGCGTGCCGGAGAGAGCTCCGCCGAGCTCGGTCAGATCCGCGCCATGCTCAACGAGCTGGGCGACAGTGCTCCGAGCCATGGTGATCAGATTTACGATGGTGATACCGAGCAGGCCATCAAACAGTTCCAGCGTCGTCATGGGCTCACCGCGGACGGTATCATCGGCCGTCAGACCCGCTCCTGGCTCAATACCGGCCCGCAAGTGCGTGCCAGCTTGCTGTTGCGCAACCTGTGGCGTCGTGATCTTGTGGATCAGCTGAGCAAGCCACGCTATGTGCTGGTCAATATTCCCGACTATCGGCTCAGCGTGGTGGAGTCCGGCAACGAGGTATTCACCAGCCGGGTTATTGTCGGCAAGGAGCAGCGGGCCACCCCCATTCTGGCCAGCGAAATTCGCTCCATCGTGCTCAACCCCTCCTGGCATGTGCCGCGCTCCATCCTGAGCAAGGACATCCTGCCCAAGTTGGGGCGCGATCCCGCCTATCTGAGTCGCGAGCAGTTCGAGGTGATCGACAGCGAGGGCAACCCGGTGCAGTTCACCGAAGAGGGGTGGCATCAGGCGCTGGCCGCCGGTTTCCCCTATCGCCTGCGGCAAAAGCCGGGTGATCACAATGCCCTGGGACGCTACAAGTTCTACCTGCCCAACAATGACGCTATCTATCTGCACTCCACCCCGCGCAAGGCGCTGTTCGAGCAGGGGGCACGCGCCTTCAGTTCGGGCTGCATCCGGGTGGAACATGCGGACGATCTGGCCGAGCTGTTGCTGGCAGATTCCCGCTATCAGCCGGACAAGGTGGCCAATATCCTCAAGGAGAGCCAGACCAAATGGTTGCCGCTCACCACGCCGATCCCGGTCTTTACCGTCTATTGGAGCAGCTGGATCGACGAAAATGGTCGCCAGCAACTGCGCAACGACATCTACGGATTTGATCGGGTCAGCTTCCAGAGCCGCCTGCTGTGATCCCTGCCACAGAGTGAAAAGCCCGGCCTGTGCCGGGCTTTTCTATGGGCGATTGAGGTTTGACAGCTCCCACTGCCGGAGGGTAGTTTCAAGCGCCTGTATCACATTCAATCAGTGATCTTATTCAACTATTTTTCGCTTGAATCTGCGATGGACGAACCCCTTATGCTGGAACAAGAGATAAGTCGACGTCGCCTGTTGCTGGGAGCCGGTTGCCTGCTGGGCAGCTCGCTGATCTCCTTCCCTGCACTGGCCAGCCGCAGTACCACCGGGCGTGAACTCAGTTTCTTCAATCTCAATACCGGCGAGCGGGTGCGCGCCAGCTATTGGGAAAATGGCCACTATCTGAGCGACGGGTTGGCCGAGCTCAATCACATTTTCCGCGATTACCGGCGCAACGAAGTGTTCAACATCGACAAGAAGCTGTTTGATCAGCTGTTCCTGTTGCAGCACAAGCTGGGTCGGCGCAGCGAAATCCAGCTGATCTCCGGTTATCGGGCACCGGCCACCAATCGCCAGAAGCGTCACAAGAGCCGCGGCGTGGCCAAGCACAGTTACCACACCCTGGGGCAGGCGGTGGATGTGCGGATCCCCGGCGTTCAGCTGGCCCATCTGCGCAAGGCGGCCCTCAATCTCAAGGTGGGTGGGGTCGGCTACTATCCCCGTGACAACTTCGTTCACCTCGATACCGGCCCGGTTCGCAGCTGGTAAAGGGGTTGGCAAGCTGCCAAGCTCTTCCCACCAGTGAGGAGATAGCGATGAAAAAGATAGTGATTGGCGGCCTGATCGCCCTGTCGTTGACCGGTTGCAGCAAGCTCAACCGTGAAAATTATGACCAGTTGAAGATGGGGATGAGTTACGCCGAGGCCAGCACCATTCTGGGCAAGGCGGAGCGTTGTGATGATGCCTTGGGCACCACCAGCTGCCTTTGGGGCGGGGAAGGGAAGAACATCAAGATCCGCTTTATCGCCGACAAGGCGACCTTCTTCAGCTCGGAAGGGATTAACTGAGTCGCAGAACGTCCATGAAAAAAGCGCCACTCGGGCGCTTTTTTGTTGCTCGCAATCCAACCCCCCTCGCCAGAAGCTGGCGTACTCAGTGGGTGGCGTATTGATAGTTGAAGGTGGGCAGTCCCCACTTGAAGCGAACCGCCAGCAGCCGAAGTACAAAGCCAATTCCGATAGAACCGAACGCCGCCCAGTTGGTCGGCAAGCCCTGATCCAGCGCCAGACAGTAAAGCGCTGCGGTGATCAGCGAAATGGCTGCATAGAGCTCGCGACGAAACACCAGCGGAATGCGTTGGCAGAGCAGATCCCGCAGCACCCCGCCAAAGACCCCGGTCACCACCGCCATGATGCAGGCAATACCGGCGCCGTGGCCCATATCCAGCGCTCGGGCCGCACCGAAGATGGAGAAGACCACCAGCCCCAGGGCATCGAGGGCCATGAACAGCTTGCCGAGATAGCGCATCAGGGGGGCGGAGACCACACCCGCCATCGCGGCTGCGGCAACCAGCAGCACATATTCCGGATGTTCAATCCAGAGCAGCGGATAGTGGCCG
This sequence comes from Aeromonas sp. 600527, assembly GCF_049175415.1. Lineage (NCBI taxonomy): Bacteria > Pseudomonadati > Pseudomonadota > Gammaproteobacteria > Aeromonadales > Aeromonadaceae > Aeromonas > Aeromonas sp. 600527. The sequence goes on along the minus strand of NZ_JAAKVA010000004.1, from coordinate 36,884 downwards.
AGCAGCACATCGCGGATGGTGCCACCACCGATGGCCGTCGCCGAGGCGATGATCACCACACCAAACAGATCCATCCGTCGCCGACCCGCGGCCAGCGCGCCGGTCATCCCTTCGGCCACCAGGCCCACCAAGAAGAGTGCATGTAACATGAGATATCCCAGGGAACGAGAAAGGCCAGAATCCTACCAACTCGTGTCATATGGGACAAGCTATCGAATGCATGCATTAATTTAATTCATGCTAAATGCAAAAAAAGCACCGTTTCGGGTGCCTTTTTCTAATCAATGTTCAAGGGTTAGCGCCCCAACTGCTCCTTGCGGTAGTGATCGACCCACATGGCGGTGGCGCCACAGATGGCGACTGGCATCACAAAGAGGTTCACCACCGGAATGGCGGAGAAGAGGGTCACCAAAGCGCCAAAGCTCAGGCACTTGCCGCGGCGCTGCTTCAAGGCATCGCGCATGGTGATGAAGCCGATCTTGTGGTTGTCGAACGGATAATCCACATACTGGATCGCCATCATCCAGGCGCTGAACAGGAACCAGAGCACCGGCGCCAGGGTCTGGCCAACCACAGGGATCAGAAACAGGATCAGGCAGCCGATGGCCTTGGGCAGGTAATACTTCAGCTTGGTCCATTCGCGGCCGAAGGTGCGTGGCACATCTTTGACGATATCCAGCATGCCGCTGTCATTGGCGGGCTGGCCGGTGAGGATCTGCTCCACCTTCTCCGCCAGCAGGCCGTTGAAGGGGGCGGCTACCCAGTTGGCAACCGAGCTGAAGATAAAGGAGAAGACCACCAGGATGGTGATGAGGGCGATGGGCCACAGCAGATAGTCCAGCCAGTCGAGCCAGGCGGGGATCTGCTGATGGAGCCAGGCGAACAGGTCGTCCAGTTGCAGTAGCAGGGCATAGAAGGCCCCGGCAAACAGCACGAAGTTGACCAGCAGGGGGATCAGCACAAAAGTGCGGATGCCCGGTTGGCGAATAAGGGAAAAACCGCGCAGAAAGTAATCTGCACCGCTGATTGAATCTTTGACCATATGGGGTGATTGGCTCATGTGAGCTCCATCTATGCATGGGAGAACTGCCAGCATATTACAAACAAGCCTTTGATTTGGTAAAGTCGCCGACTATTCCTTATTTCGTGCCGTGGCGACCAAAAATCGGGCATTGAATGGGGATGATGCCTGCATATTACAAACAAAGCCGGGTCTGGATTTGGTAAAGTCACCTGCCCGCATCCTCTTTATTTAGCCACTGATACAGGTCGCCATGCGTCTGAAACTGATCAAACTCGCCGGCTTCAAGTCGTTCGTCGAGCCGACCCGCATCGAACTGTCGGCAGACATGACCGCCGTGGTGGGCCCCAATGGCTGTGGCAAATCCAACGTCATCGACGCGGTGCGCTGGGTGTTGGGGGAGAGCTCCGCCCGTCATCTGCGCGGCGAGAACATGACCGATGTCATCTTCAACGGCTCTATCAATCGCAGTGCGCACGGGCGCGCCTCGGTCGAGCTGGTGTTCGACAATCCCCACAACCGGGTGCCCGGCGAGTTCGGCCGCTTTACCGAGATCTCGGTGCGCCGCGAAGTGCTGCGCGACGGCTCCAACCACTATCAGATCAACGGCCAGAAGTGCCGCCGCAAGGATGTGACCGACCTCTTCCTCGGCACCGGTCTTGGCCCCCGCAGCTACGCCATTATCGAGCAGGGCACTGTCAGCCGACTGGTGGAGTCGCGCCCGGCCGATCTCAAGCTCTTTATGGAAGAGGCCGCCGGGGTCTCCCGTTACAAGGAGCGGCGCCGCGAGACCGAGCAGCGCATTCGCCACACTCAGGAGAACCTAGAGCGCCTCGGCGATATTCGCGGCGAGCTGGGTTCGCGCCTTGAGCACCTCAAAGCCCAGGCCGAAACCGCCGAACGCTACAAACAGCTCAAGAGTCGTTCGCGCGCCGCTCGCGCCGAGCTGATTGGCTCCGAGTTGTGGGCGCTGGAGACGCGCCTTGGCGAGGCCAAAACCGAACTGGCACATGCCGAGCAGGCGCTGGCGGCGCTCGATGCCAAGCGTACCGCCGATGAGGGGCGCCACGTCACCCTGTCGGTCGCCAGACAAGAGGCGCAAGCCGAGCAGGCGAGCCGTCAGCAACAGATTTTTCTCGGCGGGCAGGCCATCGCCCGTCTCGAACAGCAGCAACTGCACCAGAGTGAACTGGGGCGCGACTGGCAGGCCCGTGCAGAGGCGCTGGGCGAGCGGATTGCCACCCGCAAGGCGCAGCTGGCCAGCCAGCAGGATCAACTGACCGAAGGGGTATTGCGCGCTGAGCAGGAGAGCGCCCGGCTGGAGCAGTGTGAGCAGTTGCTTACCGAGCAGCAGGAGGCTCGCCAGCACGCCAGCGAGCAACTGGAACAAGCCCGCTTGCGCCAGCAGCAGTGGCAGCAACAGTTGGCCGGGGTGCAGGGGCAACTCAATCAGACCCGTACCCGGTTGGGTGGTTTGCAGGAGCTGCAAGCCAAGACCCGGCTGGCGCGCCTCAAGCTGGAAGATGAACGCGCTGGCCCCCTCGGCGCAGAGGCCGACGATCTGCAACCGGCCCTCGATGCCCTGAGTGGTGAGCTGGAGCTGACGCGGGCGGCCAATGACGAGCTGACCGAGCAGCTGGCGCAGGCTGTCCACACCCATGAACAACTCAAGCAGCAGCATGGCCAGCAGTTGAGCCTGCAGCGGGAGTTGGAGGCGCGGCTGGCGACGCTGGCTCAGATCCTCGGCGAACAGATGGAGGGGGTGACTCTGGCCGACCGGTTGCAAGTTGCCCCCGAGTGGGCACAGGCGCTCGATAAGGTGCTGGGTCGCTGGCTCACCGCAACGCCAGCGGACGAGTGCAATCTGGCGCAAGAGGGACTCTGGATTGGCCCGGCACAACCGGCGGTTGCCGGTACGCTGGCGGCGCAACTGGGCGGCAAGCACATTCCCGCCTTCCTCAATGCCATCTGGCTGGTGGAGAGCCGGGAGGCCGCATTGGCCCGCCAGCCAAGCCTTGCGGCCGGTGAGTCGGTACTGACTCCTGCTGGCGACTGGCTGGGGCCAAACTGGGCCGATCTGGGGCTGGGCGCGGCGCTCGGCACCATGGCGCTGCTCGGTGAGCGTGAGCGGTTGCACACCGAGCTGGAGAAGGTTGCCGTGGGGCAGGCACAGCTGAGCGAGCAACTTGTGGCTGCCGATGCCCGGCGTGCCCAGCTTGCCAGTGCGCATGAGTTGTCGCAGCGAACCTTGCGCGAGCAAGAGCAGAAATGGCAACAACTGCGCGAAGCCTGGAGCCTGCAACAGGGTCAGCGGCAGGAGCGGTTGCAGCGGCTCGGTCAGCTCGGCGAAGAGCTGATCCGGCTTGATCAGGAGCAGGCCGAAGAGGCAGAGCGACTGGCCAGCGCCCGTGAACAACTGGAACTCGATGAGGCGCGCCTTGCCGAGTTGCAGGAGCAGGGGGAGCCGCTGACACAAGGGTTGCAGGTCGCGCAGGAGCAGCTGACCCGCTGCGAGCGGGCGGTCGATGAGGCGCGAGTGCGCCGCGAGCAGCAACAAGCGGCCTGCCAGCGTTTGCAACTGGAGTTGGGCAATCTGCGCCAACTCATTACCCTGGGTGAAGAGGAGCTGGCGAGGCTCGGGCTGGAGCTGGCCGGGCTGAAAGGGCCGGATAGCGAGGCAGTGCCGGATCTGGCGCCCCTGCTGGCCGAGCAGCGCAATCTGGAGGCGCAGCAGCTCGCCTGCCATCAACGGCTTGCGGAGCTGGAGCGCCAGCTGACCGAGCTGGAACAGGCCAGAAGAGCCGATCACAAGCAGCTTGTTACCTTGCAAGAGAAGCTGGCAACCCTGCGCCTTGAGCGTGAACGCAGCCTCACCCGTCGACAGGGGCTGCACGAGCAGTTCGAAGAGCTGGGGGTTCGACTGGTAGATCTCGATCAGGCGGTGCTGATCGCTGCAGATCGCAGCAAGCTGCGGCAGGAGATCCAGACCCTGGAGGCGCAAGTGGAGGCACTCGGCGCCATCAACCTGGCGGCGCTGGAGGAGTACGAAGAGGCGAAAACGCGAGCAACCTATCTTGAAAATCAGTGTCAGGATCTTGAGCAAGCGCTGGAAACCTTGAGCCAAGCCATTAAAAGAATTGATAAAGAGACACAAATACGGTTCCGGGACACTTTCGATAAGGTCAACGAAGATTTAAAATCCCTCTTTCCGAAAGTGTTCGGTGGGGGCAGTGCCTGGCTTGAGCTCACCTCCGATGATCTTTTGGAGGCCGGAGTGAGCATCATGGCGAGACCTCCGGGTAAGAAGAATGCTACCATTGCCCTGCTTTCCGGGGGGGAGAAGGCGTTAACCGCGCTTGCGCTGGTTTTTGCCATCTTCAGACTCAACCCAGCACCTTTTTGTCTGCTGGATGAGGTGGATGCACCGCTCGATGAAGTGAACGTCGGTCGCTTCTGTTCTCTTGTCAAAGAGATGTCGAGCACAGTACAGTTCGTTTACATCAGTCATAATAAGGTCTCCATGGAGATGGCTGAGCAGCTGGTTGGCGTCACGATGCAAGAGCCCGGGGTTTCGCGCATTGTGTCGGTCGATATCGGTGAAGCCGTCGCTTTGGCTGAGCAAAACTAGAAAGAGAAGCAGCTAATGCAGGAATTGCGTTACATCTTGGTTGCCCTGGGCGGTATTGCCATCGCGGCATTGCTCATTCACGGGTTGTGGAGCAACAGAAAGAATCGTCAGGCACCGATCAAAGAGAAACCCCTTGGCCGGATGGAATCCAAATCGCGAAACCGCGATGATGACGCCTTCGACAGCGATGGCATCGGTCAGGTGCGTGTAGTCAGCAGTGGCCGCCGTGCCGAGCCCAAGCTGCGCAGTGAAGAGAGCCTTCAGCCGGAGTTTGGTCGCCGTGCCGCCGTGCCCGCCTTTGACGATGAAGATGATGAGGATGAACTGCCACCGCCCGTCGTGCGCAAGCCTGCTGCCCGTCCGGTTCCGCCGCCTCCTGCCTATGAAGAAGAGGAACCGGGCTTTGATGAGCCGCTGCCTGACGTCATTGCGCAAGAGCCTGCCGCTCCGGTACGCAAACCGGCCCAGGTCAATCGCCGTACCCCGGTCTACCGTTCACGTCCCCAGCGCGAGCCAGTCATGCCTGTTCAGGATGACGAGCCGCTGATCGAGCCTGCTTATGCCACAGCGCCCACCTTTGGTGTGCGAAATGAGCCTGTGCGAGCCACTGAACCTGAAGTGAAGGCCCAGCCACGCCATGTGGAACCTGAACCTCTTTACGAAGAGCCCGTCTACGAGGCTCCCGTTGCAGAACCTCGCTCAGCTCCCCAGCCGGTAGAAAAAATCTGGCAGGATGTCTATGTCATCAACCTGATGGGCCGCCCGGGGCATGAGCTGCAAGGGGCGACTCTGCTCTCCTCCCTGATGGCGCTTGGCTTCAAATTTGGCGAGATGGATATCTTCCACCGTCACGAAGATGCCAATGGCAAGGGGGAAGTGCTCTTCTCCATGATCAACATGGTCAAGCCGGGCACCTTTAACCCGTACCGGATGGAGCAGTTCACCACGCCGGGTGTCTCCCTGTTCATGCAGCTGCCGCTGCGCAGCAACGCCGCGTTTGCCTTCGAGGACATGCTGCAGGCCGCCGATCAACTGGCCAGCGATCTCGATGCCATGCTGACCGATATGGAGCGCAGCCCGCTGAGTGACGAGACTATTGCCCGTTACCGGCATGAACTGGCTGCCTACGAGGCCAGCCGCGACTAATACGCCATGCGGGTCGAATAGATAAAAGTGCGGTACCCAGGTACCGCATTTTTGTTTCTACCCCGGGCCGGATTTTCAATCACACTTCGAGACTTTTTCATGAGCGATATTCTCTCCCGCCACCGTCAACTGTGTGAGCTGCTTACCGAATATGGTCATCAGTACTATGTGCTGGATAACCCGACCGTACCGGATGCTGAATATGACCGTCTGATGCGCGAACTGATCGCGCTGGAGGCCGACCACCCCGAGCTGAAAACCCCGGCTTCCCCGAGCGTGCGGGTCGGTGGCCAGCCGCTGACTGCCTTCAGGCAGGTGCGTCACGAGATCCCCATGCTGAGTCTGGACAACGTCTTTAGCAGCGAAGAGCTGCTGGCGTTTGAACAACGGATGAGCGATCGCCTCAAGCGTGAAGTGCGTTTCGAGTTTTGCTGCGAGCCCAAGCTTGATGGCTTGGCGGTGAGCCTGCTCTATGTAAATGGTCAGCTGGTGCAGGCCGCGACCCGGGGCGATGGCGCTACCGGTGAGGAGATCACCGAGAACGTGCGTACCATCAAGGCCATTCCGCTCGCATTGCGGGGCTCTGGTTGGCCCGAGCGGTTGGAAGTGCGTGGCGAAGTCTTTATGCCCAAAGCCGGTTTCGAGGCGATGAACGCCAAGGCACTGGCCGCAGGCGAGAAGGTGTTCGTCAACCCGCGTAACGCCGCCGCCGGCAGCCTGCGTCAGCTCGATTCACGTATCACTGCCAGCCGTCCCCTGAGCTTTTACGCCTACGGCGTCGGTGTCGGCGGCGAGCAACTCGGTGGCTCTCACTTTGGTCGCCTCAATCAGCTCAAAGAGTGGGGGCTGCCGCTTAGTCCCGAGGTGAAACTCAAAGAGGGGGCTGCCGGTTGTCTGGCGTTCCACGACGACATTCTGGCCCGCCGTGGCGAGCTGCCCTATGAGATCGACGGCGTGGTCTACAAGGTGGATGCTATCGCTCTGCAAGAGGAGCTCGGCTTTGTGGCACGCGCGCCGCGCTGGGCGACCGCCCACAAGTTCCCGGCGCAGGAAGAGATGACTCTGCTTGAGAACGTCGAGTTTCAGGTTGGCCGTACCGGCGCCGTGACGCCGGTGGCCAAGCTCAAACCGGTGTTTGTCGGCGGTGTGACTGTCTCCAACGCCACCTTGCACAACGCCGACGAGATAGAGCGCCTTGGCGTCATGGTCGGTGATACCGTGATCGTGCGCCGGGCAGGGGACGTGATCCCTCAGATCGTTGCCGTGGTAGAGGCACAGCGCCCTGTTGATGCGCGCGAAATTCTCTTCCCGACCGAGTGCCCGGTGTGTGGCTCGGCAGTGGAGCGGCTGGAAGGAGAGGCGGTTGCACGCTGCTCCGGTGGCCTGTTCTGCGAGGCGCAGCGCAAGGAGGCGATCAAGCACTTTGCTGCCCGTCGCTCCATGGATGTGGACGGCCTTGGCGACAAGATTGTCGAGCAGCTGGTGGACAAGGGACTGGTGAAGACCCCCGCCGATCTGTTCAGCCTCAATGCCATCCAGCTGGCCGGGCTTGAGCGGATGGGGCAAAAATCGGCCCTCAATCTGGTAGCCGCCATCGATGCGGCGCGCAGCACCACCCTGCCGCGCTTCCTGTTTGCCCTGGGGATCCGTGAAGTGGGGGAGGCGACAGCGCTCAATCTTGCCAACCACTTCCTCACCCTGGATGCTCTGCGCGCGGCTTCGGTGGATCAGCTGCTCGAAGTGGCCGACGTGGGCGATGTGGTGGCCAAGCATGTCTACTACTTCTTGCGTCAGCCCCATAACGTGGAGGTGCTGGAAGCCTTGCTGGCTGCCGGCATCCATTGGCCGGCCATCGAGAAGAAAGAGGCCGCGGAGCAACCCTTTGCCGGCAAAACCTTCGTGCTGACCGGCACCCTGACCACCTTGTCGCGCAACGATGCCAAGGCGGCACTGCAGGCGCTGGGGGCCAAGGTGGCGGGTTCGGTATCTGCCAAGACCGATGTGCTGGTGGCGGGGGAAGCGGCCGGTTCCAAGCTGGCCAAGGCACAGGAGCTTGGCATTACCATCTGGAGCGAAGAGGAGTTGCAGCAGGCGCTGCAAGGCCAGAGCTGAGTTCGTCTCTCTGATAAAAAAATAACCCGGCATTCGTGCCGGGTTGTTTTTTATTCCCCCGCTATCACCATTTTTTGCGGGGGAGCAGCAAGCGCCTGAGCAATATTTCCCGAGTGCTCAGTTTGCTCAATCAGTATGGCAACACTCTACAAGGCCACCTGATGCATCAAGCCGAAGGGGGGCATCCTCTCTCGCGGCTTATTCCTGTGGCTTGAGGAAGTTGCGATAGAGCATATAAAGGTGGGCCGAGCTCCAGCTGAAGTTGCTGGCCCCCTGCATGGCGCCGGTCTCCGGATTGTAGTTTTCGCGGATGGGGCCGCTGCCCGCCAAGCCCTCTGCGTTGTTGAACAGCTTGTTGACCAGAGCCTCGGCATCGCTGCGATAGCCGTAGTTCTCCAGCCCCTTCACCCCGAAGTAGAACTGATCGAGCCATACCCGGCCGCGCCAGTAAATATTGGGGTCGTAGGCCGGGTTGGTCAGCGCGGCTGTGCCCAGCGGAATCTTTGTGTTGAACTCCTGGGCGTTGAGCATCACCTCGCGCACCCGCGCCGCTTTCTCCTTGTCGGCGACTTCTGCCCAGAGCGGGCTCCACCCTTCCGGGCCACGGCCGCGGGCGGTCAGCAATTTGCCGACGCAGCCGTTGCCGTCAGCAACATCCCCCTGAGCAATCTGACGATCGTAATAGACGCCTGACGCCTCATCGAACATGCAGCTGTTGATGTAACCAGCCAGCTGGGTCGCGCCATCGCGGTAGCGGCTCGCGTCGTCCGGCTTGCCAAGCAGGTCGGCCATGTCTGCCAGAATGCGTTTCTCTTTGGCGAGGAAGGCGTTGAGCTCCACCGACTCCTGATCGATGGAGAAACCGATCAAATCGCCATTGTCCTGATGGTTTTCAAAGAAGGCGACGTTCCAGTCCTGACGTGCCTTGGCCAAATCTCCGCCATAAGTCTTGTCGGCATAGCGTTGCAGCTGGCCCGGTTCGATAAAGCCGAAGCGGGCGGCGTTGTCCATGCCGGACTCCCAACCGGCGCCGTGCTGGGCACCGATATCCATATCGCTGTAACCGCCCACGTTCAACACCTGTTGATAGAGCGGCATTCCGGCGCAGGCATACCAGCCATCCCCCTCACTGGTACAGCTTGAGAGATCCAGCCCAGCGGGAATACCGTTGGAGTACTGCACCTTGAAGGTGATATTGCCGTACTCGTCATTGTGCTCCACATGCTTGGTGGCGCCATATTCGATGATGCCGTTGCGGTTGTTGTCCCGCGCGCGGTACCACCAGTCGTGGTAGGCCTGCAGCTTGGGATACATCTCGGCGATAAAGGCCTTGTCCTTGGTGGCGCTGTAGATTTCCCAGATAGCCCAGGCGGAGAGGGGCGGCTTGGTGTCGCGCTCGTTCCAGTTGCCGCCATCGCCACCGCGATCCGCCAGCTTGTTGTAGAAGACGGCGTCGATCACCATGCCCGCATCTTGCGGTCGCACCGGGTCATCCGGCTGCACCTGATAGTCATACATGGCGCGCACGTTGTTCTTGGCCACCTCAGGGTTGAAGTGCGCCATGGCATAGGCGTGCTTCCAGCTGTCCCAGGCCCAGACGCCGTCGAACCAGCGGGCGGTATTGGAGGGGGTTACCCCGTCGTGGAGGATGGCGCCAGCCGGGGAGCGCCAGTTGCCATTGAGGGTCTCCATCGCCTTGACGGCGATGCGGCGCTCCGACTCGGGGATACCCTGATTGGAGAGACCCTTGGCAAGGTAGTCCTCCCAGCGGCGGATGGAGTCGGCAAAATAGCTGGCCGGGTTGGCCAGCAGGGCTTGACGGCTCTGCTGATAGCGGCTGGCGTCATCTGCGGAGTGGAGATAGCTCTGCAGGGTGTAGATATCCTCGCTCCCCTTGGCGGCCAGGGTAATGCTGGCGTCGCTTTGGTAGCCCAGTGTCTTCTGGTCGAGGGTGGTGCGACTTGGCAGGGTGCGGTCGATTCGATAGCGGGCGCTGCCGCTCTGCATGATGTTCCAGGTGCTGCGCAGTTTACCGAACTGGAATTCGATTCCTTTGTCGCTCTCGCTGATGGTGCGTGTCCAGCCTGGATATTTGCTGGCAATCGTATCCTTGGCATCCCATTGATTGAGCAACTCGCCCTGCCAGTTGAGGTTGAGGGTGAGCGGTGCATCGGTCTGGTTGATGAGTCGGGTGCGGATAAGAGCGGTACGGGCATCGCCATAACGCAGCTCCAGCTCCAGCGTAAAGGGCTCGAACTCGAAGCGTTGCACCAGTGCACCGGGAATGGCGTACACCTCCTGCTTGCGGGCGCTGGTGAGCGGGAACGGGCGCCCGCTCGCATCGCTGAGGGTAAGCTTGTCCAGCTCGCTGGCAAAGAAGAGGCTGTACTCCTCGGAGATGACCATGGGGCCGGTAAAGCCCCCCCACTCCTTGTCGCTGGCAGGCAGCAGGAAACCGTGCCATGCCCCCAGATCGAGCAGTGGGTTGTATTTGAGGTTGGAGTAGCTGTCAAAGTCGCGGAATTGGGTCGGAGTTCCCCGACGGTCGATCACGTCCTTGTACTGGATGGCCTGCTCCGGTTTGGCGACTGTGCTGCTCTCTGTCTGGTTATCGTTGCAGGCGGTCAGTCCGAACAGGGCGGTGCCTAGGGCTATCGAGAGTAAAGTTTTACGAAACATTTCTCGCTCAAATTCCGTTTATGTAGGTTAAAAGGAAGATTTTTTACGCTTATTTTTAGTGAAAAGGTGTTCGGTAGCCATTGTATGGCAAGGGGAAAGGGAGCGCTGGCGCGAGATCACACTCTGAAGAGGCGGCAATGTGAGCGGGATCACCGGGTTACATCAGGTTACATAGAATGGTCTTTAAGTAATATTTTACTTTTCGTTGCTCGCCAATCTGGCAGGGCAGGTGTGCAGGTATTGGTGGGGCGTCAGGCCGAACTCCTGTTTGAAGCGGGCGGCAAAGCGACTGGGAGAGTCATAACCGCAGGCGAGGGCGACCTCCAGCGGGGTCAGGCCCTGTTGCAACAGGTTGAGGGCGTGGCTCATGCGTACCTGAGCCAGCAACTGGCGAAAGCTGCGACCTTCGGCGGCCAGCTTGCGCACCATGGAGGCGCGGCTCATGGAGAAGTGGGGGGCCACCGCCTCCAGGGTGTGGTCGATGCCGGGTTCCACCGCCAGGTAGCGTGCCAACCGCTCTGCGAGGGTCATGGTGCTGGCGGGAAAGAGCAATCCGAGGGCGTTGGCGGCCCGTAGCTCGGCATAGAAGCCGCGCAGCAGTTCGGCCTGGGTTGCTTCGCTCAGTCCCCGTTCGGCCATGGTGCTGATGAGCTCAAAGCAGAAGGCGAGCCCGGGGGTGATCTTGACGGCGGGTTCCTCCAGGTCGGCGTGGGAAGGGGCTGACTCCGCCAGCCACTCCGGCGGTGGTGGGGTCAGCAGCGTGATGGCGTGGGAGCGAAACTTGCCCTGATCAGGTTGATTGACGAAGGTGAGCTGGTGGCCTGCCGGGATCAGCAGCCACTGCTCCCTGTCAAACGACAGACGTCGCTCGCGCCACCACAGTTGTTTGCTCCCCTGGGTGACCCAGATGAGGGTCGGGGCGTAGATGAGCACCCGATGCAGGGGCTGCTGGCGGATCCCGAGATAGTGGCTCTGTTGCAGCAGGGGAGTGCTCATCCGGTTGGCTCCTAGGGGGTGACGAAGGTGGCGGTCAGGGTGGCTTTGCCGAGCGCCATGCTGTTGAGCATGTAGCCTACCATAGCCGGCGGGGTATCAGCCTTCACCTCGAGATCATGGGGCAGGGCCCAGGCGGTGAACTGATAGCGGTGCATGCCGTGACCAGCGGGCGGGCAGGGGCCGCCATAACCCTGGCTGCCAAAGTCGGTGCGGATCTCCAATCCCTGCTTGAGCTTGCCTGAGGCATTGCTGGCCAGTTCGCTCTGGGTGGCAGGCAGGTTAACCACCAGCCAGTGCCACCAACCGCTGCCGGTAGGGGCATCGGGGTCATAGGCGGTGATGGCAACACTCTTGGTGCCTGCCGGCAGATCCTGCCAGCTAAGTTGGGGCGAGTGGTTGTCGCCGCTGCAGCCAAAGCCGTTGAAGCTGAACTGTTTGGCCATCAGCTGGCCTTCGTGAATATCCGTGCTCTTCAGGGTCATGGCAAAGGCTGGCATGGCCGTCAGGCAGAGCAGTGGCAACAGGGCACTCTGTTTGAGCAATTTCATCGGGTGACTCCTCGTGTGGTAACGGGTTCACTTTAGCGAGGGTGGGACAGGATTTTGTTGCAGAACGACTCAAGGTGAGGTCGATTGGTGAGTTAATTGAGCCTTTTGGTGGTTTCATGGCAAGAAGGTAAACGGCAGCCATAAAAAAACCGGCATCAGGGATGCCGGTTTTTTGTTTGACGATAAGAGGTGCGGCTTAGCGCAGGATCATCTCGTCACGGCCCGGGCCGACGGAAACCATCGGAACCGGTACGCCGAGCAGCTCTTCGATACGCAGCACGTACTGCTGGGCAGCGCGCGGCAGCTCTTCGAAGGTGCGGCAACCGGTGATGTCTTCGCTCCAGCTTTCCATCTGCTCGTAAACCGGCTTCAGGGCAGCGGTTTGCGGCCAAATCGGGTTCTCGGTGTGGGCACCTTCGTAAGCCACGCAGATCTTCAGATCCGGCAGACCGGTCAGGCAGTCCAGCTTGGTCAGGGCCACTTCGGTGGCGGCTTGCAGCTCGACACCGTTCTTGGTGGCGACCGCGTCGAAGTAACCGACATCACGGGGACGGCCGGTGGTGGCACCGAACTCGTTGGTGATCTTGCGGAACTCGTCCTGGTTCTCCATGGCGGTCAGCAGAGTGCCGGTACCGACAGAGGAGCTGAATGCCTTGGCCACAGCGATGACGCGCTCCGGGCGCAGACCCGGCAGACCGCCACCGATACCGGCGTAGGCGCCAGATACGTGGGAGGAGGTCACCCAGGGGTATTCGCCGTAGATCAGGTCACGGCCAGCGCCCAGCTGGGCTTCGAACAGCAGAGTCTTGCCTTCGGCCTGCAGCGCTTTGAGCGGCATGCTGACGTTGCACACTGCGTCGATCCAGGGGGCAGAGACTTCCAGCAGCCAGTCGGCCATCTCCTGGGCAGTCTGGGTGAATTCGAAGGAGGGGTAGATAGCCTTCATCTGCGGCAGTTTCCAGTCCAGCATGAACTGGATGCGCTCGACCAGTACGTCCGGCTGTTTCAGCCAGCCGACCAGGATCGCTTTTTTCATCACGCGATCGCCGTAGGCAGGGGCGATGCCCTGACGGGTGGAGCCATAGGCGCCGTCACCCAGACGTTGCTCTTCCAGGGTATCTTCCAGTGCGTGCAGCGGCAGGCAGAGGGTTGCGCGGTCAGAGATGGCCAGCTTCGGAGTCACGCCGGAGGCTTTGACTTCCTCGAGCTCGACGGTCAGTTTCTCGGGGCTGATAACCATGCCCGGGCCGAGGACAACCAGGCAATCCGGGTTGAATACGCCACTCGGAACCTGGTGCAGCTTGAAGGTGCCAAGGTCGTTGACCACGGTGTGGCCAGCGTTGTTGCCGCCCTGGAAGCGAATGCTGGCGCCAGCTTGACCTGCCAGATAATCCACGATGCGGCCTTTGCCTTCATCACCCCAGTTAGCACCTACGACTACGATAGACGACATGACTCTTTCTCCTAAGACGTTAGGCGTCCATCCTAGGAGCCTGATGCGGATTAGAAAAATTAATTATCTTTATAATTCCGATAAGAGAACCATATAATTATGGCCAATTAAGCGGCAAACCGTCCGATTTTGCCTGGCAAGCCCCGCACCTCGCGGGTTGAGGGACTCTTATGCTGGATATTCACTGGCTGCAAACCTTTGTCACCCTGGCCCGATTGCAACATTTTGGCCAGACCGCCACCGAGCTGCACATGACCCAGCCCAATGTCAGCCTGCATATCAAGCGGCTGGAGCAGGCGACCCGGGTGCGGCTGATCGAGCGCAGTCCGTTTCGCCTGACGCAGGCGGGGGAGCGGCTGCTGCAAAGCGCCGAGCGCACCATCGCCGAGTTGCAGCTCTGCCAGTCCGATCTCAATGCCCTCAACCAGCTGAGTCAGGGGACGCTGGCCATCGCCGCCAGCGACATTATCTCCCGCCTGCTGCTGATCCAGCCGTTCCAGCGCTTCAAGCGGGAGTTCCCCGGCATCGACCTCACCCTGTTCAACACCACTTCGGATCAGGCGGCCGAGCTGGTCAAGGCGGGCAAGGCGGATCTGGGTTTTGTCATGGCGCAAAAGCGCAGCGAGCCGCTCTTCTATACCGAGCTGCAACAGGTGACCTGGTGCGCCCTGGGCCACGGCCTTGCCCGCTGGCAGGCGCGGGCGGTGGCGGGAGAGAGCGATCCCCTTGATGAGCCGACCCTGATCCTGCTCGGTCACGACACCCGCACCCGGGCGCTGATCGACCCGTCCCTGCCGCTGCTGGCCTTGCCCCCCTGCCGCATCATGGAGGTAGGCAGCGTCGACGCCCAGCTCGATTGGGCCGAGGCGGGCTTTGGTGTCGCCATCGTGCCGGACTTCTCCCTGCATCCGCGCCTCAACCTCACCGCGCCGGTCACCAGCCTCGGCGACTTTCCCGGTACCAGTCTGGGTTATGTGGTGCGCCAGAATCAGGTGTTGTCGCGGGCCATCAAGCAGTTGCTGCACTGGGTGGAGGAGGAGATCCAGAAACCCAACCCCTATCTGACCCGGGTGATGGAGCCGTAGCTGAGCGGCAAGGTGAGCAGGCCTATCGGGGTGACTGCGCCGCCATCAATTGCGTCACTATCGAACGCGCGTAAACAATCAGGGCAGCCGAGGCTGCCCTGATGCATTTGTGGGAGCTGACTACTCAGGGTTGCAGCTGTGTGGCTGCGCTGGTAGCAGGGGAGGGAGGCGTGTCGGTTTTATCCTGCGGTGGGGTTTCGCCAGCAACCGCGCTGCTGGCCGGCTGGATTGCCTGCTCTTGCGGCGCAGTGGCTGCAGAGGCGCTTTGTGGCCATTGAGTCGACACGGCAGCCGATGGTGATGGAACCGTTGACGCTGCGGCAGAAGGGGCCACGCTCTCATCCTCTGTGGTTGGCACCATGAGCTCGGGGGTGACCTCGAGGGCCTCTTCGGGCAAGGAATTAACCTCTGTGGCTTCTGTTGCCACTGCGGCACTGCTGGTGGCGGTCGCGTCAGAGGGCGCTTCAAGGGGGGCAGTCGTCCCATCGGCGGCACTCACCTGTTCTGCCGTTGGTGCCGCCTCCGAGGTCGATGGTGCTGGTGTTAACGGCTCTGGTGTTAGCTGTTCCGCAGTTAACTGCTCGGGGGTCAGTGGCAAAGGGGCTGGCGGTTGATCCGACATCCCCGCATGGAGGGGCAGCTCGGTTTGCGCCTGCAACTGCTCGGGGGTCACCTTGCTCAGGGCGGGGTGCAGCCGGCTGAACTGTTTGAACCGGGCCAGCAGGGTATCGCGCACGGTACGGACGATGGGGTCCGGCAGGCTGGCCAGCGCCACCAGTTCGGCACTCATCCCGATATTGTTGATGGCGGTGAGTTGACCCGGATAGAGGTTGGCTGCGATGCGGCTGCGCTGATAGTAGGGGTGTTGCTTGAGCAGCGTGTCGACCTGCTCCCCTTCGATGGGGATAAGGCGCACTTTGCAGCGGCTGATCAGATCGCCGACTGCCAGACTGGGGTGACCGGCTACCACAAAAGCGGCATCCAGCGAGCCATCGCAGAGCCCTTCCAGCGGTTCGCTCTCCGACTTGAGCTGATAGGCAGCAAACTGCCCGGGTTGCCATCCCATAGCTGCCATCAGGGCCTGGCTGGTGATCTGCTCACCGGCGCCATTGTTGCCCGGGTAGACCCGTTTCCCTTCGATATCTGCCAGGGTGGTGATGCCGCTGTCGGGGGCGGCCAGCAGGGTCAGCGACTCCTGATAGAGGCGAAACAGGCTGCGCAGCTCATTGTTGGCTCCCTGCCCGCTGAAGGGACCGGTGCCGTGCAGGGCGTGGTGCAATATATCGGACTGCACCAGCACCAGCTGCACGTCCCCTTTGCCGAGCGCCTTGAGGTTGGCCATCGAGCCGCGGGTGCTCTGCACGGTGCAGCTGTCCCCATGGAGGGCATGGTCGGCATTGAGCACCCGGCAGATGGCGCCACCGGTCGGGTAGTAGACCCCGTTGAGCGGGCCCGTTCCGATAGTCAGCGCCTGGCTGCCAAAGGGGAGCAGCGCAGAGAGTGCACAGAGGGGGAGCAGAAGGTGATGCAAGATCCGTAGAGACATAATTGACCGTTGACTGAGTTGACCGCTGGCTGATGACACAGGGAAAAAGGGATGGGGCTTGCCCATCCCGTTTCTGGCTGATCAGGGCTTGCTGTGGTTGAGGATTGCCCGCTCCATCCGCGCCAGCGCGTCGGTCAGCCGTGCCCTGGTGCAGCCGAAGTTGAGCCGCACGAACTGACCGTCGCCAAACTGTGCGCCGGGGGAGAGGCCAACGCCAGCCTGCTCGAAGAAGGCGATGGGATCGGCAAGGCCAAGGGCGCTCACATCGATCCAGGCCAGATACGTCGCCTGATGACTGGCCAGCTTGACGCCGGGCCAGCGGGCAACCGCCTGCTGGATCAGGGCCAGATTGGCCGCCAGATAGTCGAGCTGCTCGGTCAGCCACTGTTCGCCACCCTCATAGGCCGCTTCGGCGGCGACAAAGCCCAGCAGGTTGACGTCGGCGCTGATGCCGCGCATCGCCTGCTGCAGCCTGAAGCGCAGACGGGCGTTGGGGATAATGGCGAAGGAGCAGCAGAGACCGGCGATATTGAAAGTCTTGCTCGGGGCCATCATCACCGCGCAGCGCTCGGCCGCTTGTGCACTGATGGCGCCGTAGGGAATGTGGCGGGCGTTTTTATCCAGCAGCAGATCGCAGTGGATTTCATCGGAGCAGATCACCAGATTGTGGCGCGCAGCGATGGCATCGATGGCCAGCAGCTCGTCACGGGTGAAGATGGTGCCGCCCGGGTTGTGAGGGTTGCAGAGCAGCAGCAGATCTGCGGCGGGAGCCTGACGCTCCAGCTCTGCCAGATCCAGCACCCAGCGACCGGCTTCTTCAATCATCGGCACGGTAAGCAGGGGACGATCATTGAAGCCCGGCGCCTGCAGGAAGGGGTAGTAGACCGGCTTGGGAGTGATGATACCGCGGCCATGCTGGCTCCACGCCTTGCAGGCAAGGTTGAGCCCCGGCACCACGCCGGGCAGGAATACCAGCCATTCGGGCTCGATAGCCCAGCCATAGCGGGTCGCCATCCGTTCGATAATGAGTTCGATCAGGCGTGGCGAGGGGCGTGAATAGCCGAAAATGCCGTGGGCGACCCGTTTGGTCAACGCCTCGATCACGGACGGGGGGGAGACAAAGTCGGTATCGGCAACCCACATGGGCAGCACATCCTGACCCTTGTACTTGTCCCATTTCAGGCTCATGGTGCCACTGCGGTCTACTTCCTGATCAAAATCAAACATGCGAACTCCTTGTGCTGGCAGGATGTGCTTTCACTCTACGGGGTCGCGGCCTCCCTCGCAAGGCGCACACCTGCGTATGCCATCCTTGAGCCCGCTCTTGATAGTGACATAAGATAGGCGCCGAATTTTCATACGGCTGCCGCCCGTTAGCCCGTATCGTCCTTCCAATCAGTGGTAACCCTATGAGCTTGTCGATAGCGGCGGTCAAACGCCCGGACCCCGTCTCTCTTTCGTTTCTTGCCGTGACCTTTATGACCGGCGTCGCGGTGGCACTGCAGGTGCCTACCTTAAGTCTGTTTCTGGCCGAAGAGGTGCAGGTGCGCCCCTTTCTGGTAGGGCTCTTCTATACCATCAATGCGGTAGTGGGCATACTGGTCAGCCAGTGGTTGGGCCACCGCTCCGACAACAAGGGGGATCGCAAGCGACTGATCCTGCGCTGCTGTTTTGCCGGGGTGGCGCTCTCCTTGCTGTTTGCCTGGAACCGCAACTACTGGCTGTTGGCGAGTCTGGGGGTGATGCTGGCGGCGCTGGCGGCCACGGCCAGTCCCCAGCTGTTTGCGCTGGCGCGGGAGTACTCCGACAGCCGCAACCGGCGGGCTGATATGTTCAGCTCGGTGATGCGGGCCCAGTTTTCGCTGGCCTGGGTCATAGGCCCGCCCATCGCCTTTGCGCTGGCCATCGGCTACGGTTTCGAGCTGATGTACCTGGCCTCGGCACTGGCCTACCTGCTCTGCGCCCTGGTGGTGTGGCGCTGGCTCCCCTCTCTCCCTTTGCCCAAGATGGCCGAAGAGACAGAGCGGGTCAGCAGCTGGCGTGATCCGGCGGTGCGGGCGCTCTTTATCGCCTCCACCCTGATGTGGACCTGTAACAGCATGTACCTCATCAATATGCCGCTCTATATCACCCGGGAGCTCGGGATGGATGAGAAGCTTGCTGGTATCCTGATGGGCACGGCGGCGGCGCTGGAGATCCCCTTCATGCTGCTGGCGGGTTATTACACCGCGCGCTTTGGCAAGCGCCCCATGATGTTGTTGGCGGTGCTGGCTGGCGCGGCCTTTTACACAGGTCTGGTGACCCTCACCGACCAATACGCCCTGATCGCCTTGCAGCTGTTCAACGCCATCTTCATCGGTATCGTGGCGGGGATCGGCATGTCTTACTTTCAGGATCTGATGCCGGGGCGAGCCGGGGTGGCGACTACCCTGTTTGCCAACAGCATCCGCACCGGCTCCATCATGGCAGGGGCTATCGCCGGTGTGGTGGCGGAGGTGTGGAGTTTCCACGGGGTCTTTATGGTGGCGCTGGGATTGGCGCTGGTGGCACTGGCCGCCAGCTGGCGGGTGCCCAACGTCTGACGGGGGATCTGGCTGTTATTTATCGTGCTGGGACTGGGCGTGCGGGAGCTGCGATGACTCGCCCTGATACTCGTTACGCAGGCAGCGCAGCAGCAGCTCGGTCGCAGGGCCGAGGGATTCGGGGGAGAGGGTCAGCAGATAGGTGTAGAGGTGGCGCTCGTTGCCGCTCTCCAGATCCAGCTGTATGAGTGAACCTTCCGCCAGCTCCCGCTCAACCAGATGGCGCGGCAGCCAGGCATAGCCGAGGCCAAGGCGCAGCATGGCGAGCACTTCGTGGTAGTGGGTCGCCTTCCAGCCGGTGTCATCCGCATCGTTCCAGTCCACCGAACGGTGAATGGGGGGATGCAGGCTGATCTGGTTGTGGCTGGTCAATACATCGCTGCGGATCGCCCCCTCCTCCTGTGCCAGCGGATGACTGGCGGCGCAGAGGGGCAGCAGGCACACCTCGTCCAGCAACAGGCCGGTGCGATCGCCGGGCAGGTGCTCGGAGAGCATCAGATCCCCCGGTTGCAGGGCGTTGAAGTGGCAGTGAATGCGTTCGTGCAGGTTGACCCGGCAACCCCGACTGCGAGGATAGAAGCTGGCCAGCGCCCGATAGAGGCGATCCCTTGGCTGCAGCGCCGAGACATAGAGGTTGATCTGCGGCTCCCACTGCCGCTCCAGGTTGTTGGCCAGATTCTCCAGCTCTTCCACCTGCTGGCTCAACTGACGGGCCCGCTTGAGGAAGATCTCGCCCGCCGGTGTCAGCACTGCCTTGCGGCCGCGCACCTCCAGCAAGGGCACCCCCAGACTCTGCTGCAACTTCGCAACCGCATGATTGAGGGAGGACTGGCTCTTGTTCAGCGCCTCGGCCGCCTGGGCGTAGCCGCCGCAGTCGACCACCGCCTGAAAGATCCGCCATTGCTCAAACGTGCTCTTGGGACGAAACATAGTTCAACCTGATTGGAGATAGGATGGTCAGTGGTTCGAACAGGGAGCCTGTGCCCCCTATTCAATTTAACCCTTGCCGCACAACACTCTGGGTATTTTATTGATTTATTTGGGCTGATACGCCTGTTTATTTTGGCTGAGCCACAAAGGTCTGGCCGGTTTTGCCGCGGCTGTCCGACCCCATCAGGTAGAGGTAGAGCGGCATCAGGTCGGCCGGGGTCTTGAGGTTCATGGGATCTTCCGCCGGGAAGGCGCTGGCGCGCATCTTGGTACGGGTACCGCCCGGGTTTAGGGTATTGACCCGCACACCGGTGTTTTCCAGCTCGTCGGCCAGCACTTCCATCATCCCCTCGATGGCAAATTTGGAGATGGCATAGGTGCCCCAGTAGGCGCGCCCTTTGCGTCCCACGCTGGAGGAGGTGTAGACGATGGAGGCATCGCCCTGCGCCTTGGCGGTCTGGCGCAGCAGCGGCAGCAGCGCCTGGGTCAGCAGGAATTCCGATTTGACGTTGACCTGCATCACCTCGTCCCACTCCTTCTCCTGAATATGTTCAAACGGAGAGAGGGTACCGAGCAGACCGGCGTTGAACAGCACGCCGTCGAGGCGGCCAAACTGCTGGGCGAAGGTTTCGGCCATGCCGCGGTAGTGGGCGGCGGTGGCCCCTTTCAGATCCACCGGCACGATGGCGGGCAGCGGATAACCGGCCGCTTCAATCTGGTCATACACGGCTTCGAGTTTGGCGCTGGTGCGGCCGAGCAGGATCACGGTGGCACCGTGGGCGGCGTAGGTGAGGGCGGCTTCGCGGCCGATCCCGTCGCCGGCACCGGTGACCAGAATGACTTTATCCTTGAGCAGATCGCGGGGTGCCTGATAATCGAGCATGACAACTCCTGTTAACAAATTCCGGCCATAAGTGCATGGCAATCGGCGCCAAGTGTACTGATCCGCGCGCCTGTTTGACCAGCCAGCGGCAAGAAAAATGTGAAGAAAATAGAGAGGTTGTGATGCTCTGGTTGGTTTTTCCGGGCACTGGCTGCGATTTTTTGCGCGCATTCACCAAACTCCCTAGAATGTGACGAAAACCGATCCATTCTGGAGTCCATCGTGACATTTCTGACCGAATATGGCCTGTTTCTGGCCAAGACAGTGACCTTTCTGCTGGCCATCGGCGCCATCATCCTGATGATCGTCAGCACTCGCCAGCCGAAAGCGCGCAAGGGTGAGCTGGTGGTGACCGATCTCTCGAGCGAGCTGGAACAGGGGCAATTTGCCCTCAAGAGCGCGTTGGCCAGCAAGGCTGAGCGCAAGGTGATGGAAAAGCAGCAGAAGGAAGAGCAGAAAAAACGCACCAAGGCCGGTGATGAGCGAAGCCGCCTGTTCGTGCTCGATTTCAACGGCAGCATGGATGCCAAAGAGGTGGCCTCCCTGCGCGAGGAGGTGAGCGCGGTGATTGGCGTCGCCCAGCCCGGCGACGAGGTGCTGCTGCGGCTCGAATCCGGTGGTGGCGTAGTGCATGGTTACGGCTTGGCCGCTTCCCAGCTGCAGCGGCTGCGCGATCGTGACATCAAGCTCACCGTGGCTATCGACAAGGTGGCGGCGAGTGGCGGCTACATGATGGCCTGCGTGGCGGACAAGATCCTGGCTGCCCCCTTTGCCATCGTCGGCTCCATCGGGGTGATCGCCCAGATGCCGAACTTCAACAAGTTGTTGAAAAAGCACGATATCGAATTCGAGATGCACACCGCCGGTCAATACAAGCGCACCATCACCATGTTCGGCGAGAACGACGATCTGGGGCGCGAGAAGTTTCGCGAGGAGCTGGCGGCGATCCACGAGCGCTTCAAGGCCTTTGTGGCCGAGCACCGTCCGCAACTCGATATCGATCGGGTCACGACCGGTGAGCACTGGCTGGCGAGTCAGGCCAAGGGGCTGGGGCTGGTGGATACCCTCTGCACCAGCGATGACTACCTGCTGGCGCAGGCCAGCCACCACAAGGTGATCGGCATCAGCTATCGCAAGCCAAAAAGCCTGACCCAGAAGCTGGGGCAGCAGGGCGCGCAGGCGCTCGAGGCAGGACTTGGGCGGCTGTGGCAGCAGAGCCCCTGGCGCTAAGCCTGGCCTCTGGCGTTAGCCAGAGGGAAATCCCGCGATAAAAAGGCCAGCCGATGCCCATCGGCTGGCCTTTTTGCATCCGGTTGCACCTTGCGGGTGAGCAAAGGTTGTTTCTATTGAGGCCCTCTGTTACAACTGAATGCTTTCCCCGTTTATGACAGGATCTTGTGGTAAGAGCTGCGGGGCATGGAGCATAGCGATGTCATGGAGCACCTTCAGGCAATTTACCCCGTTGGTCTGGATCGTCATTCTGGGCACCTTCATGGTGCGCACCAGCTACTACATGGTGTGGCCCTTCCTCTCCATTCTGCTCTATCGGGAGTATGACCTTTCGGCCACCTTCATCGGCCTGTTGCTGGGTGGCTCGATGGCCCTCTCTACCCTGGTCAGTTTCTACGGCGGCTGGCTCTCTGATCGCTTCGGGCGGCGCAGCATACTGCTGGCCGGTTGTCTGGTGGCGATGATCTGTTTCGGTCTGCTCGGTTTCTCCCATGCGGTGTTCTGGCTCGGGATAGGGGTGATGGGCAGCGGCCTCTCGTCGGGGCTCATCGATGCCCCCGGCAAGGCGCTGATGGCCGACAGTCTGGCCTCGGCCAAGGCGCGGGAGCTGGCACTGCACCTGCGCTATTTTCTGCTCAACTTGGGGGCGGCGCTGGGGCCGCTGCTCGGGGTGACCCTCGGGATCAACGCCCAGCAGGAGACCTTCCTGTTTCTGGTGGTGAGCTATTTGCTGCTGGCGCTGGCCTTTGGCTGGGGCTTTCGCCGGGCTGGCAGCACAGGCAAGCCGGGGACTGCCGGGCCCGGCTTGCGGGATGCAATCAAGGTGTTGCTGGCGGATCGCGCCTTCCTGTTGCTGGTGATGGCCAATCTCCTGATGGTGCTGGTCTACTCCCAGTTTCACTCACCGCTGGTGCAGTACCTGACCCGGGCCGGTATGCCGCAGGTGGCCGAGCTGGTTGCTCTGCTGGTGGCGACCAATGCCCTGACCGTGGTGCTGCTGCAGTTTCCGCTGCTGCGCTTGTTGTCACGCTGGCCGGTGCGGGTACGGCTTCATATCGGCATGGCGCTCTTTCTGGCGGCCCAGCTGCTCTTCGCGCTGGGGGACCCGATGGTGCGCAGCCACTGGTTTGGCGCTGTTCTGCTGCTCAGCATCGGCGAGACCATCCTGTTCCCCCTGCTCAACGTGCTGATCGATCAGATGGCCCCCGCTCATCTCAAAGGGAGCTACTTTGGTGCCAGCGCACTGGCCGGGTTGGGAGGGGCCGCCGGCGCCCTGCTGGGAGGCTGGATCCTCGAGCAGTGGAGCGGTCAGCTGCTCTATGTGCTGATGGCGCTGCTTTGTGTGGCGATTTTTGCGCTTTATGAAGCTGGCGCCCGACATCATGGTCGGCGAAGTGCCCGGCAGGAGTCGGTGATAGGCTAACCGGGCTGACTTCGCCGCTGGCCAGCCCCTTATGGTTCAGAAGGTCAGCACCTTGTCGGCCGCCAGGGTCCATTGGGCCAGCATCGGCAGGGTGCCGACCTCAATGCCCTCGATCAGCGGCAGGGCGGTGATGCCACGGGCATCGGTGCAGGTCTTGCACAGGCGAATGGTGACGCCCTGTGCCAGCAGGATCTCCAGCATTTGGCGCAGGTTGTACCCTTCGGCCGGTGCCTGACCGGCCAGTGCCGCACTCACCGCATCTGACATCAGGAACAGCTTAAGGCTGGCGCCACCCTGTTCGCTCAGGGCGATAGCGAGACGCAGGGCATTGAACAGGGATTCGCTGCCATAGGGGGCGCCATTGGCGATCACCACAATCTGTTGATTCATAAGAGACTCCTGATTCTAAAAAGCGTCATTGTAGAACCAACCGGATGACGATAGCGTGATGTCGCACAACTTCTGTCGCACCTTTTACCTGCTTGCTTGACCCGTTAGCGAAACACGGTTCTTATGGTCAGTTCGCAAACATGACCGGGTGAATCGAGATGTGGAAAAGTGTAGGAATAGGGTTGCTGCTGTTGGCGGGTCATGCCTATGGCAGTGAAGCTGTCGGCTGCAAGGCTCGTCTGCAGGCCGTCAACGACCAACTGGTGTTTGCCAAAGCTCACAACAATGCCGGACAGATTGCCGGCCTGGAACAGGCTGCGCGCAATATCAAGGCCAACTGCACCGATGAGGAGCTGCTCAAGGAGCAGAAAGAGCGGGTTCACAAGCTGCGTGGCGAGGTGGACGAACGCCTGCTCGAGTTGCAGGAGGCGAGAGTGAGTGGCAAGCCGGAGAAAATTGCCAAGCAACAGGCCAAGCTGGAGGAGTCCCAGACCAGGATGCTGGAGGCCCAGCGGGAGCTGGACAAGCTGAGTCGATTGATCGGCAAGTGATGGCCAGTTGCTGAACACAGGATCAAAAAAGGCCGATTGCTCGGCCTTTTTTCGTTTTACTGTCGGTGCATCCGCACAAACGTCCCCATCAACTGATCTTCGGTTTCCACATGAGCAGGATTCCGGATGATGCAGTCTGCGAGTTGCAGACGCTGATGCCTGAGTTACTGCCGGTGCATCCGGACGAACTTTTCCATCAGCTGATCTTCGGTTTCCACATGAGCGGGATCCCAGATGATGCAGTCGATAGGGCAGACACTGATACAGGTCGGCTTCTCATAGTGACCGACGCACTCGGTGCAGCGACTTGGGTCGATCTCGTAAATCTCCTCACCCAGGCTGATGGCCTGGTTCGGACACTCGGGATCACACATGTCACAGTTGATGCACTTGTCGGTGATGAGCAGTGCCATCTCAGGCGGCCGAGTGGGGCTGACGGGTATCCTGACGCTCACCGAGGTTGCGCAGCAGGATGCCGTAGTTCACGTCCACTTCCTTCGGCACCGGCACATAGACTACGTGGCCGTTGCCCGGTGCGGTGTCGATGAGTTCGCCCTTGCGGTTCTGCATCTGCTCCAGATTGAAGCTGAGGTTGCCCTGCGGGGTCATCAGCTCCAGGCTGTTGCCCACCAGGAACTTGTTCTTTACCTCGACCTCGACCATGTCACCGTTGCGACCGGTGATCTCGCCGACGAACTGCTGGGTGTCGGAGACGGAGTAACCGTAGTCGTAGTTTTGGTATTCGCTGTGGTTGTGACGGCGCAGGAAGCCCTCGGTATAGCCGCGGTGGGCCAGATTCTCGAGGGTGCCCATCAGGCTGCGATCGAACGGGCGACCTGCCACTGCATCGTCGATCGCCTTGCGATAGACCTGTGCGGTACGGGCGCAGTAGTAGAAGGATTTGGTACGACCTTCGATTTTCAGCGAGTGAACGCCCATCTTGGTCAGTCGCTCGACGTGCTCGACGGCGCGCAAGTCCTTGGAGTTCATGATGTAGGTGCCGTGTTCGTCTTCGAACGCGCTCATGTACTCGCCCGGGCGGTTGGACTCTTCCAGCAGCACCAGTGCATCGGTCGGCTTGCCAAGTCCCAGGGTGTTGTCCGGACGCACGGCGATCGGCTCCTGACGGTGGACGATCTGGCCTACCTCATCTTCTTTACCTTCGTGCACCTTGTACTCCCAGCGGCAGGAGTTGGTGCAGGTGCCCTGGTTGGGGTCACGCTTGTTGATGTAGCCAGAGAGCAGGCAGCGGCCGGAGTAGGCCATGCACAGTGCCCCGTGGACGAACACTTCCAGCTCCATCTCCGGCACCTGCATGCGGATCTCCTCGATCTCGTCGAGCGACAGTTCGCGGGAGAGGATGACCCGGGTCAGGCCCATCTGATGCCAGAATTTCACCGTGGCCCAGTTGACTGCGTTGGCCTGCACCGAGAGGTGAATGGGCATATCCGGAAAGGCTTCACGCATCATCATGATGAGACCGGGGTCTGACATGATCAGCGCATCCGGCTTCATCTCCACCACCGGGCGCATATCGCGGATAAAGGTCTTGAGCTTGGAGTTGTGGGGCTGGATGTTGGCCACCACGTAGAACTGTTTGCCGAGGGCATGGGCTTCGTTGATGCCGAGTTGCAGATTCTCGTGATCAAATTCGTTGTTACGTACCCGCAGGCTGTAGCGGGGCTGGCCGGCATAGACGGCATCGGCACCATAGGCATAGGCGTAACGCATGTTCTTGAGGGAACCTGCGGGGGAGAGCAATTCTGGTTTAAACATGGCTGACTCTTTATGTCTGATTGCAAATCAGGACGACGCCACCTGATGGCATCGTATGGCTTGAGCTGCGGGGGGAGTAGATACTCGGACCGCTACCCGATAACGGCATATCCGGGCTGTACGTTTATAAACAATATGCGCCGGATAAACGGGGTGCGAGATTGTACTCGTCCTCACCGTATCATGCAATTTGGCAGGGGCTGGAGTCGACGTGATCAATGGGGCCTTTCAGGCCCAGCGTGAGAGGGGGGAGGGCATGGCATGGGCATAGCCCTGCTGATAGTCACAGCCGAGCTGGTTGGCGATCTCGATGTGTTGCTGGGTTTCAACCCCTTCGCACACCACCTTCATACCGAGCCGCTGCAAGTACTCTACCAGGCCGGTTAGCATCCGTAGGGCATGGCTATTCTTGGTGGCTTGCAGCAACAGGGAGCGGTCCAGCTTGATGATCTCGTAAGGCATCGCCAGCATGCGCTGGAAGTTGCACTCCAGGGTGCCAAAGTCATCGCACGCGATATGGGCACCGTGGCTACGCAGTACCTCGATCAGGGCCAACGCCTTGCGCTGTAGCGGGGCGTACTCCACTACTTCGAACCATATGTCGATCCCCACCTTGCGCGCCTGCATCAGCACCAGTAATAACAGGTTCTGATAGGTGGGGCTGTTCAGTGCCGGGTTGAGATTGATGGAGAGGAAACAGGGACCGTTTTTCGCCAGAGTCGGTAGATCACGCATGATGGCTCTGAGCATGACGATGTCCAGATGTAGAGACTGCTCCTCACTGAGGGACGCAAAGTCGATGCCATGATAGTTCTGCCGGGCAGGCTCCCAGCGTCTGGCCAGTACCTCGTAACCCTTGACCTGATGATCCTGGCCAATGATTGGCTGATAAAAGGGCATGGCAAGATCGGCTACTGCGATGCTTGCCATGTCACTTATTGGGTACTCTTCTCGAAATGCAAACACGGCACTCACCTGTTGACTGATAAGGGGTGCGGATAATACAGCAGAGATGCGTGAGAAAGCCTGTAGGAATTGTCTGATATGTCGGCGGTGTTTTTTGAAGTCAATATCAGAATATTCTGATTAACAGTGGTTCATGTGACTCGTAAAGTAGTGTCATCGATATCCTTTCGGGTGGTTTGCAAAAATATATAAATTTACACAATGTAGGGCAAATAAAAATCTCGCAGCAGTTTTTTGGATAAAAATTTATGAGGAAGTTCATTTCAATTCTTTTCTGCTTAATATGTGGAAATGTTTTTGCATCAGCTGAAATAAGTATTGGCACGCTCTATGACTACATGTCAGGACAACAGAGCACCTATTTGAAACGGGTTCGTAATCAGGGTGATGCAACAGCCTTTGTAAAGGTGGCCATCCATGAAATCACCTATGACAGTGATGGTATGCCACAGGAGTCGCCGGAGCTGACAGAAGGTAATCGAGCACTGGTTGCAAGTCCTTCCAGGCTCATTATTCCGGCAAGTGGTGTGCAGGCAACCCGTTTTCTGTTTATGGGAGATCGCGATAAAGAGCGCTACTTCAGGGTTCGGTTTATTCCTGTGTTGCCCAGAGCAGAAGACAGCTTTGATATTGATGCCGGTGCAATTCAGAAAGAACAACAACAGGTCTCCGCTGGTGTAAATATATTGACCGGATTCGGCTCAATCCTGTTCGTGATGCCAAGAAAAAGTCACTTTGATACCCAAATTATTGAAGATGAGAAGATGACCACCATCATCAATAAAGGCAACACAACACTCATACTGGATTTTTTTGAAGAATGTAATGAACGGAAAACAAATTGTTCCAGCCCGACCAAGATTCATCTGCTGCCAAATATGAAAAAGCAGTTGATGAAGAAGAGCGATCGCCTCTATCGATTTGTGCTGATAGAGGGCGACAATAGTAGAAACATGGTGATTGGTCACTGATGTTTCTTATATCCGAGAGAGGAGAGAGTAATGAAAGTATGGATAGCTGCGCCCCTGGCCATGCTGGTGTCGGCCAATCTGATGGCTGCCGAACGTGTCGAGCATCAGGTCACCGTGACCGCCCAGATCCCGACCGAAGCTTTCTATGTGCAGCCGACCGGCGGGGACAACTGGATGAGCACCCCGCAGAAGCTGGCCTACAACCCTTATACCAAGAAGCTGGACAAGCTGAGCAAACAGCTGGATGCCAAGAGCACGATCGGCGCCATCACTGGCTACCTGACCAACCCGGCCGTGATGGCCAGCGGCAACGACAACATTCCCCTGACCGTTAAGGTGGGTGGTGTCGCCCTGTCGACCACCTCCGTTGAAGTAATGAAGGCTGATGATGCCAAGACCGGCAAGTTGTTGGGGCTGGAAGTGATCCCGGTGGATGCCCCGGTCACTGGCTACAAGCCAGGCAACTACCAGGGGGTAGTGAACATGATATTTGAATCGGAAGCCCCTAAAGGCGGCGCATAAGCCGATTGATGGAGGCTCCCTGTATCGGGGGAGCCTTTTTGTCTTTGCTTAGAAGAGCGAGATAGGTCGTGTCGTATTTCTCTTTCCTGTTGATCCTGGTTGCATTGTGTGTACCTGCCTGGGCTACGGGGGGGCATGTTGCACAACCCCTTGACCTGCTACAACAAGCAGAAGATTTGCCTGATGGTTTTGCCGACTACTTCTTCGGCGTCCCGCTGACGGTGCGCATCCTGGTGGATGGGCAACTGTTGGGGGAAGGCGAGATAGTGCTAGGCAAAGACACCAGTGTACAACTGCTGGCTCTGACCGACGGCCACGAGAGCGAGTTGGAAGAACGGGACCGCCAGCGCTGGAGCAAGGTGTTGACGGCATCCCATCGACTGGGCCCATGTCAGAATCAGTGTACCGACGAAGTGCTGGCGCTGGAGTACAGCCTGGAGAACTCCCAGTTGTCGGTGCTGACGGCCGGTGCCGAGAAGGGGCAGCCGCTGACCCGTTATCACAACCTGCCCAGCGGGGGCAGCTATGGCGCCCTGTTGCGCCACCAGTTGAACCTGATCCAGGGGGAAGGGGAGCAGCGCAGTGGCCGTTACAACCTGATGGCACAGGGCAGCATAGGACAGTGGACGCCGCTGCTGGAGGGAGAAGTGAGCCAGTCTGTCAGCGGGCAGGCGGCTCAGCATCATGTGCAGCAACTTTATGCCGAACACGAAGGTACAGGACATTTCTATCGGCTGGGCTACTTCTCGCCCTATGCCCAGGGGCTGGTGCGTCAGCCCACCCTGTTTGGCGGCGGCACTCCGACCGTGCTGGGGGTCATGCTGGGTGACTCCGACACCCTGTTGATAGAGCAGGGCCAAGTCAGTACCACACCTGTCTATGTCACCCCGAGCCGACCCGGCATGGTCGAGATCTATCGAGATGGGCAGCTCATCAACTCGCAGCAGGTGCTCTCCGGCTTGCAGGCGCTGGATACCAAAGTGCTGCCCACCGGCATCTACGAGGTGGAGCTGCATGTGCTGGAAGATGGCCAAGTCACCGAGCGGCGCAGAGAGATGATCTACAAGCCGATGAACTGGCAAAACCCGGATGAAAGCTGGCGCTTCAACCTGTTTGTGGGCCAGCAGACCCGCTTGTTCAGCAACTGGGAGGAGGACACGGCCCGGCCTCTGAGCAGCGGCGTCATGCTCAACCATCTGCTCACCCCTTCGGTGGTAGTCGGGGCCTCCAGCCAGTATATCGACCAGCGCTGGCAGCATGGTCTCTCTGCCGACTGGAGCCTGGATAAACAGTGGCGGTTGTTTGGCAACCTGATGGCGACACAGGCGCTGGGCAGCGGCTTCGATCTGCAGGCTTTGTACCATTATGGCGAAGGTAGCCTGGTGCTGAGCCACCAGCAGCAGCGCCAGCATGGG
Source organism: Aeromonas sp. 600527 (assembly GCF_049175415.1). Lineage (NCBI taxonomy): Bacteria > Pseudomonadati > Pseudomonadota > Gammaproteobacteria > Aeromonadales > Aeromonadaceae > Aeromonas > Aeromonas sp. 600527. Next base: position 7,031 of record NZ_JAAKVA010000004.1, on the reverse strand, counting down.
AAAGTCGGAGAGGAGAGCCGTGACCTCAAGCAGAGCAACCTGTCGTTGCAGCAGCGGCTCGATGAGTGCCACTCCGCCAACTTTTATCTGGCACACCAGGTGGGGCGTGGGCTGGGGGCAGATCTGGGCTGGCGTTACAACGGAGAGTTGCTTGGTCATACGGTGAGTTGGAACCTGACGGTGTTTGACCGGCCAGGTAGCATCAGTACCGATCATGCGAGGGACAGGGGCGGCATGCTCTCCCTGAGCATGAATCTGGGAGGAGAGCATAGCCTACTGGCCATCGGTATCGGCAGTCGAACCTCTCGTTCCGGTGGGCAGGAGCGCAACGCCTCCCTCGGGTACCAGCAACAGTTGGAGTGGGGCGCACTGCAGAGCGTGGGGGCCAACTTGACTACCGACAGTTACGGCGTTGGCACGGCAGGCTACGCCAAGTTTCAGGGGGAGTTGGTCAGTGGTGATGCCCACCTGCAATCATCCTCCTATAACCGGGCGCTGAGCGGGGGGCTCAACCTCGACAGTACCTTGGCGTTTGGCGATGAGGGCAGCTTGACCATGACAGGTCAATCGCAAGGGTTCGAGGCGGGCATGATAGTGGACCTGGAGTCCGATATGCCCGAGCTGACTCTGCGCGCCGATGACGATCAGGGTAGCAATATCAAGTTGCGGCCCGGTCGCAATCTGATACCCGTAGCCGCCTATCGCAGCGGTGCCGTGCAGCTGGATCTGGCAGAGCACGATGCGCCCTCGGTGAGCATTCGCCCCAACGTGCTGCCCTATCATCTCAACAAGGGGGGGGTGGCCTATCACAAAGTCAGGGTCATGCAGACAGTAACCGTCATCGGTCGATTGTTGGATGAGAAGGGCGATCCCTTGAGAGGCGCCATGGTGGTCAACCACGCGGGCCGCACAGTCAGCGAGGCAGATGGCTTCTTTGCGGTGGAGATGAGCGAGCGCAATCCCAGCTTGCAGGTGGAATATCAGGGAGCACAGCAGTGCGATCTGGCGCTGGACACGGCCCGAGCCGAACGCCAACAGGCTGTGTTGTTACTGGGTGATCTAGTTTGCAGTACCCAGGCCTGGGCCAGTCAATAAATGCTTGAGCAGGAAGAGATAATGAGAGCTGGTGCGATGTACGGATATTGGTGGTTAATAGCAGGCTTGCTCTTTGGATTTCCATGTCAGGCTGCAGTCGTTAAAGTGACCGCTGAATATAAGCCTGCAGTCTATGATGCTGATAATGGAACCTTTGTTAGCACTACAAAATGTGTGAAAACCAGTGAGGGAATGTGGCTTTCATCCTGTAGTGGCGGTGTAATGTCACTTGATAGCTTATTATTTTCATTAAAAACTAAAGTAAAGCGAAATGTGATAAAGGATTTTTCAAATACAAGGGATTCCTTTGTTTCTCTAAGTTCGTTGGGAAACAAAACCATGATTATTACATCTGATAAAGGGCAACAGTTCTCGGTTTTATTTAAGCCTGATAAGTTAGGAGTGCATTTTGATTCTGTTGTCAATCAAAATGATGGCTGGAAAATATACAATACATCCTTTACAAATCCTCGAGGTGGATGTCGCTATCTTGAGCGGCAGGTTGCAGGATATATTAATCTAACCTCTTGGATCGTATTATGGGGAGATGTTGGGGGGAAATCTTGTTATACAGGACTATCTGTGGATGGCACGTCTAATATACAAGCGATGTTTTTCGGTTTTAAAATAACACCACCCTCCCCACTGAAAATGCCAAATGGAATTTATACCGGTTCGATAATTCTCTCTGTAGGCCAAAATAAAGATATCGATCTTGGTAATGGGGTATATGAAGATAATCAACTGATAATAGAATTGACATTAAAAGTTCAACATCAAATAAAGGTAGAGTTTCCTCCTGGTGGTGACAAAGTCGTGTTGCAACCTCCTGGTGGATGGCATGACTGGATTTATCGTGGGAAATCACATATTCCTCCCTATTTGATAGCGGAGTTACCATATCGACTATGGAGTAGTTCAGATTTTAATGTCTGGCTGAACTGCCAGTATGCCATTGGTGAAGTCTGTATGCTGAATAATGAAAGGCTCGGGATGCAAGTCAAACTTGATGTGATTTATGTAAATAAATCAAAAGAAGAGTTTCCTTTGACGCATGGCGTTAAGAAGCTATTCACAGCAGGTATAAAAGACCCATATTACATAAATGAAGAACGCAGCATCATCTTTAAAGTGCAAAAGCCAGTTCTGGCCTTGATGATGGAATATCCGGGCAGCACTTATAAAGGTAATGTAACCCTTATTTATGATGCCGCGATTTAAGGCTCGGGTGATTCACCAAGGTCAAGGTTCAGGCCAGCCCTTGCTCTTTGGCATAGTGAAACAGGTCGCTATCGCTTTGCAGGCCGAGGCGTACCATGGCGCTCTTTTTCTGGGTGCTGATGGTCTTGACGCTGCGATGCAGGTACTCGGCCACCTGGGTGACAGACATTCCACTGGCTAATAAACGCACGACTTCACTCTCTCTTGGTGTCAGTTGCTGTGATTGGGCCGGGTTAACCATACCGCTTTCCGCCAATAACATTTTCACTGAGTGGCCAAGATATTTTTGGCCCGATAAGACATGGCGAATGGCATCCGATAATTCACTGATGACGGCTTTCTTCAATAATATTCCGCTGACCCCAAGCTGCAGCAAGGCTTGGAGTATCCCGGCATTCTGTATCTGTGTCAGCACGATAATCGAGAGTCCCGGGTAGCTTCTTTTTAAATTTTGGAGCATCACTAGGCCATCACTGCGAGAGTCACCAGGCATACTAAAATCAGTTATCAAGAGATTGCATTGGTGTTGCTGCAATGTTTTGAATAATTCGGAGACCTGATGTGCCTCGGCAACAATTTCGCAACCTGGTTGGTGTTGTGCAATAAGGCTGCGGATCCCGGTCAGTATAAGCGGATGATCGTCGGCAAGAATGATCTTGGAAGACATAGATGAGCCCTATATGAATATTACAATAATATTTACACTAGCAAACATTTCATTTCTATACTACTTTACGCGACCTTTTTTAGTATTCAGATAATGCTCTCTCCTTCAGAAATCGTACAGTGAGTCGTCTTCATATGAACATATACCGATGCATAGTCGCCATAATGATATGTCATTTCTGCATATTCACGACGTCTGCCTCTGCTCATAAAAACAACTCATTACCAACAATAAAAGTCGGGTTATTAACTGGAGGATGGGGGCCATTTCAGCGGTGGGATGGACATAATGCCAGTGGTTTCAGTGTTGAATTGATCACGACCCTGGCAAGGAATCTTGATTATCATATTGAATGGAAAACATATCCTGACTGGAACCAGCTATACGTAGCGAGTTGTAAAGGGCAATTGGATATTATGCTGGACTCTTTTCGATCGGAAGAGAGTGAGTGCGTGACCTATAGTCGGCCTTATTATTCTTCACCGACCGTGGTAGTAGTGCGGCATGATTCACCTTTGTTTAAAAATGTCAGTGGTTTGAATAAATCGCGCATTGCGATAGAAGCAGGATTTCTGACTGAAAAGCTGGTGAGAGCGCATTATCCAGAGGTACAGCGACTGCTGTTTCAAGACACTGACATGGCACTCCAGGCCGTATTGGACAAGCGGGCCGATGCCTATATCGGCAATTTGCATGTCACGAATCAGTTTATTGCCCAGCATCCAGAACTGGCAGTGGTCGCCCAGGCTCCCTTGTTGATGGAGAGCCTGCATCTGGGAATAAGCAAACATAACTCTAGGCTGGGGGTTCGCTTTGATACAGCGATCCAGGCGCTGAGCATTGAAGAGCGCAGCGCTCTGGAACAACGCTGGTTGAGCGACAATAACCTTAACTTTCAGGGGCATAGTGGTTTTTTACTGCGACCGGATGAACGTGACTGGCTTGCGAGCCTGCCCCCCCTTAAGTTGAGCTTTATTCCCAAGTGGATACCGTTCTCCTACTCAGATGGTGACGGTAAGCTCACAGGATTGATCGGCGATTACATGAATGTCTTCAAAGACAAGCTAGGACTTGCCTATCAATATCGCGTTGATCAGAGTTGGCCTGAATTGTTACAGGGATTGCTGCATCAAGATGCGGATATTGCTGTCATCCCGACCCGAATAATCAAGCGTATTAGCGGTTGGCAGATTAGCCAGCCGATTGCTTCGTTTCCTGTTGTGATCGCCATGTCTCGTGCGAGTAGTACGTTTGGGGGATTTGCAGAATTGGTGGGCAAGCATTTGGTGGTTACCGATAGCTTGCTGGTTGCAGAGCTGCGTGCTCGTATTCCTGATATCAGGACTACTGTGGTTTCCGGCCCGAAAGAGGGACTAGCCATGGTTGCGTCTGGTCGCGGAGACGCTTACATAGGCAATCTTGCAGTGATATCTCGACTCATCAATGAGCAGTTTGATGACAGCCTGCATATTGTTGCGCCGACGCCTTTCAGAGATGAGCTGGCCGTAGCGGTGCGTGAGCCTTACACCCCCTTGCTGCCTTTGATTAACAGGGTGCTCGCCAGCATGAGTGACAAGGAGAAACAGCAGATCCGCAATAGCTGGTTGGCATTGAACTACAGCGAGGGGATCCCTTGGCATAAATTAATCAGAACTCTGATCCCTATAGGTATCGGGATTGCCCTGTTTATCCTGATACTCTCGGTGGCTTACTGGCGGCTACGTCAGGAGATAGTTCGTCGTCGTCAGGTCGAGGCTGCACTCGCCATGGCCAAGGCAAAGGCTGAGTCGGCCGCCACCCAGAAAGGGGAGTTTCTGGCCACCATGAGCCACGAAATTCGCACGCCCATGAATGGTATCGTCGGCATGGCGGAGCAACTCACCTTCACCGAACTGACCCTGGAGCAGCGCCAGATGGTGGAGATCATCAACCGTGGGGCTCAGGGGCTGCATGCACTGATCGACAATGTGCTCGACTACGCCAAGCTGGAGGCGGGCAAGATGCAGCTCGAGCAAACCCCGTTTCTTCTGCGTGAGCTGATTGACAGTGTGCTGACCATGACGGTGAGCGAGGTACACCGCAAGGGGCTCCGCGTCTACTTGTGGGCTGATGCCGGAGTTGCGGCCCGGGTAAGCGGCGATGCGCTGCGTTTGCGTCAGATCCTCTTCAACTTTGTCAGCAATGCCATCAAATTTACCGAGCGGGGCTTTATCGAGATTTCGGTGCAACTGCTGGCACAGAGGGAGGGGCAACAGCAATTGCGCTTCGGTGTGCGCGATAGTGGCATCGGCATGACACCCGAAGCGCGTGACCGGATCTTTAATGCCTTTGAACAGGCTGAGAGCTCCACCACCCGCAGTTATGGTGGCAGTGGCCTGGGGCTTAGCATCTGCCAGACCCTGGCCAACTTGATGGGGGGCGAGATCCGGCTGGAGAGTGCCCCGGGGCTAGGTACCTTTATCACATTGACAGTCACGCTGCCTGTTCTGGCACAGCGAGAGCCGGATCTCCGTCTCAATGGCCTGCAAGCCAGCATTGAACTGCATGACGATAAGCTGTGTCACACCCTGTTACTGCATCTTGACGCGCTGGGAGTCACGCGAACGTCGCCCCCTGATAATGCTCAGTTGCGTTTCAGTGACCATGACCTGGTGGCTGAGGGCGTTATCCGGGTGCTGCCGCTGGCCACCCCTCTTGGCTATCGCAGTGATGAGAAGGGTTACATTCTCAACAGCAATCCCATGACCTGGCATGCAGTGCGGGAAGTCTGCTATCGCCAGCTGGCCTTGAGCGATGAGATTGTTACGCAAGCGATACAAAAGAGCGCAGAGTGCGAGCCCATGCTGCCCTGTAGGGTTCTGCTGGTGGAAGATAATCCCCTTAACCAGCAGCTGGTGATACGCCAGCTCGGGCAGCTCAAGCTGAACTGCGAACTGGCTGAGCATGGCCAGCAAGCCCTCGAGATGGTCGCGCAGTATCCCTATGATCTGGTGCTCTGTGACTGCCAGATGCCGGTGATGGATGGCTATGAGTTCACGCGCAGGGTACGGGCTGGGGAGGATAAGAAGCGCTTGCTGATCATTGCCATGACGGCCAATGTCATGCCTGAGCAGGCTGAACGCTGCTTTGCCGCCGGCATGGATGATTTGCTGGGCAAGCCGGTGCTGCTGGATGGTTTGCGTCAGATGCTGCAAAAGTGGCGTATCTTGCCATCACCATCCTTGATTGATGTCGCGGCCATGGCGGCTTTTTTTGGCCAAGGTGACAAGTTGCGGCAGATGTTCCCACTCTTTCGTCAGGAGCTTGAGCAAGCGATGGGGCAGCAACCACAGGATGACAAGGCTCTGGCTAATTGGGTTCATCGTCAGGCAGGAACCGTCAGTATGATGATGGCGCCGCAGCTGGCTGAAGAGGCATGGCGATTGGAAGAAAAAATCCGCCAGTTTGGATCGTCAGCTTGTACTGACGAGCTGACACGCTTTCGTGCCCAACTACAGCAAATCATCGGGGAGCTGATGCGTTTAAGCGAACAGTATGAAGAGTCAGTTGTTGTCGAGGGAAAACTGGAGTAGGGGAAACTGCTCACTCATAAAATCGCGGGGTGTATGGCCATTACCTGCGCCAGCCAGCCACTCCCAGTCCAGTTTTGGTGAGCCGGCTTTGAAGCGCTGATAGGCAATACCCTTGTGAACTGTCAGAAAAAGAGTCGTAGGGAGTCCCAGCTTGTTGCTGTAGCGCACCATCAGATCGCCCTGATAGTCGTTGCTGATTCTGATTTTGAGTGCCTGCAGTGTCAGACCTGTTGCGTGGCCATGCTCATCCCAGACTTCAAACATGATGTGAACACTCTGATGTTGATGATGCCACGATGAGCAAGCTGGGATGCAATTGCAACTGTCAGATCTGACAAGGGCGGAAAGGTGAATTGGCGATAAAGCGAAAACCCGGCGCTAGGCCGGGTTTTCTGAATGATGGTGGAGGGAGAAGGATTCGAACCTTCGAAGGCAGAGCCGTCAGATTTACAGTCTGATCCCTTTGGCCGCTCGGG